>NZ_JBIALD010000002.1:98829-301028 GCF_042873115.1 Streptomyces sp. NPDC005017 | reverse complement strand
GGGTGTCCGTCCTCGGTCCGCCGGGCTGGCTCCCTACGGGGGTTCTGGTGTTCGACGGCGGCCGCTGCGGGCGGACACCCCCCGCCCCGTCCCCTCCCCGCCGTACGCGGCTTCCCGCCGCCCGTCGCCCGTTGCCGCGGGCATGCGTACCGCCAGGGGCGGCACGGGTGGGCGTGGCGGCACCTCGTCGCGCCGAGTTGCGCACCGCCCCGCCCTCAGCCCCCGGGCAGTACCTCCCTGACGCCGAGCCGCGCACCGTCCCGGGCTCCGCCAAGGGCCACCTCGTTACTTGGGGTCCGCGTTGAACTTCGCCGTCGACCAGACGTACCCGACACCCGCCAGGACGAGGCACCACGCAAGAGCCAGAGGCCCGTTGTGGCCGATCTCGGTGCCGAGGAGCAGGCCCCGCAGCGTCTCGATGGCCGGCGTGAAGGGCTGGTACTCGGCCACCGGCTGGAACCACCCCGGCATCGCCTCGACCGGCACGAACGTGCTGGAGATCAGAGGCAGGAAGATCAACGGCATCGCGTTGTTGCTGGCCGCCTCGGCGTTGGGACTGACCAGGCCCATGCCGACCGCGATCCAGGTGAGCGACAGGGCGAACAGCACGAGGAGGCCGAAGGCCGCGAGCCACTCCAGGACACCGGCGTCGGTGGAGCGGAAGCCGATGGCCACGCCCACGGCGCCGACGAGGAGCACGCTCATGACGCTCTGGAGGACGCTGCCGACGACGTGGCCCACGAGGACAGAGGCACGGTGGATCGCCATCGTGCGGAAGCGGGCGATGATGCCCTCGGTCATGTCGTTGGAGACGGAGACCGCCGTGCCGATCGTGGTGCTGCCGATGGTCATGAGCAGCAGGCCCGGGACGATGTACGCGATGTACTCGGAGCGGTCCGGGCCACCGCCGCCGATGCCCGCGCTCATCGTGTCGCCGAAGACGTAGACGAACAGCAGGAGCAGCATCACCGGCGTCAGCAGCAGGTTCAGGGTGAGGGACGGGTAGCGCCGGGCGTGCAGGAGGTTGCGGCGCAGCATGGTGGCCGAGTCGCGTACGGCGAGGGAGAGGGAGCTCATCGGGCGTCTTCCTTGGTCTGGTGGGGGACGGTGACGGAGCTGGTCAGGGCGAAGAAGACGTCGTCGAGGTCGGGGGTGTGCACGGTCAGTTCGTCGGCCTCGACCCCGGCCGCGTCCAGGCGGTCCAGGAGGGCGCGCAGTGCGCGCTGGCTGCCGTCGCTGGGGATGTGCAGGGTGAGGGACTCGTCGTCGTGCGCGGTCTCGTTCAGCGTTGCCGACGCTGATCTGTAGGCGGCCGGGTCGGTGAAGCGGAGGGTGACGTGGCCGCCGGGGATCAGACGCTTCAGCTCGTCGGCGGTGCCCTCGGCCGCGATCTTTCCGTCGTTCAGCACCGCTATGTGGTCGGCGAGTTCGTCCGCCTCCTCCAGGTACTGGGTGGTGAGGAAGATCGTGACGCCGTCGGCGACGAGTTCGCGGATGATCTGCCACATGTTGTGGCGGCTGCGGGGGTCGAGGCCGGTGGTGGGCTCGTCGAGGAAGATGACGCGCGGGCCGCCGACCAGGGTCATGGCGATGTCCAGGCGGCGCTTCATGCCGCCCGAGTAGGTCGACGCCGGCTTCCTCGCGGCGTCGGTGAGGTCGAAGCGGGCCAGCAACTCGGCGGTCACCCGGCGTCCCTCGGCCTTGGACAGGTGGTGCAGGTCCGCCATGAGGAGCATGTTCTCCTCGCCGGTGATCAGACCGTCCACCGCCGAGAACTGGCCGGTGACACCGATCGCCGCGCGCACGGACTGCGCGGCGGTGGCGAGGTCGTGGCCCGCTACCCGGACCTGCCCGGCGTCTGCGGAGATGAGCGTGGAGAGGATCTGCACGGTCGTGGTCTTGCCCGCGCCGTTCGGGCCGAGCAGGGCGAAGATCGTTCCCTGCGGGACGGCCAGGTCGATGCCGTCGAGGACGGTCTTGTCACCGTAGGACTTGTGCAGCCCGGTCGCCGCGATGGTCAGGTCGGTCATGGGTGGTCCCCCTTGGTCGAGTTCGGGTTCAGAGGCTGCGGGCGGTGATGTCGCCGTGGGCGGTGGTGGCGTGGAAGGTCACGGCGGCGTCTCCTTCGGTGTTGGTGAGGCTGTTGGTGATGCGGCCGTGGGCGGTGCCGGCGTCGAGGGAGGCGGAGGTGCCCCGGGGGGTGCCGACGGCGATGTCGCCGAGGTCGGTGCGCAGGGTGACGGTGCCGCGGGCGGCCTCGGTGACGCGGATGTCGCCCTTGCGGGTGCTGATCTCGGCGGGGCCGGTGAGGCGGCCGAGGGTGATGTCGCCGGCCTGGACGGTGAGGCGGGCGGTGGCGGCCTCGTCGAGCTTGACCGTGCTCCGGGCGCCGTCGTAGGTGACGTCGCCGAGGCGTCCCACGCCGCGGAGTTCGGCGTCGGCGGCCTTGGCCTCGACGTGGGAGCCGGCGGGCAGCCGGACGGTGATCTCGACGGCTCCGGTGTGGCCGAGGAGCCGGTTCGCCGCCTCCTGGGCGCCGATGCGCAGGACCTCGCCGTCGTAGGCGACGTCGATGCGCTCGGCGGCCTTGGTGTCGCGGTTCTTCGCCGCGTCGGCCGGGCGGATCTCCACGGTGGTGTCCGGGCGGTCGGCGGCGATCAGCTGGATGCGGCCCGCGGGGATGTCCAGGACGACGGAGACGGGGGCGGGAGTGGCGAACGTCTGCATGGTGGGTTCCTTCGGTCGTGGCCCGAGCCGTTCGGCTCGTTGCCGCTCGTTCTTTCTGATGATGGAAACGCTACGTTGCGTTCGTGGATTCGGCAACGCTCTTGTTGCGTGTGAGATGAATACTTGCAGTTCAGTGAAGGTATTTTGTTGCAATGGGCTTGGATTTAATGCAACGTTGGGAGAGTGGCGCGTTGCAATGAGTTGAGGTGAACGCTATGGTGGGGCGGTCACGGAACATGAAGGAGGGTGTGATGCCGGGAGGCAGGCTCACTCAGCAGGAGCGCCAGCAGATCGCGTCGGGGCTGGCCGACGGGCTCGCCTACGCGGAGATCGCCAGGGGACTGGAGCGGCCGACCTCGACGATCACGCGTGAGGTGATGCGCAACGGCGGTCCCACCGGCTACCGGGCCGATCTCGCCCACCGTGCCACCGAGCGGCGTGCCCATCGCCGCAGGCAGGCCGCGCCCCGGGACCGGCGGGCGCCGGATCAGGCGTACGGGCGGGACCCGGAGGAGGTGCGGGCGTACGAGGAGACGTTCACGACCCTTCTGATGGCGCAGGGCCTGCCCAAGATGATGGCGAGGGTGCTGACCTCCCTCTACATCACCGACGAAGGCAGCCTCACCGCGTCCGAGCTGGCCCAGCGTCTCGGGGTCAGCCCGGCGTCCGTGTCCAAGGCGATCGCGTTCCTGGAGAGTCAGGATCTCGTCCGTCGGCAGCGCGACGAAGGGCGCCGCGAGCGCTATGTCGTCGACAACGAGCTCTGGTACCAGGCGATGATCGCCGCGGCCCGGTCCAACGTCCAGCTCGCCGAGACCGCGCGGCAGGGCGTCGCCGTCCTCGGCCCCGGCAGCCCGGCCGCCGGGCGGCTGGAGAACATAGCGCGGTTCGTCGACTTCATAGGGGAGAGCATCACGCGCGCGGCCGAGCAGGCTCGCGACGTCCTCTACACGAAGGCCGAACCGGCGCCGGACGGTCCCGAGGAGCCCGACGCGGGGCGCTAGCTAGGTGGTCAGTGCCCGTGCGATCGTGGCGATCCCCTCGGGCCCGACCCGGCAGCACCCGCCGATGAGGCGGGCCCCGGCCTCGCGCCAGGCCTCGACCCGGGCCGCGTCGAACGTGGCCGGGCCGTCCCAGGCGCGGGCGCCCGCGTCCCAGGACTCGCCGCTGTTGGGGTAGACGACGACGGGTTTGCCGGTGACCCGGGCGGCCGTGGCGACGGCGTGGGTCACGTCCTCGGGCGCGCAGCAGTTGACGCCGACGGCGAAGACCTCGTCGCAGTCGGCCGCCGGCGCGAAGGCCTCCTCCAGCGGCTGGCCGGCGCGGGTGCGGGCGCCGGAGACGCTGTACGACAGCCAGGCCGGAACACCGAGAGAGCGGACGGCGCGCAGGAGGGCCCTGGCCTCGTCGGCGTCGGGGACGGTTTCCAGGGCGAGCGCGTCGGGGGCCGCGGCGGCCAGCGTCTCCATACGGGGCCGGTGGAAACGCTCCAGTTCGGCCACGCTCAGGCCGTAGCGGCCCCGGTACTCGGAGCCGTCGGCGAGCATCGCCCCGTACGGCCCCACGGACGCGGCCACCCAGAGCGGCCGTGTGATGCCTCCCGCCCTGGCCAGTCGGCCCGCCTCGCGGGCCGACTCCACGCTCAGCGCCAGCAGTTCCGCGACCTTCGCCGGCCCCAGTCCCCGTCGTGCGAACCCCTCGTACGTCGCCTGGTAGCTGGCCGTGATCGCCACGCTCGCCCCCGCCTCGAAGTAGGCGAGATGCGCCCCCACCACCGCCTCGGGCCGCTCCATCAGCGCCCGCGCCGACCACAGCTCGTCCCCCAGCTCGCACCCTGCGGCCTCCAGCTGGTTGGACATCCCCCCGTCGAGCACGAGCGGCCCGGCGGCGAGGGCGGAGGGCAGGGCGGGTGTGGCGCTGACGGTCATGTACCGACGCTAACGCGACTTCCGGTCAGCCGAGGGTGGCGCCGAAGCCTCCGGCCGCGGCCTGCGCCTCCGTCAGCAGCACCGTCCCCCGGTGCGAGACCCTCACCAGGTAGAACCGCTCACCCGTGGGGACGTCAGCGACGGACACGTCGAACCGGCAGGCGCCGCCTTCGGGCATCGACTCGCCGAGGTGGCCGGTGGCGACGACGGTCCCCGCCGCGTCGTACACGGTGACGGCGGTGCCCTCGAAGATGTCGTCGTAGCCGCCCTCGCCCCGGCAGCCCCCGGCGCCGTCGCCGACCGCTCCGTCGGTCAGCTCGAACGTCCCGGTCAGGGTGAAGGCCGTGGGCGCCCAGGACGCGAGGGTGGGCGGCGGGCCCGCGGGGCCCTCGCCGCCGCCCGCGAAGGTCCAGGAGACGCCGACCGCCCCGGCTCCGATGACGGCACCGGCGACAGCCGCGAGGACCGGATGCGCATGACCCGGCTCCTGCGGGCCCGGACGGAACGCGGGCTCCTCCGCAGGCGGCGGGGGTGTCTCCGCGGTCATGACCGCCCCGGTGCCCCGCACCGCCGGTCCGCGGCGTCTCCGCCGTCCATCACCTCAGCGTGCGCCCGTCGGGCCCGACGCGCATCCTTGGCGGCTACGGTCGTCCCATGAGCGACTCGACCCCCTTCGCCGCCCTGCACCGCGCCGGTGACCCGTTGCTGCTGCCCAACGCCTGGGACTGCGCCTCCGCGCGGGTCCTGGCCGCGCACGGTTTCGCCGCCGTCGGTACGACCAGCCTCGGTGTCGCGGCGGCGGCCGGGCTGCCCGACGGGGCCTCGGCCACGCGGGAGGAGACGCTGCGGCTGGCCGTGGCCCTCGGGCCCGGGCCGTTCCTGCTGTCGGTGGACGCGGAGGGCGGGTTCGGCGACGACCCGGAGGAAGTGGCCCGGCTGGCGGTGGAGCTGGCGGCCGCCGGTGCCGTCGGGGTGAACCTGGAGGACGGGCTGGGGCCGGCCGCGCTGCACGCCGAGAAGATCGCCGCCGTGAAGGCGGCCGCGCCGGGGCTGTTCGTCAACGCCCGCACGGACACGTACTGGCTGGGGGACGGCAGCGGCACGGCGGAGCGGCTCGACGCCTACCAGCGGGCGGGCGCCGACGGTGTGTTCGTCCCCGGGATCTCCGATCCGGCGGACATCTCCGGCGTGCTGCGGGGGCTGGACGTCCCGCTGAACGTTCTCCTCACCCCCGCCGGGCCCGCCGTTCCCCGCCTCACGGACCTCGGCGTCCACCGGATCAGCCTCGGCTCCCTGCTCTACCGGCGGGCCCTCGGCGCCGCCCTGGAGACCGCCCTCGCCGTCCTGGGCGGCGGGGAGGCGGCGGAGCGGGTGCTGTCGTACGAGGAGGTGCAGGCGCTCTCGGGGTGAGACGGACCGCGAAACCCGGTTGAGCGACGGCGGCGGGGAGTGCAGGGTTCGTCTTCGGGCTCCCTCGCACGGGCGGGCTCTCCCTCGTCCTGGGGCTCCCTCGCACGGGCGGCCCTCCCTCGTCCTGGGGCTCCCTCGCAGAGGCGGCCCACCCTCGGCCACGGAGTCTCCTTGACCTCTTCGCGCACCGGATCGCCCGCCCGACTGTCCGCCCTCGCCGACCCCGCCGTCGCCGGCGGCCGCCGGCTGGTGTGGCTCGCCTCGGGGGAGGACGGCAGCCCGCTCGGCACCGCCTCGCTGCGGCTGTTCGGCAGGGACGGGCAGCGGCATCTCGCCGAGGCCGACGTCCGCGTCCACCCCGCCGAACGCCGCCGGGGCGTGGCGACGCTGCTGCTCGGCGCCGCCGTCGACGCCGCGCGGGAGGACGGGCGGCGCAGCGTCGTCGCCCGGGCCGACAGCGGGAGTCCGGGCGCCGGCTTCCTCGCCGCGCGCGGCTTCGAGACCGCGCTGACGCTGATCCACGCCCGGCTGCCGCTGGCGTCGGCGGACGTGCCGGCGCTGACCGCGCTCGTGGCCGGGGCACCCGCCGGATACCGGCTCACGTCCTGGGAGGGCGTGGTGCCCGACGAGCTCGCCGAGAGCTACGTCGCCTCGCGCCGCGCCATGGACGACATGCCGATGGGGACCGTCGACCACGGCCGGGTCGTCTGGGACCTGGACCGGGTGCGGGCCGCTGCCGCCGCCGTCGCCGACCGCGGCGACCTGCTGCACACCGTGGCCGCCGTCGACGAGACCGGCGGATCGCTCGTGGGCTTCACGGAACTCGTCGTCCCCGGGAGCGGGGAGGGCGACGCCCAGCACTACGGCACGGCCGTCCTGCCCGAGCACCGGGGGCACGGCCTCGGCGCCCTGCTGAAGGCCGCCTCGATCCTGCACGCCCGTGAGCGCCACCCCCGGCTCGGCGGACTGCTCACCGACACGGCGGAGCACAACCACCCCATGCGCGGGGTCAACGACCGGCTCGGCTACCGCCCCACGCACACCGCCCTGGAGTTCCAGCTGCCCCTCTGACTCACCCCTCGCGCGGCCAGTTCTCCAGGGCCACGTGCAGGGCCTGGACCGCCCGGTCCCAGGAGCGCCGTACATCGCGCGGTGCGCCGAAGCCGCCGGCCGCCTCCAGGGCGCAGTAGCCGTGGAAGGTGCTGCGCAACAGGCGTACGGCGTCGGTGAGATCGGGTTCGGCGAGGCCGTACGCCCGGAGCATGCCGTAGGTGATGTCTGCGGTACGGCGCATCGCGGGCGAGCCGGCGACCAGGTCCTGGTCGATGCGGATCTGCGTCGCCGCGTACCGCCCGGGGTGCGCCAGGGCGTACTCCCGGTAGGCGTTCGCGAAGGCCACCAGGGCGTCCTTGCCCGCGCGGCCCGCGACCGCCTCGGCGATACGGTCGACCAGCTCGCCGCCCGCGTACAGGGCGAGCCGGGTGCGCAGATCGTTCAGGCCGCGCACATGCGCGTACAGGCTCGCGTCCTTCACGCCGAAGTGCCGGGCCAGCGCGGACAGGGTGACCTGCTCGAAGCCCGCCTCGTCGGCGAGTTCGGCCGCGGCGGCGACCAGCCGGTCCACGGTGACACCGGCACGGGCCATGGGGCCGCCTCCTCGACGAGAAACCTGGGGTATCCAGGAAAAAGCCTAGTGGGCCCAGGTTCGGCAGCGTGTTCCCCGGGTCGTCACCAGCGCCACGTCCTCCGCGCGGACGCGAAGGGCGTGCCGTGCGGTCTCCTCGCCGCGGGCCGGGTCGGGGTCCCACAGCCATACGGTGTCCCCGCTCGGCTGGAACGAGACCACCGGGTGCGTGGTCGGGACGGGCCCGTTGACCACGGCGGTCTCCTCGTCGAGCGGCCGCACGCAGACGAGCTCGGGGCGCAGCCCGAACCAGGCGGGGGGACGGCGGCCCTCGGCGGCCGCGTCCATGGCCCGGTCGGCGGCCCGCTCCACGTCGTCGAGCGCGAGCTGCACCACCGTCAGGACGGCGACCAGCCCCGCGAGGCCCAGCATCACGCGGAAGAACCCGCTGATCAGCGCCTGCACGTTGAAGTGCCGGGCCCAGCCCGCCAGCGCTATCAGCCCGAGGAGGAAGAGCAGTGCCACGGCCAGCGGCCGGAACGCCACCGCGTACCGCCAGTAGAAGCCCACGTGCACCGCGTTCGCCGGGACGCCGAACACGTCCTCCAGATAGACGGCGTGCAGGAACGACCCGACCCACGGCATGGCGAACGGCAGCGGCGCGACGAGCACCGGCAGGAACCACTGCACGTTGCGGCTGAACCAGGAGGCGCTGAGCGCGTACCAGAGGCCGAAGCCCGCGAGGCCCACGCCCAGGGTGATGCCCAGGCCGGCCAGCAGCCCGGACAGTCTCAGGTCGTCGTCCCGTCCCCACATCCAGCCGAGGAACGTCATGGCGCCGGTCAGGACCAGACCGCAGCCGAGGCGGACCAGCCACGGGCGCGGCGCGTTCGCGGTCAGCCACGCGCCCACGGGCCAGGAGATCGCGGCCGGTACCAGCAGGGCCGTGAACCGCCACGGCGACCGGTACGCGCCGACCGTGCCGCCGCTCGTCACGCACGCCAGCGCGATCGCGCACAGCACCACGGCGATCGCGGCGTTCCGCCCCTGCTCGGCGGGCTCGGCGGCGGTGTCGCCGGGGCCCATGCTCCGCCGTATGTCGTGCGCCCCGGGGTCGAACGCCGGGCCGCCGATGTTCCGCCCCGCCAGCTCGGCGAGCGCCTGCTCCCGCCGCTCCTCGGCGTACGGGCCGCGCAGGTGCAGGGTGTGCCGTACGTCCCAGCCGCCGACGGCGATCCAGTGCTCGGCGAACCAGCGCAGGACGGGGCCCGCGTCGTCCGGCACCCTGCGGTGGACGTGGAAGGTGGTGTGCGGACCGGCGGATCTGCGCGGGACGAGTTTGCTCTCCCGCACCCACAGGTCGAGCTTGCGCCGGTCCGCGAGGGTGGTCAGCCGTTCCACGGCCGCCGACCTCGCGGTCCAGGTCGAGCCGTGCACCGGTATCTCCACGAGCAGCGCCGTGTGTCCGTCGGCGGTGGTGACCGAGTCGGCGTCCCGGGCCGGGCGCACGCCCCAGCCCTGGGCGGTCAACAGGCTTGTCGTCAGGTCCCGTTCGTCCTGGTCGTCCCGGACCTCGACGAGCAGGCGGACCCTGCGGTTGTACGGGCCGAGTGGCTCGGGCGTCACCGGCGCCCGCCGCCGTCGGACCGGGCGGCCGGTTCGCTGGTGCTCATCCTGCTCCTCGTCTCTGGCCCGACAGGCTCCGCGACGCAGTCTGGCACAGGGTTCTGAGGAGGTGTCAGGCGCCTGTGTGCGTATGCGCTCCGCGGGTTCCGTCGGTCGACCGGGTCCGCCAGGGCGCCTGGTACGGCATGGACCGGCTCGTCATCACGCTCGGGGGAGTTCAGCCGCCGAACACGTCCCGCACGAAGGCATCGCCGAACTTCCCCGCCGGGTCCAGCTCCCGGGCCGGCGCCGCGAAGTCGTCCCGGCGCGGATACGGGGAGCGCACCCGCGCCGCCGGCGTCTCGACGCCTTGCCCCAGTGCGGCCGCGCCCCGAACGGCTCCAGCGCCGCCTCCACCGCACGCACCACCGGCAGCACGGCCCCGGCGTCCGCGACCCAGGTGAAGTGCACCGCCACCGAGTCCCGCCCGTACGCCGGGCTCGGCCACTGCTCGCCGGCGGCAACCGTGCGCACCTCGCAGATCCGGAGCACGGACGCCACGGTGTCCCGGACCCGGTCGAGCGCGCCCAGCGCCGCCCCGGCGTACGGGCGCGCCAGCGGGTACCCGCTCGCCCGCCCAGTCCGTCACCGCCGCGACGCCGGTCACGCGGTCCCCTCTCCGAGGTGTGGAGCGTGTCGGGTGCATCACATCACCACGGGCCCGACCGCCCCGAGCCCGGACCCGCCTGCGCGTCCGATCGGGAAGGGGCATACCGTGAGGAGTCGTACGACTGGACTAGGGAGGAGACACGGGATGGGCAGCCGCACCGCGCTCGTCGAGGATCTGATGGAGCGCTTCCCGCACGTGCCGCGGGAGGCCGTCTTCAAGGAGGACCTGCTCCGCGGAGGCGTGGCCTTCGACGCCTCCGCCCTCAGCGACAACGAGAGCGGAGAGGTGAAACCCAAGTCGTACTTCATCTTCTCCTTCGACCACGGCACCCTCCCCGAGCTGGGCGAGGCCGCGCTGCGCCGGCCCCCGGAGGAGATCATCCTCACCGGCGGGCCCTACGACCTGCGCCGCACCGTGGTCTCCGTACGGGTGAACCCCGCCTCTCCCTACCGGGTCGCCGCCGACGAGGAGGGCCTGCTCGGCCTCTACCTGGACGGCACGCGGATCGCGGACGTGGGCGTGCCGCCCATGCCGGAGTACTACCGGCACAAGCTCTCCAACGGGAAGTCCGTGATGGAGGTCGCCCCGACCATCCAGTGGGGCTACCTGATCTACCTCACCGTCTTCCGGGTCTGCCAGTACTTCGGCGCCAAGGAGGAGTGCCAGTACTGCGACATCAACCACAACTGGCGCCAGCACAAGGCCGCCGGGCGCCCGTACACGGGTGTGAAGGACGTCGACGAGGTCCTGGAGGCGCTGGAGATCATCAACCGGTACGACACCGCGAAGGCGTCGACCGCGTACACGCTCACCGGCGGCGCCATCACCTCCAAGCTCCAGGGCCGCGACGAGGCCGACTTCTACGGCATGTACGCCAAGGCCATCGAGGAGCACTTCCCCGGCCGCTGGATCGGCAAGGTCGTCGCGCAGGCGCTGCCCAAGGACGACGTGCAGCGGTTCAAGGACTACGGCGTGCAGATCTACCACCCCAACTACGAGGTGTGGGACCGCCGTCTGTTCGAGCTGTACTGCCCCGGCAAGGAACGCTACGTCGGCCGCGACGAGTGGCACCGGCGCATCCTCGACTCGGCCGACGTGTTCGGCGCGCGCAACGTCATCCCCAACTTCGTCGCGGGCGTGGAGATGGCCGAGCCGTTCGGCTTCACCACCGTCGACGAGGCCGTCGCGTCCACCACCGAGGGCCTGCGCTTCTTCATGTCGCACGGCATCACGCCCCGCTTCACCACCTGGTGCCCCGAGCCCACCACCCCGCTCGGCAAGGCCAACCCGCAGGGCGCCCCGCTGGAGTACCACATCCGTCTGCTGGAGGCCTACCGCGCCACCATGGACGAGTTCGGCCTGACCTCCCCGCCCGGATACGGCCCGCCCGGACCCGGCAACGCGGTGTTCTCCGTCAGCTCCTTCATGGACAGCCTCCCGGCCGCGGATCCGGCCGCCGTCTGACCCGCGCGCACCCGCCGACGGGCCCCGCTCCCAACGGAGTCGGGGCCCGTCGGCATCTGAACAGCTCGCTTGTCAGTTGTGTCACATACGTGAAAGGCTCGGTCTGTAGCGGGGCTTCCCCACAACTCCCCATCTCCTGAGGCGAGTTGACCTCGCATATCCATGCAGGAGAGTCATGCCCGACCTGCCGAGCCCGCGGAACGCCACCGAGGCGGCGCTCTTCTCCGAGTACTGGGACACGGTCCTGTCCTACGCCGACCTGTGCACGTCCGGCTCCGCGGCCGCACACGACCTCGCCCACGAGGCGCTCACCGAGGGCCTGCGCGAGCTGCGCGCCGAGGAGAACGGCACCGGCGGCAACCCGGGCCGCCGCGTCCCCCGGCTGCCCGCCGTCCCCCAGCTGCTGACCGCCGTACGCGCCACCGCCGCCGCCTGGGAGACCCAGGGGCACGGCCACCGTCTCGCCCCCGACCTGCGGCTGTGGCTGCACTCCGAACAGGCCGCCCGCTACACCGGACCGCCGCTGCGCCGCCCCCTCGCCCTGCGCGCCCTGCGCGACATGCAGGAGTCGGACGCGGACCTGCTGTGGCTGACCGAGGTCGAGTCGCTGCCGTCGGCGGCCGTGGCCCGCAGGCTGCGCCTGGACCCGGCCGGCCTCGCGGAGGAGCTCGCCGAGGTGCGCGGCCTGTTCCGCGACCGCTGCCGGCGCGGCCATCTCGACCGGCCCATGGACGCCGAGTGCCGCGCCTACGCCCGGCTGCTCGACGCCGTCACCCGCGCCCCGGTCGGTGAGACCCCCGAGGACCTCTCCCACCACCTCGCCCGCTGCGCCCAGTGCGCCGAGGCCGCCGCCTGTCTGCGCCCGCACGGCGGCGGACTGCCCGCGGCCCTGGCCGGCGGCGTCATCGGCTGGGGCGGCCTCGCCTATCTGGAACGCCGCCGCCGCGCGGCCGAGGTCCGGCTGGGCCCCGGCCGGCCCGACTTCGGCGCGGAGACGGAGCCGGGCAACCGGGGGCGGGTACTGCGCAACGGTCTGATCGTCGCCGCGGTCCTCGTCTCGATGCTGGCGCTGGCGGTCTCGCTGATGCCGTTCGGCGGCACGGGCGACGAGGCCGCGCGGCGCGGCACCGACGACCGGCGGCCGGTCGCGGACACCCGGCCCTCGCCGCAGGAGCCCACGCGGGCGCCCTCCTCGCCGGGAACCACCGGGTCCCCGGCCGCCCCCTCGCCGTCCCCGTCCGCGGCGAGGACCCCGGACGGCGCTTCCGGGCGGCCGTCCGTCAAGACCGTCCCCAGAACCCGGGGCACCGCCCCGACGGCCGCCACCACGACCGCCCCCTCGCCCAGCGCCCCGCCCGCCTGCCGGGCCACCTACACCCTCGACAACGAGTGGCCCGACGGCTTCCAGGCCACCGTCACCGTCACCACCGAGCAGGCCCTCGACGACTGGCGGCTGACCTGGTCCTTCCCGGACGGGCAGCGGGTGACCCAGATGTGGGACGCGGACCACACCCAGCAGGGCTCCCGGGTCGCCGTCACCGCCGCGTCCTACAACCGGGCCGTCCCCGCCGGAGGCCGCCTGTCCTTCGGCTTCCTCGGCTCCTGGTACGACGAGAACGGCCCGGCGAGCGGCTTCGCCCTCAACGGGAAGCCGTGCGCGGGTAGTTGAGGCGTGGCCGGGCCCGGCGGACACCGGGCCCGGGGCGCGCGGGAAAAACCCGTTGACGAGCCCGAGGGGGTTACGGCTACGGTGTGCGTGTTCTTTCCGAGGCGAGTCGTGAACGAGGAGGTGCCGACGATGGCTGTCACTGCGATGGGCGCTGCCCGCATTCAGATCATCAAGTCCACCTCCGTGGCCGCCGGCTGACACACCTTCCTTCGCCGGGGCCGCCCTTGGGAAGGGTTCCCCCTTGACCTCCAGCGCTTTCGCTGACGCTTTCACCGCTCTCGCTCCCTACGGCTGGGACGGGGCATGGGCGGACGAGTTCGCCCCCTACGACACCGAGGGCCTGCTGCCGGGCCGGGTCGTCCGGGTCGACCGCGGCCAGTGCGACGTCGTCACCGCCGACGGGACCGTCCGGGCCGACACCGCCTTCGTCACCCCGCACGACCCGCTGCGGGTCGTGTGCACCGGCGACTGGGTCGCCCTCGAGGCCGACGGCAGTCCGCGGTACGTCCGCGCGTATCTGCCGCGCCGTACCGCGTTCGTGCGGTCCACCTCCTCCAAGCGGTCCGAGGGACAGATCCTCGCCGCCAACGTCGACCACGCGATCGTCGCCGTCTCGCTGGCCGTCGAGCTCGACCTCGGCCGGGTCGAGCGGTTCCTCGCCCTGGCCTGGGAGTCGGGCGCCCAGCCTGTGGTCGTCCTCACCAAGGCCGACCTCGTGCCCGACCCGGTCGCCCTGGCGTATCTCGTCCAGGACGTGGAGACCACCGCGCCCGGCGTGACCGTGCTGACCGTCAGCGCGCACGACGGGGAGGGCCTCGACGTCCTCGCCGCGACCGTCGGCGGCGGTACGTCCGTGCTTCTCGGGCAGTCCGGTGCGGGCAAGTCCACGCTGGCCAACGCGCTGCTCGGGGTGGACGTCATGGACGTCCAGGCCACCCGGGACGCGGACGGCAAGGGGCGGCACACGACCACCACCCGCAATCTGCTGCCGCTGCCCGGCGGCGGTGCGCTGATCGACACGCCCGGGCTGCGCGGGGTCGGGCTGTGGGACGCCGAGGGCGGGGTCGGGCAGACGTTCTCCGAGATCGAGTCGCTGGCGGAGCGGTGCCGGTTCCATGACTGTGCGCATGAGGTGGAGCCGGGCTGTGCGGTGCGCTCCGCGTTGGAGAGCGGGGAGCTTTCTCAGCGGCGGCTGGACAGTTATCGGAAGTTGCTTCGGGAGAATCAGCGGATCGTGGCGAAGACGGATGCGCGGGTTCGGGCGGAGATCCGTAAGGAGTGGAAGCGGAAGGGGGCGGCTGGGAGGGCCGCGATGGAGTTCAAGCGTGGGGGGCGGTAGGGGCCGGTGCCGGGTTTCGGGTGCCGGGCGGTCGTGGCTTTTCGCGCAGTCCCCCGCGCCCCTGAAGCCATGCGCAGTTCCCCGCGCCCCTAAAAGATTGCGCAGTTCCCCGCGCCCCTGAGGACTGCGCAGTTCCTCGCGTCCCCAAGGGATTGCGCAGTTCCTCGAGCCCCTAAAAGAATGCGCGGTTCCCGCCCCGTCCCCGAGCGATTGCTCAGTCCTCGCGGCCCTGAAAAAGACTGCGCGGTTCCCGCGCCCCTCGAGGGGCGCGGGAACCGCGCGATCTTTAAGGGGGGTGGGGAGTTCTGTGTCCGAAAGCCGCCAGCGCGGGGTTGGGGTGGGGGCGGAGACTGGGGGTGTGATGGATGAGGACAGCAGGTACGAGGCGGTGCGGAGCCGGGACGCCCGGTTCGACGGGGCGTTCTACTTCGCCGTGTCGACGACCGGCGTCTACTGCCGTCCGAGCTGTCCGGCCGTGACCCCCAAGCGGCGCAACGTGAGGTTCTTCCCCACGGCCGCCGCCGCCCAGGGCCACGGGTTCCGGGCCTGCCGGCGGTGCCGGCCGGACGCCTCGCCCGGGTCCGCCGAGTGGAACGCCCGCGCGGACGTCGTGGGACGGGCCGTGCGGCTGATCGGGGACGGCGTCGTGGACCGGGAGGGCGTGGCCGGGCTCGCCGGGCGGCTGGGATACAGCGCCCGGCAGGTCCAGCGGCAGCTCACCGCCGAGCTGGGCGCCGGGCCGGTCGCGCTGGCCCGCGCCCAGCGGGCGCACACCGCGCGGGTGCTGCTCCAGACGACCGAGCTGCCCGTCACCGAGATCGCCTTCGCCTCGGGCTTCGCGAGCGTCAGGCAGTTCAACGACACCGTCCGGACCGTCTACGCCCTCACCCCCAGCGGACTGCGCGCCGCCGCGCACAGGGGCGGGCACAGGCCCCGGCGCGCCGGGACACCCACCGCGGGGATTCCGCTGCGGCTCGCCCACCGCGGGCCGTACTCCGCCGCCGCGGTGTTCGACCTGCTGGCGCACGAGGCCGTGCCCGGGGTGGAGGAGGTCGGCGGCCCGGCCGGGGCGCGCGTCTACCGCCGTACGCTGCGGCTGCCGTACGGGAGCGGGATCGCGGCCGTCGAGGAGCGGACCGCGGCGGGCGCCCCGGGAGCCGTGCGTCCCGGCGGCTGGCTGGAGGCCCGGCTCCACCTCACCGACCCGCGCGATCTCACCACGGCCGTGCAGCGGCTGCGGCGGCTGTTCGACCTGGACGCCGACCCGTACGCCGTCGACGAGCGGCTCGGGGCCGACCCCCGGCTCGCCCCGCTGGTCGCCGCCCGGCCGGGGCTGCGCTCGCCGGGCGCCGCCGACCCCGACGAACTGGCGATACGGGCCCTGGTCGGACGCGGCGAGGCCGAGCGTCTCGTCCGCGCCTACGGCAAGGCCCTCGACGCACCCTGCGGCAGCCTCACCCACCTGTTCCCCGAGCCGGCCGTCCTCGCCGAGGCCGAGCCGGACGGGACGGCGGGGCCGCTGGCCGCCGCGCTCGCGGACGGCGTCGTAAGGCTGGACGCGGGCGCGGACCGCGACGACGCCGAGGCGGCCCTGCGCGCGCTGCCCGGCATGGACGCCGCCGTGATCGCCGCCGTCCGCACCCGCGCCCTCGGCGACCCCGACGTCGCCCCGCCCGGCGAGGACGTCTCCGACGCCTGGCGCCCCTGGCGCTCGTACGCCGTACGCCATCTGCGCACGGCCCGTGATCTGGAGTACGCATGACCACGCACTGGACCCGTCTCGACAGCCCGCTCGGGCCGATCCTGCTCACCGCCGACCCCGACGGCACCCTGACCTCGCTGTCGCTGCCCGGGCAGAAGGGCGGGCGGAGCGTGCGGGAGGACTGGGCGCACGATCCCGCGCTGTTCCGGGAGGCCGGGGAGCAGCTCGCCGCGTACTTCGCGCACGACCTCAAGGAGTTCTCGCTGCCGCTGCGCAGCGAGGGCACCGCGTTCCGCGAGCGGGTGTGGACGGCCCTGGAGTCCGTGCCCTACGGCTCGACCGTCAGCTACGGCGAGATCGCCGCCCGCATCGGCGCCTCCCGTGCCGCCGTACGAGCCGTCGGCACCGCGATCGGCGCCAACCCGCTGCTGGTGCTGCGCCCCTGCCACCGTGTGATCGGCGCGGACGGCTCCCTCGTCGGCTATGCGGCGGGCCTGGACCGCAAACGGCTCCTGCTCGGCCTCGAAGACGCCCTGTAGCCCGTAGGGCGTGTTTCGCCCGAGGGCCTACGTCCTCGTCCCCCGGTCAGCCCCAGATCACCGCGCCCAGCCACGCCCCGGCGATCAGCAGGCAGGTGAACAGTTCCGTGAGCACGCTGGAGCCGCCGTTGCGCATCGCCTGGCGCAGGGCGGCGCGGGCCTCGCCGCCGCGGCCCAGGCGCAGCCGCTCGGACAGGTAGATGCCCCCCATGAAGCCGGGGATCGCCCCCAGCACGGGGACCAGGAAGAACCCGAGGAACGCGCCCGTCCCCGCGTACACCGCCATCCGTGGGGTGGCGCCGCTGGCGCGCAGCCGCCTCGGCGGCAGAGCCCAGCGCACCACCTGGGACAGGAACAGCGCGAGCGTGGCCCCGACCAGCACCCACCACGCCACCGGTTGCGGGTCCTTCAGCGCCCACCACAGCACCGCGGCCCACACCAGCCACGACCCCGGGACGCCCGGCACCAGCACCCCGCCCAGGCCGAGCAGGATCACGCTGCCGACCAGCAGGATCTCCCACACGCCCATCTGCCCAGCGTGCAGGAGGACGCCCAGCGTCGCAGGTCAGCGTGAATCCGGGCTCCAAGCGGACCGGCCCTGGCGGAAACCGGCCACGGCGCGGATCCGCCTCGGACATCATCCCCGTAGGCCTGATCGCTCTGCCAATGTGTTGGCCAACGGTTCACTGATCCGGACCGGATCGCGCAGACGTCACCGGGCGGTTCTCCCGTGGGGGGGGAGCCGCCCGGTGGCCCCGTGAGGGCCGGGACGACGGCTTCCTGTGCGCCGCGCGATGCCCGGCAGGCCCTGGCACCTTCGTTCGAAGGCTCCCTGGCACGCAGTCAGCCTTGGTCCGGGCGCACGGGATTTTCCTGATGCCCCGTTTTCAACCCGCCCGCGCGGTGGACAATGAGGGTCATGAGCCAGCAGGGGGGAAGGCCCACCGATCCCGTTCCCGAGGACGACTGGTGGGGGCAGCTGTACGACGACCGCACTTCGGACACCGGCCCCACGGGCGCCGCGGATTCCCTGGACGACCGTTTCGCCTCGGCCTCCGGGGTGGCGGGGGAGGACCTCGCGGACTCCGGCGGGCCCCCCTCGGTCCCGGGACCCCGCGAGGGTGACGGAGGCGGTGGCAGGGTGCCCGCCGACCCCGTCGCGGACGCCCGTGAACCGGATCCGCGTGCGCCCGCCCGCTCTCCCGCTCCCGCCGACGACGGCACCGGCGCCCCGCGCTCCGCGTCCCGCCCGCCGAGGACCCGCGCCCCCTGGGAGCGCCCGACCGCCGTACCGGGCGGTCCGGCCGGCTTCCCGGCCGACTCCGGCCAGGCCGCCCCGGCACCGCGGCCACCGGCGGGCGGCACCACGTCGACCACCGGTGACGCGGCACCGCTCCCGGACGACTCCCCGAAGGACACCGACACCCGCCGGCTCTCCGTGACCCGCGCCCCCCGGCCCGTCCACCTCGGCTCCGGTCCGCCCACCTACGAGGCCGAGCCCACCACCCTGCCCCCGGCCGACCCCGGCGACCTCACGGACCTGGTCGCGGACACCGTGCTGGACGGCGCCCGATGCGGCGCGGGCACCCTGCGGGCGGTGTCCGTGCGCGGCGACTCGGCCCGGTACCGCGGCGAGCCGCGCCGGGACGCGCTGCTCGTCGCCCGGTTCGGCGCCGGTGAGCAGGCGCTGGTGCTCGTCGCGATGGCGACCGGCGCGCGGGCCACTGCCGGGGCGCACCGGGCGGCGGCCGAGGTGTGCCGGTGGATCGGGCAGGCCGTAGGCCGCAGCCATGTCCGCCTCGCGGAGGACATCCGCTCCGGCCGGCGCGGCGACCTGAAGTCCGGGCTGCACCGCCTCACCGACCGCAGCCTCGGCAGGCTGCGCGCCGGCGCCGCCGAGCAGGGGGTCCCCCCGGCGGAGTACGCGGCGACCCTGCGCTGTCTGCTGCTGCCGGGGGACCCCGAGTGCCGTACGCGGGTGTTCTTCGGGGTCGGCGCGGGCGGGCTGTTCCGGCTGCGGGACGGGGTGTGGCGGGACATCGAGCCCGCGGCGACCGAGGTGACGGGAGAGCCCGTCGTCGGCTTCGGCTCGCCGTCCGCCGACGCGCTCGCCGCGACGCCCGCCGAGACCCCCGAGGGCGACCGGCTGACCCTGGAGCTCGGCATCCCGAAACCCCCGAGCCCCTACGAACCCGCCCCGCAGCCACCGCGCGAGCCCTTCCGCTTCCGCGCCTCGGTAGCCCGCCCGGGTGACACCCTGCTGCTGTGCACGGACGGTCTCGCGGAGCCCCTGCGCGGCGAACCCGAGCTGTGCGCGCACCTCACCGAGCGGTGGTCCGGCCCCGAGGCGCCCGGCCTCGCGGCCTTCCTCGCCGACACCCAGGCCCGGGTCAAGGGGTACGCCGACGACCGGACGGCGGCCGCCGTGTGGGAGGCGTAGCGGCGCCGGGTGTGGATTGATGGAAACCCACAGGGATCCTCCCGGAGACCGAAGGGCACCCGACCGCCATGGCCAAGCAGAACGTCGCCGAACAGTTCGTGGACATCCTCGCCCGCGCCGGGGTCAGACGCCTGTACGGCGTCGTGGGCGACAGCCTCAACCCCGTCGTGGACGCCGTACGCCGCAGCTCCGCCGTCGACTGGGTGCACGTGCGCCACGAGGAGACCGCCGCCTTCGCGGCCGGCGCGGAGGCCCAGATCACCGGGAGACTGACCGCCTGCGCCGGCTCCTCCGGTCCCGGCAACCTCCATCTGATCAACGGCCTGTACGACGCCCACCGCTCGATGGCCCCGGTCCTCGCGCTCGCCTCGCAGATCCCCTCCGGCGAGATCGGCCTCGGCTACTTCCAGGAGACCCACCCGGACCAGCTGTTCCGCGAATGCAGTCACTACAGCGAGCTGATCTCCAGTCCGCGGCAGATGCCCCGGCTGCTCCAGACCGCCGTCCAGCACGCGATCGGCCGGGGCGGCGTCAGCGTGGTCGCCCTGCCCGGCGACATCGCCGCCCAGCCCGCCCCGGACAAGCCGGTCGAGACCGCGCTGGTGACCGACCGGCCGACGGTGCGCCCCGGTGACGCGGAGATCGACAAGCTGGTCGAGCTGATCGACCGCGCCGAACGGGTCACCCTGTTCTGCGGCAGCGGCACGGCGGGCGCCCACGCCGAGGTGATGGAGTTCGCGGCGAAGATCAAGTCCCCGGTGGGCCACGCCCTGCGCGGCAAGGAGTGGATCCAGTACGACAACCCCTACGACGTCGGCATGAGCGGCCTGCTCGGCTACGGGGCCGCCTACGAGGCAACCCACCAGTGCGACCTGCTCATCCTGCTGGGCACCGACTTCCCGTACAACGCCTTCCTGCCCGACGACGTGACCATCGCCCAGGTCGACGTACGGCCCGAACGGCTCGGCCGCCGCTCCCGGCTGGACCTCGCGGTGTGGGGCGACGTCAGGGAGACCCTGCGCTGTCTCGTCCCGCGGGTGCGGACCAAGGAGAACCGGCGCTTCCTGGACAAGATGCTGAAGAAGCACGCCGAGGCGCTGGAGGGGGTGGTCAAGGCCTACACCCGCAAGGTGGACCGGCATGTGCCCATCCACCCCGAGTACGTGGCCTCCGTGCTCGACGAACTCGCCGACGACGACGCGGTGTTCACCGTCGACACCGGCATGTGCAACGTCTGGGCGGCCCGTTACCTCACCCCCAACGGGCGGCGGCGGATCATCGGCTCCTTCTCGCACGGCTCGATGGCCAACGCGCTGCCGATGGCGATCGGCGCGCAGTTCACCGACCGCGGCCGGCAGGTGGTGTCGATGTCCGGGGACGGCGGATTCGCCATGCTGATGGGCGACTTCCTCACCCTCGTCCAGTACGACCTGCCCGTGAAGGTGGTGCTGTTCAACAACTCCTCGCTCGGCATGGTCGAGTTGGAGATGCTCGTCGCCGGTCTGCCGTCGTACGGCACCGCGAACAAGAACCCGGACTTCGCGGCCGTCGCCCGCGCCTGCGGCGCCTACGGCGTCCGGGTGGAGAAGCCGAGACAGCTCTCAGGAGCGCTCAAGGACGCCTTCAAGCACAAGGGACCCGCGCTCGTGGATGTCGTGACCGACCCGAACGCGCTGTCGATCCCGCCGAGGATCAGGGCCGACATGGTGACCGGATTCGCGCTGTCCGCTTCGAAGATTGTGCTGGACGGAGGCGTGGGGCGGATGCTCCAGATGGCCCGCTCCAATCTGCGCAACGTCCCCCGGCCCTGACGCGAGAGGTCCGGATCCCCGGCAGTCGTGCCAACCGGTATGACTGTCCCGGTGCCCACGGGGCATGGATTCCCGTGAACGTGTTCGAGCAGGAGGGAAACCGGCATCGGCGCGCAGGCGGGGGTCATGAACAGGCAGGTACCAAGGGGCGGTCCGCTGACTTTCGGGACGTCCTCACACTCGGCCCGGGACCGGGCCGGCGGCGCTCCCGAACGGGGGCCACAGCTCAGCCGCAGACTGGGCCGCGCGGATCTCGGGGCCGTGCCCGAGGCACGCCGGGAGCTGCGGGAACTGTTACGGCACTGGGGGAGGCCGGGACGAGCGGACATCGCGGAGCTGCTCACCAGCGAACTCGTCACCAACGCACTCGTGCACACCGACCGTGAAGCGGTCCTGACCGCCGTCGTCTCCACCCGCGGACTGCGCGTGGAGGTACGGGACTTCGTGGGCGCGAAGCCCAGGCCACGCGTACCGGCCGCCGACGACGGTACGCACGGACGGGGCCTGATCCTGGTCGAGTCGCTCGCCGACGACTGGGGCGTACAGGCGCACGGAGTGGGCAAGTCCGTCTGGTTCGAGCTCGGCGCGGACGCCGCGTGAACCCCTGACCACGCGGCAGGGGCACGGTCCCTGACGAGCCGTGCCCCTGCCGCGTGTACCTCGTACCGCCCGGGCCTGCCTGGCAGGCCTGTCAGGCCCTAGCCGAACTGCTGCTCCAGGTCCTTGAGCTTGCGCTCCAGGGAGTCCAGGCGCGGCAGGGCCATGGTGTCGTCCTCAGCGGTGAGGTCGACGGTGATCGGCTCAGTACTCTGGCGCACCGGCTGGAGGGAGGGCCGCGAACGCACGGGCAGCTGCTCCGGCGTCGATATGGCAGGCTCCGCGGAGACACGCTCGGAACTCGCTCGCTCCACGGCCGGCATCTCCGCCTGCCGTCCGAGGCCACGGCCGGGGAACGGACCCCGGTGGCCCCGGCTGATGGCCTTCAGCTGAGCCCGCTCCACGCGCTGCTGCTCGCGGCGGCGCCGCTGGGTCTCCTCCTTCTGGCGCATGTCCTCGCGCACCTCCTCGACGGCCTCGTCCAGGCTGCGCACGTTCTCCAGGAGCATGAGCGACCAGGCGCGGTACGTCTCACGCGGCGCCCGCAGCCAGCGGACCATGCGGATCTGCGGCAGCGGGCGGGGCACCAGGCCCTGCTCGCGCAGCGCGGCCCGGCGGGTCTGCTTCAGCGCCCGGTCGAACAGCACCGCCGCGGAGAGGGACATGCCCGCGAAGAAGTGCGGGGCGCCCGCGTGGTCGATGCCGCGCGGGGCGTGCACCCAGTTGAACCAGGCCGCGGCGAAGGCGAAGGTCCACACGAGTATCCGGGAGCCGAGAGCGGCGTCGCCGTGGCTGGCCTCACGCACCGCGAGGACGGAGCAGAACATGGCCGCCCCGTCCAGGCCGAACGGGACCAGGTACTGCCAGCCGTTCGACAGGCCGAGGTTCTGTTCGCCGAACCCGACCAGACCGTGGAAGGACAGCGCGGCCGCCACCGCGGCACAGCAGAACAGCAGCACGTAGGAGAACGTGCCGTACAGGGCCTCCTTGCGCCTGCGGCGCTCCTCGCTGCGCTCCCACGAGTCCTCCGTGCCAGAGTCCTTCCCCGAGGCGCGCTTGCCGCGCAGCACCGCCACCGCCGCCAGCATGCCCAGGAGCAGTACGGCGCCCGGAAGCAGCCAGTTCAGCGATATGTCGGTCAGTCTCATCTAGGGGTCCCTTGCATTGGGATAGGGCGTAACGCCCGCCATAGTGGCCCAAACCCTCCGGTCCTCAGGGGGTTTCGGGGCAAGAGGCCGCCAACGAAGTGCAAGGGGTTGGCCAGGACGGCGATCTGCTCGAACTGCCGCTTGAGGCGCGGGAGTTGAGTTCGAATAAGACTACCCGTACGGGCGGTTCCACGGAAAGTTCCTGTGCAGGGTGAGGAGATTGTGAAACCGCTGTAACCGAGTCGGGGGCCTCGTCCGCGACGATCCTAGCGGCTGCGCACCCCTGCTCCGACCGACCGAACGAACGTCAGGCGGCCGCGGCGGAGGTCAGTTTGGCGACCCGGTCGGTGTCACAGGTGCGCGGGCAGGTCACGCAGGTGTCCTCGGGGCGCAGGGTGTAGAAGAGGCAGCAGCTCGCCCGGTCCCGGGTGGGCAGCGTCTCGCCCCTCGGCCCGGTCAGCTCGCGGAAGGCGGGAGTGCCGACGTACGGCACGGCCGAGTCGGGCAGCAGCAGTTCCAGCTCGCGCCTCGCCCGCCGCTCCGCGTCCGCGCCGAGCTGTCCTGCGACGTACCACAGGCCCTCGACCACCTCGTCGGTGACCATGCCCCACAGGGCCCGGCCGCGCCGCCGCATGCGCGGGCCGAAGGCCGCGAGCAGCGGCTCCAGGTGCTCGGCCACCGCCGCGCGCAGCTCGGCGCGCAGGGCGTCCTCGCCGCCGACCACGCGCGCGCCGGGCAGGGCGGCGGCCGGGTCGCCCGGCAGACAGGCGAAGGAGGCGGTGCGTACGGCCAGCCGGCCTGCGGTGCGGTCGTAGGACACGTCGGCCACGCCATGGCGGGGCACCCGACGGTGCAGGAACCACGGCACGGTGAACAGCAGACAGGCGGGCCAGGCGTAGCGGTGCAGGCCGAAGCCGGCGACGACGTCCGGGCGGCCGCGCTGTCCGTAGTCCCGCAGGATCTGGGCCTCGTCCCAGGCCAGGAAGGCCTCCAGGGCCTCCCCGCCCGCCGCGAGCGAGGCCGCGGTGACCCAGCCGCCGCCCTCGGGCAGGGGCTCCGGTCCGCTCAGCTCGGTGACGGTCAGTCCCGGGTAGGCCTCGGTGAGGCGGGCATGGGCGTCCGCGAGGGCCGAGGCGGGGACAGGCATACCGGGACCACCGATTCACGAGAGGGGCGAGAGGGGTGAGCGGGGCGGGGTGGGTAGGGCGTGGGGGAGGGGGGGCGGACGGGGGTGCGGGCAGGCGTGCGGGCGCGAGCGGGGGGCGCGTGACCGAAGTAGGCAAGGCTTACCTTACTAGGTCCGTCCGGAATTTGAACTGCCCGACCTTGGGCCTAAGGTGCTTGACGGACGAGTAACAACCCGCCGTAATGACCCCAAGTACCGACAAGACCGGAGGAGGACCCGTGAACCAGGGCGCGCAGGGCTTCGCCACCGCGACGGGCCTTCCGGAGCCGGGCCCCGGCCCGGTCCGGGTGCCGCAGCAGCAGGCGGCCACCCCGGAGGCCCGTGAGCGCGGCTCCGGGGCCGCCGCCGTGCGCGGTGGGCACCCCGCCGCCACCGCCGCGGTGCGCGGTGAGCATCCCGCCGCCGAGACGCCCCTCCCGGCCCCGCGGCCCCTCGTGCAGCGCTCCTCCGTGCGCGGCCAGATCCTCGACGCGCTGCGCACCGCCCTCGTCACCGGGGAGCTGACCCCCGGCACCGTCTACTCCGCGCCCGCGCTCGGCGAGCAGTTCGGCGTCTCCGCCACGCCCGTGCGCGAGGCCATGCAGCAGCTCGCCCAGGAGGGCGCCGTCGAGGTCGTGCCCAACCGCGGCTTCCGCGTCGTGCGGCGCGACGCCCGTGAGCTCGCCGAGCTGGCCGAGGTGCGCTCGCTGCTGGAGGTGCCGGTGCTGACGCGGCTCGCGACGACCGTGCCCGCCGAGCGGTGGGCCGAGCTGCGCCCTCTTGCCGAGGCCACCGTCCTCGCCGCCTCCGCCGGGTGTCGGGCGGCCTATGCCGAGGCCGACCGCGCCTTCCACCGTGCGCTGCTCTCCGTCGCCGGCAACGATCAGCTCGTCCGTGTCGCCGACGATCTGCATCGGCGTGCGCAGTGGCCGGTGACGACCGGTCGTCATCTGCGTACCGAGTTGATGGGGGATGCCGCGCAGCATGGCGCCCTGCTGGATGCGCTGATGTCTGGGGACGGGGAGTGGGTGCGGGGGCTGCTTGCGGAGCACTTTCGACCTGCCGTCTGAGGCTGGGCCGTCCCCGGGCGTGGGGGTCTTGGCGGGGCGGTGGGGGTTCTGCCGGTTTTTGGGTGCTGGTTGTGTGTGGGTGTTCGCGCAGTTCCCCGCGCCCCTTGAGGGGGTTGTTCGCGCAGTTCCTCGCGCCCCTGAGAGGTTGCGCAGTTCCTCGCGCCCCTAAAAGCTTTGCGCGGTTCCCCGCGCCCCTGAGAGGTTGCGCGGTTCCCCGCGTCCCTAAAGCTTTGCGTAGTTCCCCGTGCGCCTGCGAGGTCGCGCAGTTCCTCGCGGCCCTTGGGGGCGGGAGTCAGGCTGTGGCTGCTGGTGGTGGGGCGAGTTGGGCTGCCAGCCAGGTGGGGACGCCGCCCAGGAGGCGGAACAGGCGGCGGGCCTCCTCGCGCAGCCGGGAGGCCTCCGGTTCGGTCTCGGCGTCGGCGAGGGAGGCCAGGGCCGGGGCCGTGCCGACCAGGTAGCCCAACTCCTCGCGCAGCCGCAGTGATTCGGCGAAGCCGTGCCGGGCCTCGGCCAACTCGCCCTCCCGCAGCGCCAGTCCGGCCAGATGCCGCCAGGTGGAGGACAGCAGCAGCGGGTCGGCGTGCGCGGCGGCGCCCGCGTGGGCCCGGCGGAACGCCGCCCGCGCGGCCTGCGCCGAGCCGCTGAGGTTCTGCGCGACCAGCCCGCGCCGGTAGTCCAGCAGGGCCCGCCCGGCGGTGTCGGGGCTGATCAGCGCGGCCGCCCGGCCGAGCGCGGCCCGCGCCTCGTCGGCCCGGTCGCGCACCCCCAGCAGGGTGGCGGCGTAGGCCAAGTGCCCGCGTTCACAAGCCGCCCCGCCCCGCTCCTCGTCGCTGTGCGCCACGGCCTCGGCCACCCGCAGCGCGTCCTCCGCCGCGTCCCAGCCCTGCTCGGTGTACAGGCAGCGTTCCACCAGCAGTGCGGCCCGCTGCAACGCGGCCGCCGCGGAGGACGGTTGGAGCAACGCGGCCGCGTCGGCCCAGCAGGCCCGTGAGCGCAGCCGCCACACCGCTGTCTGGAGTGGATCGTCACCAGCGGTCGTTCCGTAACCAGACATGGCGGTATACGCCACCTCGCCCTCCCCGAGCACGCCATCGAGCCTTGAGTGGTGGCGGCATCTCAGCACGGATCACCGGGCCCGGCCAAGGGGGTGGGTGAAGGATTTCACAAAGTCGTGTGCCGCCGCACCCGCCCCGGGGCCGTCCGGCGAATCGCCGCCCGCCGCGCGGTGCCCGGCACATACCCCCCGGGAGCTCAGCTCATCCGCAGCGCCAGGAAGAAGTCCAGCTTGTCCTCGAGACGGGACAGGTCACGGCTCGTCAGCTGCTCGATCCGGCCGACGCGGTAGCGCAGTGTGTTGACGTGGAGGTGGAGCCGGGAGGCGCAGCGGGTCCAGGAGCCGTCGCACTCCAGGAAGGCCTCCAGGGTCGGGATGAGCTCGGCGCGGTGGCGGCGGTCGTAGTCGCGCAGCGGGTCCAGCAGCCGGGCGGTGAAGGCGCGGCGGACGTCGTCGGGGACGAACGGCAGCAGCAGCACGTGCGAGGCCAGCTCCTGGTGGCCGGCCGCGCACACCCGGCCGGGCCGGGCCGCCGCGACGCGCCGCGCGTGCCGCGCCTCCTCCAGTGCGCCGCGCAGCCCCTCGGCCGAGTGCACGGCCGCGCTGACGCCGAGGGTGAGGCGCCCGTCGTCGTCCAGGCCCGCCGCCAGCGGCTCCCGTACGGCCGCCAGCAGCGCGTCGGCCAGGACGCCGGGGTCCGGGCCGTCGGAGTCGCCGCCGACCGCCGGGAGCGGCACCAGGGCGATGGCCTCGTCGCCGGTGTGGGCGACGGCGATCCGGTCGGAGGGCTCGGGGCCGGTGCTGTTCGGGTCGACGAGGATCTCCTCCAGGAGGGACTGCGCGACCGGGCCGCCCTCCAGTTCGCCGTCCTCCCACTCCACCCGGGCCACCACCACCTGCCAGTGCGGCGCGGCCCCGAGGCCGGGCAGCAGCACCGGCGCAGCGACCCGCAGCCGGGCGGCGACCTCGGCGGGCGCCGCGCCCGTCTGGACCAGTTCCAGTACCTCCTGGGCGAGCCGGCGCCGGACCGTGCGGGCGGCGTCGCGGCGGTCGCGCTCGACCGCGATCAGCTGGGTGACGCCGTGCACCAGGTCCAGCCGCTCCTCGGGCCAGTCGCCCGCGTCCGCCTCGACGGCCAGCAGCCAGTCCGACAGCACGCTCTCGCGCACGTCCCGCGCGGCGGCCTGCGGGGCCCGTCCGGCCGCGGTGCCCGGCGGGCGGTGACCCCAGCCGCGGATCGGGAACAGGCTGTACGTCGTCGGGCCGGCCTGCACCCGGTGCGGGCCGCGCCGTCCGGTGCGGACGGCCGCGAGGTGCTCGCCCGCCAGCCGCGCGCACGTCTCGGCGGGCAGCGCGGGCCCGCCGAGCTTGGGGCCCGCGATCAGCCGTCCGGCCGGGGAGAGCACCCAGGCGCGCAGGTCGAGGTCGGAGCCGAGCAGGTCCAGGACCACGTCGGGCCCGCCGCCCGCGGGGCCGGAGGTCATCATCCGCCGGTGCCGGTCCACGACGGCCGCCAGGTCCCCGGCCCGCTCGCCGCTGACCTGCCGTACGACATGCTCGGTGATGGTCGCGAAGGCGACCGACTCGTGCACCGCGAACAGTGGCAGCCGGTGCCGGGCGCAGGCCAGGACCAGATCGTCCGGCACGTCCCCGAGCTCCGCCTCGCCGGCCGCGAGCGCCGCGACACCGGCCTGGGCGAGGATTCGAACGAAGGGTTCGGAGTCGTCGGTGTCCCGGCGCCAGGCCAGGCCCGTCAGGACCAGCTCGCCACCGGCCAGATAGCGGCTGGGGTCCTTGAGGTCGGTCGTCATGACGCCGCGCACGGTGCGGTCCAGCTCGTCCTCGCCGCCGAGCAGCTTCAGGCCCAGCGCGTCGGTGTCCAGCAGTGCGCGCAGCCGCATTCTCGTCGCCGCCGTTCTTTTGTCTCGAAAACTACGATGATTCTTGACGCGTCGGACCCGTCCGCGGGGCGGTCGGTCCGTGCTCGGGGGTCGCCGGACCGCCGGTCCGGGCCGTGTCCCAGGTCACGCGGGGTGTGTCTCACGTTTCCACAGGAGAGCGGGGAGGTTACTGATGACCTCCGTTCATACGAATCTACAAGATGCCTGCGACGACCAGCCAACTCCTTCATGGTTTCGGTGACTGACCCGACCGGAGCACCGCGCTGTGTACTGGCCCCACTCCGCGTTAACAGGACATGAACGAGCCGGGCCCGCCGCACACGGATTGGCTCAATCTGAACGACCCACGAGACGAAGAAGAGAGCCGGTCATGGACTTCCTTCGCCCCGCCAGCTGGGAGGAGGCGCTCGCCGCGAAGGCGGAGCACCCCACCGCTGTGCCGATTGCGGGTGGCACCGACGTGATGGTCGAGATCAACTTCGACCACCGCCGGCCCGAGTACCTCCTGGACCTCACCCGCGTCGGCGACCTCTACGAGTGGGAGGTCGGCGAGGCGAGCGTGCGGCTCGGCGCCTCCGTGCCCTACACGAAGATCATGGAGAACCTCCGCGGCGAACTGCCGGGCCTCGCGCTCGCCTCGCACACCGTCGCCTCCCCCCAGATCCGCAACCGCGGCGGCGTCGGCGGCAACCTCGGCACCGCCTCCCCGGCCGGGGACGCCCACCCGGCCCTGCTCGCGGCGGGCGCCGAGGTCGAGGCGGAGTCCGTACGCGGCTCCCGGCTGATCCCGATCGACGCCTTCTACACCGGCGTCAAGCGCAACGCGCTCGCCCCCGACGAGCTGATCCGGGCCGTGCACGTCAAGAAGGCCGACGGCCCCCAGCAGTACTCCAAGGTCGGCACCCGCAACGCCATGGTCATCGCCGTGTGCGCGTTCGGTCTCGCCCTGCACCCCGAGACCCGCACGGTGCGCACCGGCATCGGATCCGCCGCCCCGACACCCGTCCGGGCGAAGACGGCCGAGGAGTTCCTGAACGCGGCCCTGGAAGAGGGCGGCTTCTGGGACAACGGAAAGATCATCACCCCGTCGGTCGCCAAGCGGTTCGCGGAGCTGTGCTCCGCCTCCTGCAACCCGATCGACGACGTCCGGGGCACCGCGAGCTACCGCCGCCACGCGGTCGGCGTCATGGCCCGCCGGACGCTCACCTGGACCTGGGAGTCGTATCGCGGCGCCCGCCGCATCTCGGAGGGAGCTGCGTAATGCGCGTCAACTTCACCGTCAACGGACGTCCCCAGGAGGCCGACGACGTCTGGGAGGGCGAGAGCCTGCTCTACGTCCTGCGCGAGCGCCTCGGCCTGCCCGGCTCCAAGAACGCCTGCGAACAGGGCGAGTGCGGTTCCTGCACGGTCCGCCTGGACGGCGTTCCCGTCTGCTCCTGCCTGGTCGCGGCAGGCCAGGCCGAGGGCCGCGAGGTCGTCACCGTCGAGGGCCTGGCGGACTACGCCAGACAGCGCGCCGAGCACGGCGGCTGTGCGAGCGGCGCCTGCGGCACGTCCCTCCAGGACGCCCAGGGCTGGCAGGCCAAGGGCGGCACCGACTCGCAGACCGGCGAGGGCGAGGAACTCTCTCCCGTCCAGCAGGCGTTCATCGACGCCGGCGCCGTCCAGTGCGGGTTCTGCACCCCCGGCCTGCTCGTCGCCGCCGACGAGATGCTGGAGCGCAACCCCAACCCGACCGACGCGGACATCCGCGAGGCCCTGTCGGGCAACCTGTGCCGCTGCACGGGCTACGAGAAGATCATGGACGCGGTCCGCCTGGCCGCCGCCCGCCAGTCCGAGGGGGTCTGACCACCATGCCGGCCAACGGCGCACCCACGAAGATCACCCAGGGCTCCCGGACCAGGGGCGGCATCGGCGAGTCCACGCTCCGCCCCGACGGCACCCTCAAGGTCACCGGCGAGTTCGCGTACTCGTCCGACATGTGGCACGAGGACATGCTCTGGGGCCAGATCCTGCGCTCCACCGTCGCCCACGCCGAGATCGTCTCCATCGACACCGGCGAGGCCCTCGCGACGCCCGGCGTGTACGCCGTCATGACGTACGACGACCTGCCGACCGAGGTGAAGAACTACGGCCTCGAGATCCAGGACACGCCCGTCCTCGCCCACGGCAGGGTCCGCCACCACGGCGAGCCGGTCGCCATCGTCGCCGCCGACCATCCGGAGACCGCCCGCCGCGCCGCCGCGAAGATCAAGGTGGAGTACCGGGAACTGCCCGTCGTCACCGACGAGGCCTCCGCCACCGCCCCCGACGCGATCCTGATCCACGAGGGCCGCGACGACCACCACGCGGGCCATGTCCCGCACCCGAACATCGTCCACCGCCAGCCCATCGTCCGCGGCGACGCGGCCGAGGCCGCGAAGCGGGCCGACGTGATCGTCACCGGCGAGTACACCTTCGGCATGCAGGACCAGGCCTTCCTCGGCCCCGAGTCCGGTCTCGCCGTGCCCGAGGAGGACGGCGGCGTCCACCTCTACATCGCCACCCAGTGGCTGCACTCCGACCTGCGCCAGATCGCGCCCGTCCTCGGCCTGCCCGAGGAGAAGGTGCGCATGACGCTGTCCGGCGTCGGCGGCGCGTTCGGCGGCCGCGAGGACCTGTCGATGCAGATCCACGCCTGTCTGCTGGCCCTGCGCACCAACAAGCCGGTCAAGATCGTCTACAACCGCTTCGAGTCCTTCTTCGGACACGTCCACCGGCACCCCGCCAAGCTCTACTACGAGCACGGCGCCACCAGGGACGGCAAGCTCACCCACCTCAAGTGCCGCATCGTCCTGGACGGCGGCGCCTACGCCTCCGCCTCCCCGGCCGTGGTCGGCAACGCCTCCTCGCTGTCCGTCGGCCCCTACGTCGTCGAGGACGTCGACATCGAGGCCATCGCCCTCTACACCAACAACCCGCCCTGCGGCGCCATGCGCGGCTTCGGCGCGGTCCAGGCGTGCTTCGCCTACGAGGCGCAGATGGACAAGCTGGCGAAGAAGCTGGGCATGGACCCGGTGGAGTTCCGGCAGCTCAACGCCATGGAGCAGGGCACGCTCCTGCCGACCGGACAGCCGGTCGACTCCCCGGCCCCGGTCGCCGAACTGCTGCGCCGCGTCAAGGCGATGCCCCTGCCGCCGGAGCGCCAGTGGGAGTCCAGCGAGGGCGCGGACGTACGGCAGCTGCCGGGCGGCCTGTCCAACACCACCCACGGCGAGGGCGTCGTACGCGGGATCGGCTACGCGGTCGGCATCAAGAACGTCGGCTTCTCCGAGGGCTTCGACGACTACTCCACGGCGAAGGTCCGCATGGAGGTCCTGGCCGGCGAGCCCGTCGTGACCGTGCACACGGCCATGGCGGAGGTCGGCCAGGGCGGTGTCACCGTCCACGCGCAGATCGCCCGTACCGAACTCGGCGTCACCCAGGTCACCATCCACCCGGCCGACACCCAGGTGGGCTCGGCGGGTTCGACCTCGGCCTCCCGGCAGACCTATGTCACCGGCGGCGCCGTGAAGAACGCCTGCGAGCTGGTGCGCGAACGGGTGCTGGAGATCGGCCGCCGCAAGTTCGGCTCCTACCACCCGGCCTGGGCGACCGCCGAACTGCTCCTGGAGGGCGGCAAGGTCGTCACCGACGGCGGAGAGGTCCTCGCCGACCTGGTGGACGTGCTGGAGAACGAGGCCGTGGAGCTGGAGGAGGAGTGGCGGCACCGCCCCACCGAGGCCTTCGACCTGCGCACCGGCCAGGGCAACGGCCACGTCCAGTACTCCTTCGCCGCGCACCGCGCGGTCGTCGAGGTCGACACCGAACTCGGCCTGGTCAAGGTCATCGAACTGGCCTGCGCCCAGGACGTCGGCAAGGCCCTCAACCCGCTGTCCGTCATCGGCCAGATCCAGGGCGGCACCACCCAGGGCCTGGGCGTCGCGGTCATGGAGGAGATCATCGTCGACCCCAAGACGGCCAAGGTCAGGAACCCCTCCTTCACGGACTACCTGATCCCCACGATTCTCGACACGCCGACCATCCCCGTCGACGTGCTCGAACTCGCCGACGAGCACGCCCCGTACGGGCTGCGCGGCATCGGCGAGGCCCCCACCCTGTCGTCGACGCCGGCCGTGCTCGCGGCCGTCCGCGCCGCGACCGGGCTGGAGCTGGACCGCACGCCGGTACGACCGGAACACCTCACCGGCACGGCGTGAAACACACTCTCCGGGCGGTGCACGGAACGTCACAACCTCCTCCGCGCCGCCCGGAGTACCCCTCGGCCCGCCGCACCGCTCGCGGCGTGGCCGGAAGCAGACTGATCGTTCGCCTCGGGCCGTCCCCCGGGTCGTGCGGCCGCACCACTTTCCCAAATCCCGCAACCGCCAGGGCGGTTGTCAAGGGTGCCCCTTTGAACCTTGGGAGCAGGCCCACATGACCCAGCAGTCACTGGAGCCGAAGACCGTCGCGGAGGACTCGGGCGAAGGAACCCGAGTCCCGGCCGGACGTGCTTGGCTCGACCGGTACTTCCACATATCCCAGCGGGGATCCACCGTCGCGCGCGAGGTGCGCGGCGGCGTCACCACCTTCATGGCGATGGCGTACATCCTGCTGCTCAACCCCCTGATCCTGTCCGGCAAGGACGTGGCGGGGGACATCCTCGGCCAGAAGGCCCTGATCACCGCGACCGCCTTCGCGGCCGCCCTCACCACGCTGCTGATGGGTTTCGTCGGCAAGGTGCCGCTCGCCCTCGCCGCCGGCCTCTCCGTCTCCGGCGTCCTCGCCTCGCAGGTCGCGCCCGCCATGACCTGGCCGCAGGCCATGGGCATGTGCGTGATGTACGGCGTCGTCATCATGCTGCTGGTCGTCACCGGCCTGCGCGAGATGATCATGAACGCCATCCCGCTCGCCCTCAAGCACGCCATCACCATGGGCATCGGCCTGTTCGTCGCGCTGATCGGCCTGGTCAAGGCCGGGTTCGTGCACGAGAACCCGGCGCCCGGCGGCGGTCCCGTGCTCCTCGGCCCGGGCGGTGAACTCGCGGGCTGGCCCGTGCTGCTGTTCTCCGTCACCCTGCTCGCGATCTTCATGCTCCAGGCGCGCGGTGTGCCCGGCGCCATCCTGATCGGCATCGTCGGCGGCACTGTGCTCGCCGTGATCCTCAACGCCGCGGGTGTCGTCGACCCGAAGCAGTGGGCGTCCGGCACCCCCGAACTGCACGGCGGCGCGGTCTCGATGCCCGACTTCTCGATCTTCGGACAGGTCGAGTTCGGCGGCTGGGGCGAGGTCGGCGCGATGACCGTCGGCATGATCGTCTTCACCCTGGTGCTGGCCGGCTTCTTCGACGCGATGGCCACCATCATCGGCGTCGGCACCGAGGCCAGGCTCGCCGACGAGCAGGGCCGGATGCCGGGCCTGTCCAAGGCGCTGTTCATCGACGGCGCGGGCGGCGCGATCGGCGGTGTGTCCGGCGCGTCCGGCCAGACCGTGTTCGTCGAGTCCGCCACCGGCGTCGGCGAGGGCGCCCGCACCGGCCTGTCCTCCGTGGTGACCGGCCTGTTCTTCGCCGCCTGCCTCTTCTTCACCCCGCTCACCGCGATCGTGCCCGGCGAGGTCGCCGCCGCCGCCCTGGTGGTCATCGGCGCGATGATGATGATGAACGCCCGGCACGTGGACTGGTCCGACCGCGCCACCGCGATCCCGGTGTTCCTCACGGTCGTGCTGATGCCGTTCACGTACACCATCACCACGGGTGTGGCGGCCGGTGTCATCGCCTACGTCGCCATCAAGGCCGCCCAGGGCAAGGCCCGCGAGATCGGCGTCTTCATGTGGGGCCTGACCGTGATCTTCCTCGTCTACTTCGCCCTGAACCCGATCGAGGGCTGGCTCGGCGTCCACTAGGGCCCTTCGGCCACCATCATGGAAGGTCCGGACGCCCCACTCGCCCGGGCCGTGCAACACCCCTCCACACAAACGCTGTTAAGGAGACCGAGACATGCTGGACATCGCCGAGGAGCTGAACCGGTGGGTCGAGCAGGGCCGTGACTTCGCCGTCGCCACGGTGGTGGCGGTCGGCGGCAGCGCCCCGCGCCGGCCCGGTGCCGCCCTCGCGGTGGACGCCGACGGCACGGCGATCGGCTCGGTGTCCGGCGGCTGTGTGGAGGGCGCGGTGTACGAGCTGTGCCAACAGGCCCTCGAGGACGGCGGGACCGTCCTGGAGCGCTTCGGATACAGCGACGACGACGCCTTCGCCGTGGGGCTGACCTGCGGCGGCGTCATCGACATCCTGGTCACCCCGGTCCGGGCGGGCGACCCCGTCCGGCCGGTGGCCGCGTCCGCGCTCACCGCCGCCGCGCGAGGGGAGGCGGCGGCGGTGGCGCGGATCGTGTCCGGCCCCGCGGACCTCAGGGGCCGCGCCCTGCTGGTGCGGGCCGACGGCACCTGGGAGGGCGGCCTCGGCGGCCACCCCGAGCTGGACCGCACGGTCGTGGCGGAGGCGGGTGCCTTCCTGGACGCGGGCCGCACCGGCACGCTGGAGATCGGGGAGCAGGGCTCGCGGTGCGGGGCACCGCTCACCCTGCTGGTCGAGTCCTCCGTCCCCGCCCCGCGCATGATCGTCTTCGGAGCGGTCGACTTCGCCTCCGCGCTGGTCCGCGTCGGCAAGTTCCTCGGCTACCACGTCACGGTGTGCGACGCCCGCCCCGTCTTCGCGACCGCAGCCCGGTTCCCCGACGCCGACGAGATCGTCGTCGAGTGGCCGCACACGTACCTGGAGCGCACGGACACCGACGGCCGGACCGTCCTGTGCGTCCTCACCCATGACGCCAAGTTCGACGTGCCCCTGCTGAAGCTCGCGCTGCGGCTGCCGGTGGCGTACGTCGGGGCGATGGGCTCGCGCCGCACCCATCTGGAGCGCAACGACCGGCTGCGCGAGGTCGGCGTCACCGAACTGGAGCTGGCCCGCCTGCGTTCCCCGATCGGCCTGGACCTCGGCGCCCGTACGCCCGAGGAGACGGCCCTGTCCATCGCCGCGGAGATCGTGGCCGACCGGCGCGGCGGCAGCGGGGTCTCGCTGACCGGGGCGCACACGCCGATCCACCACGACCCGGCCCCGGAACCCTCGGGGCGCATCGGGTCGGTGGCGTAGGAGTCCCGGGCGGGGCGGCCGACCTTGTGATCAGGCCGTACCGAGCAGCCTGTCGACCGCCCGGCCGAACGTCGCGCGGGCCGTGGCCCCCAGCAGCGGGTCGACGGCCCCGGGCAGGAACCGCACCCCCAGCTCCTCCCGCCACAGCACACCGGTCCGCCCGTCCGGCTCCGGCAGCACCTCGATCTCGGCCCAGCCGCGCACCACCCGGCCGCGCTTCTCCAGCCGGCACAGCCCCGGCCCGCCGTCGGCCGGGGGCCGCCACACCGTGACGTCCATCCGGTCGTCGAAGCCGAGCGGGCCGAGTCCGCTGCGGGCCACGACGACCGTGCCCTGCCGGGTGGGCGGGGCCGGGGTCGCCGTGACGCGGGTGAGCGGGACCGCGTCGCCGTGCCGGGGCCAGTCCGTGAGCCGGCGCCAGGCCTCGTCGATCGGGAGCGCCACGGTGCGCCGGAGGAGGAAGAGGACCACGCGAGGATCCTAGGTCCTGTCGTCAGACTCCGGTCGTCGCCCGGAGGGCGGCCCCGCGGCGTCAGGTGCGTGCTCTGGGGGTCCCCCCTCCGGGGGAGTGCCGGGTGCAAGCCCTCGTACCGGACGTACTCGGGCCTGTGTCCGGTGCGGCGAGTGGGTGCGCCTCCCACGAAGTGGGGGAGCGTGCATGGCGTCGCGGGGCGGGCGGGAGTTCGACGACAGGGCCTAGAACCCCTTCGGCCACGCCCTAGCGGTAGACCTTCCCCGGCTCCGCCTTTCCGGGGGCCAGGAGCTGAGGGACCGTCACGAAGGCATAGCCGCGTTCCTTGAGGTCCTTGATGATGCCGGGCACGGCCGGGACGGTCCCCGGGTAGATGTCGTGCAGCAGGATGATGCCGTCGCGGGAGGACTGCTCCAGGACGCGCTGCCGGATCAGCGCCGGGTCGTTCGTCTTGTAGTCCTTCGCCGTCACGCTCCACAGGACCTCCGAGAGGCCCAGCTCGCGGCAGATCTCGTGCACGGTGTCGTCGGTGCGGCCCTGCGGCGGGCGCATCAGGGTCACGGCGCGTCCGGTGAGCCGGGCTATCTCCTCGTTCGGGCGCGTCAGTTCGGCGCGTATCTCGTCCGGCTCCAGGTCGGTGAGTATGCGGTGGGTCCAGGTGTGGCTGGCCAGTTCGTGGCCCTCGTCGGCCATTCGCCGCACCAGCTCCGGATAGGTGTCGATGTGCCGCTTGCCGAGCAGGAAGAAGGTCGCGGGGACCTCTTCGCGCCGGAGGATGTCCAGCAGGCGCGGCGAGTTCTCGCTCGGTCCCGCGTCGAAGGTCAGCGCGATGCACTTGGCCTTGCGGCAGTCGACGGTTCCCAGTTGCGCGGGCGCGCCCGGGACGGCCCGCGCCCGCACGGTGCTCGGCGCGGTCGTCTCCAGGCTCGTGCATCCCGTGAGCGCGAGTGTCAGGGCGGCGGCCGCGGTGGCGAGGCGTGCGGCGTGGAACCCGGGCCCCGTGTTCTTCATCTTCCGGGTCGGAAGCTTCTTGGTCAGAGAAGGCATGCCGGGACTATACACAGCGGTTATATACGCGGTGAATAGCCTCCTGGCCTGCACTTTTCTGCACGTGAGGCGTGCGGTGCGGGTGCGGGTGCGGGTGCGTCGGTGGCTGGTCGCGCGGTTCCCCGCGCCCCTGGTTGCCCGATCGCAGTCAGCGTCGCGAGGAACTGCGAACTGCCTGGGGGGAGCGGGGCACGCCGGGGGCCGTTTAAGGGGCGCGAGGAACTGCGCACAGCTTTCCGGGGGCGCGGAGAACTGCGCAGGTCTTTGGGGGCGCGGGGAACGGTGCAGGCCTTTGGGGGCGCGAGGAACTGCGGAATCTTTTAGGGGCGCGGGGGACTGCGCGAACGGCCACGACGGACCCGTACCCGGCGACGCACCCGCACCACCCCACCCCGCAACACCCCTCGGGCCGGCCCACCCCGCAACCGCCCCGCAACCCCCCGTCAGGGCCGCCGCGTAGCCGCGCTCACCCCGTTGGCGACAACAACCGCCCCGATCCCCACCCACTCGGCGAAGCCAAGCCGTTGACCGAGGACGAGGAGCCCGACCAGCGCCGCCAGCACGGGGTTGACGCTCATGAAGAGTCCGAACGCCTGGGCCGGCACCCGCCGCAGGGTGAACAGGTCGGCGAGATACGGCACGGCCGAGGACAGCACCCCGGCCGCCACGGCGTACCCCAGCGCTCCGGCGGTCGGCGGACGGACCGCCACGACGACGGCGCCGACGGGCAGGAACAGACAGGCCGAGACCACGGACGCGGCCGCCGCCCCCCGCGCCCCGGGGATGCGCTCACCGATCGTCCGGTTGAGCAGGATGTACGAGGCCCAGCAGCCGGCCGCCAGCAGCCCGAGGCCCATCCCGAGACTGTCGGCCGAGGGCCGGGGCCGCATCAGGGTGACCACACCCGCCGCGGCGACCAGCGCGCACCCGGCGTCCAGCCGCCGGCGCGCCCCGGCCAGCGCGATGACCAGCGGCCCGACGAACTCCAGCGTCACGGCGAGCCCCAGACCGATCCGGTCCACCGCGCTGTAAAGCGACAGGTTCATGGTCCCGAACACCAGCGCCAGCAGCAGCACCGGCCGCCACTGCCGCCCGGTCAGCGAACGCAGCCGGGGCCGGGCCACGGCCGAGAGCACGGCGGCGGCGACGTACTGGCGCACCGCGACGACCCCGACGGGCCCGATCACCGGGAAGGCGAGCGCGCCGAGGGCGGCTCCGGTCTGGTTGGACAGCCCGCTGCCGACCATCGTGGCGACGCCCGCGAGGCGTACCCGCCGCGGCCCCGCGGCGGAGGCGGCCGTGGTGGAGGCGGAGGTGCTGGCGGCGGTCTGCATGGTCCGAGAGTGCGCCGGGCGCGGGCTTGCGCAAAATACATGGACCGGCTGATCTATACGCTGGACTCATGGATGTGGAGCTACGCCACCTGCGCTGTCTGGTCGCGATCGTCGAGGAGGGCACCTTCACCGACGCCGCGCTCAGCCTGGGCGTCTCCCAGGCGGCCGTGTCGCGCACCCTCGCCGCACTCGAGGAGGCCCTGGGCGCACGGCTGCTGCGACGCACCTCCCGCTCGGTGACGCCCACCGCCACCGGGCTGCGCGTCCTCACGCACGCGCGGCGGGTGCTCGCCGAGGTGGACGACCTGGTCCGGGAGGCCGGGCAGGGTGCCCGGCGGCTGCGGGTGGGCTACGCGTGGGCCGCGCTGGGCCGCCACACGCTCGCCTTCCAGCGCCGCTGGAGCGCCGCGCAGCCCGCCGTCGAACTCCATCTGGTCCGCGTCAACTCCGCCACCGCGGGCCTGGCCGAGGGCAGTTGCGACCTGGCGGTGGTGCGCAGACCACCGGAGGACCGGCGCTTCGACAGCGCGATCGTCGGCCTGGAGCGCAGGCTGTGCGCGCTCGCCGCCGACGATCCGCTGGCCCGCCGCCGCTCGCTGCGGCTGGCCGACCTGAGCGAACGCACCCTGCTGGTGGACCGCCGTACCGGCACCACCACCCCGGAGCTGTGGCCGCCCGAGTCCCGGCCGGCCGTCGAGGAGACGCACGACGTGGACGACTGGCTCACGGTGATCGCCTCGGGCCGCTGCGTCGGCATGACCGCCGAGTCCACCGCCCACCAGTACCGCCGTCCCGGCGTCGTCTACCGCCCGGTGCGCGACGCGGCCCCGGTCGCCGTCCGCCTGGCCTGGTGGCGGGACGACCCGCATCCCGCGGCCCGGCCGGTCGTCGAACTCCTCACTGAGCTCTACCGGGCAGCGGACTGAGCGCGTTCGCCGCGCCGGTCGTTCCCCGGGCGCCGGGTGGTCGTTCCCCGGCCGGGCGGCCCCTCGCCCGGGTGCGGCGTGCTCTGCTGGACAGGGGGAGCCGGTCGGCAGGGCGGAGGAAGGGGATGCCGTGGACATCGGTGGTGCGACCGCCTGGGCGGTCGCGGTGACCGGCGTGGCCGGCACCCTGCTCTCCGCCCTGCTGACCCAACGCGCCGCAGACCGGGGGCGGTTGCGTGAACTGGACCGGGCCGAGCGGCGGCGCGCGGTGCACGAGGAGGAGGCCGCCCGGCGCGGCGCGTACGTGGCGCTGAACATGTCCGCGCGGCACTATCTCGCCGCGCTCAGCGACCAGTTGCACGCCATCAGGCGGGGCGGCGACGCGGAGTCCGTACGCCGCCGGCTCACCGAGGCGCGCGATCTGCACCGGGACGTCCACGCGGACGCGCAGCTGCGGGTGCCAAACCCGATCCTCGACCTCGCCGGCGAGGTCAACCGTGCCCTGAACGCCCTCTACGGCACGGTGCGCAGACTCGACGACGGCGACCCGCGCGAGGGGGACTCGCCGGAGGCCGCCCAGCGGACGATCGACGCGCTGTGGGGCCGACTGCGGTTCCTGCGGGGCGAGATGAGGCGTGATCTGGGTGTGTCGGGTGGCGAACGCGGGGAAGGACCGGAGTCCGCGGACGACCGGTCGCCGGCCGGGCCGTCCTGAGGTACGGGGAGAACGAGGGGGACCGATGGACGGGGTGGAGAGCGGAGGCCTGCGGGCCCTGCGGGCATGGGTCGCCGACGCGACGGAGCGCGCCCTGCGATTACTTCCCGAGGAGGGCCGACCCGTGCCGGGGCGGGCCGAGTTCGACCGGTCCGTCGCCGAACTCGCCGAACTGGAAGCGGTGCTGGGCCATGACGAACCGTTGCGGGCCAGAATCGCGCTGGGGCGGGGAGTGGTGCTCGCGGCGCGGTATCTGTCGGCCGGGGCGGACCCCGCCGACCGTGTGGAGGGCCGGCGGCTGCTGCGCGCGGCACGGCGGCCGGGCGCGGCCATGGACGAGGAGAGCAGGCGGTACTCGGCGCACTGGCTGTCGATGCTGCTGGTGCCGTATCCGGAGCTGGGCGGCGGGATCGGCAGGGCCCCGAGGCCCGAGGACGTCCTCGCCTGGTACACCCGGCAGAGCGCCGAGGACCAGGCCGCGCTGACGAGCGAGATCAGGGAACTCCTGCCCGACATCCGTGCCGCGGAGCTGCCTCCGGAGGCGCCGCGCGCCATGGAGCAGCTGGCGGGCTTCGTGGACGTACTCGACGGCATGGACCGGCCGGGCGGCCTCGCCCGGCTCCTCGACGTGCTGCCGGACGACTTTCCGCACGTGGCGGAGGTGCGACGGCTGTTCGGCACGGCTCCCGGGGACCCCGCCGCCGAGGAGGGCACGCGGCAGACGCGGTCCCCGCACGACAAAGTGCGTGACGAGGCACTGGACGCAGTGAAGCGTGCCCTGCGCCCCGAGGAAGCGATGCCCGCGATGTTCTCCGCCCTCGACGCCATCAGGGCAGGAGATCCCGATCTGCTGGACCAGGCGCTCGGCGGTCTGCTCGACGCCCGTGACAACCCGGCGTTCGACGCCACCACGGCCGCCTCCTTCGAGGGGTCGGCCAGGGGACTGCTGAACCTCGGCCCGGCGCTGGGCGGGAACCTGGGGGACCGCGACGTGGCCCGGGAGGCCGCCGAGCGGACGACATCCGTCCTGGAGTCACTGGCCGCGGCCGGCCCGGAGAGATTCGGGGCCGACGGGAACGTCATGATGCGGCTTCCGCTGCTCATGCAGCGCCTGGTGAAAGCCAAGGAGGACCGGGACGAGGCAGGGATGGACGACGTCATCGCCGCACTCACGGACCTCGAGGACACCCTCGGCCCCGACCACATGTTCCGCGCCATGCTGTCGTCCGCCCTGGCCGAGGCCCATCTGGAGCGGGCCCGGCTGCTCGGGGACACCGACGCCCTGCGCCGCAGCTTCGACTGCATGGAGAAGGCCGAGGAGGCGGCGGCTCGGACACCCCCTGTGATGCGGACCTACCTGGACATGTCCATCGCCCGCAACCGGGCGTTGCGGGCCAGGGCCACCCGCGATCCGTCGCTCCTGCACGGCGATCTCTCCGCACGGCCCGAGGCGACCACCCTGGAGCGCTGGTTCGCCGCCGACACCCTCCTCACCCGTTACGAGTCGACGGACGACCCCGCCGATCTGGACGCCGCGATCGCCGAGCTGGAGCAGGTCAGGGACGCGCTGCGGCGCGGTGAGCGGCATCATTTCGCGGCCGACGCGCTGTGGCGGCTCGCGGAGGTGTACCAGACCCGCTGGGCGCGGCGGAGCAGGGAGGACGAGGCCGCGGCGACCGGCGCGGCGATGGAGGGGCTCAACTCCCTCGCCGCGGACGTCGTACTGCAACTCGGCTCCGAGCACGGCCTCGCCACCGCCCGTACCGGCGCAGACCGGGGGCTGCACGCGGCCCGCTGGTCGGCGCGCAACGGCCGGGTGGAGGAGACGGTCGCCGCCCTGGAACTGGGCCGCGCCCTGGTGCTGCACTCCGCCGCGGCGTCCGCCGCCGTACCCGAACTCCTCGAGGCCCGCGGCCGTCAGGACATCGCCGACGCCTGGCGGCGCTGGGGCAAGGGCGCACGGCCCGTCGGCGAGCTGCCCCGCGAACTGCCCAGCACCTTGCGCCGCAAGGCCCTCGAAGCGCTCGGATACCGCGAGCAGGGCGCCCTGTTCACCACCCCGACCGTGGCGGAACTCCGGGCCGGGCTGGCCGAGGCGGACGCCGACGCCCTCTTCTACCTGCTGCCCGGGCACCGGGAACAGCCCGGCATGGCGGTCCTGGTGGGGCCCGACACCGGAACCGGTGTCCTTCGGCTCCCGATGCTCTCCGGCCCCGGGGCGGCGCCCCTGGACGCCTACCTCCGGGCCGCGAACGCGCGCTCCGAGGACGATCCGGACGCCGAGGCGGCCTGGGAGCAGGCCCTGGAGGACGTGCTCCGCTGGGCCTACGACGCCGCCGTCGGCCCGCTGATCAGCGCCGTGGCGGAGCGGCTCGCCGCCAACGAGGAGCGGCGCCGCGACCGCCCGGGACCGCCGCGCGTCGTGCTGGTGCCGTGCGGCAGGCTGGGCGCCGTGCCCTGGCACGCCGCCAGGCTGCCCGAGACCGCGCGGGCCGCGTACGCCTGCCAGATCATGGTGATCACCTACGCGGCCTCCGGTGGACAGTTCCTGCGCACCGCCGGACGCGGGCGCCGGGACCCGGGCGCCGCCCCCGTCCTCGTGGCCGACCCGCGCTTCGAACTGACCCACGCCGAACGGGAGGCGACCGCGCTGCACGCCGCGTACTACCCCGGCGCACGGCTGGTGGGCGAGTTCTACGAGCCGCCCGTGGAACCCGTGGCGGCCGGCACCCCCGGGGAACTGCTCGGGCTGCTGAGGGAACCGCTGTCCCTGCTGCACATCGCCTCGCACGGCTCCGCCGGTGTCGACCCCACGCAGTCGGCGCTGCACCTGGCGTTCCCGGAGGGCGCCGAGACCCTTCCGCCCGAGGACGGCGGCCCGGGGGCGCGGCCCGACCTCGGCATGCTGACGGTCAACCGCCTCCTGGACGCCGCACCCGCCGAAACATCGGGCGAGGAGGGCCCGTTGGTGGTGCTCAGCGCCTGCGAGACGGACCTGACCCGGCAGGACCACGACGAGGCGCTGACCCTGACCACCGCGTTCGTGGCGAGCGGCGCACGCGACGTGGTCGGCTCGCGCTGGACCACCCAGGACGGCGCCTCGGCACTGATGATGGGCGTGTTCCACCACCTGGTCGCGGTCGACGGGCTCGGTCCGGCCGACGCCCTGCACATGACCCAGCGGTGGATGCTCGACCCGCACCGCGAGGCACCGCCCCGGATGAGCCCCGAACTCGTCCGCGAGATGGATCGCCCCGGACTCGAACGGCCCGCCCTGTGGGCGGCGTTCATCCACCAGGGCCATCCCGGACCGGCCCGGCGCACGGCGGGGGAGGGCACGCGATGAGTACCGGTCCGCAGGACCTGATGGCCCTCGTCGGTGAGCACGCCGACAGCGTCCGGACCAGCCTCGGCGAGGAGCGGTTCGGCGTACTCCTCAACCGGGTAAGGGAGTTGGCCGGGGCGCCGAGCGGCGACCCCCGTGCCGTCCGGCGGGCGCTCCAGGGGGTCCGGCACGCCCTGCTGCCGCTTCCGCTGGACCACACCGTCCGCCGGGCCCTCGACGGCACCCGACTGGCCGGTGGCACCCCGGCGCCCGACATCCCCCTGTGCGCGGGGGAGTTGCTGCTGGCTCTCGCCGCCCCGCGACCGTCGGCCGACCCTGCGTACGACGTCATCGCCGCGGCCAAGCGGAGGCTGCTCGCCGCGCCCGCGCTCGGCCGTGGACAACTCGGCGCCCGGCACAGCGAACCGCCCCCGCGCGAACTGATCGCACTGGAGGACGCGCGGGGCGAACGGCACTACCCCGCCTTCCAGTTCGACGGCGGCCGGACCGGTACGGGCGGCCCCCTCCCGGTCGTCCTGCGGATCAACCGGCTGTTGCTCGCCGACATCGACCCCTGGGGCGCGGCCGACTGGTGGCTGAGCGGGAACCGCGCGCTGGGCGGAGCGCCCGCCGCGCTCCTCGGCGAAGTGCCCGACGACGTCCTCACGGGCGCCGCCCGCGCACTGGCGGAGGACGGCTGATGCCCGGCAACATCTCCCCCGCGGCCTACGCCATGCAGCCGCGCGAGCATGTGATCGAGGCGGGCACGGTGCTCTGGCGCATGCACTCCGGCCGCCGCCCCGCCACCGGGTTCAACCCCGTCTCCGCCGACACCCACTTCGGCGGCAACCGCTTCGACGGCACCACCGCCGACCCCTACCCGTATCTGTACCTCGCAGACGACCCCGCCGCCGCCCTCGCCGAGACACTCCTGCGGTCGCTGGACTTCGACCCGGGGACGGGGACCCGGCTCGTGCCCTACGCCGCCGTGCGCGGCAGATCCCTCACCCCGCTCGTCGCCCGCGCCGACCTCCTGCTGGTGTCGCTGATCGGCGAGGAGGACCTGGCGGCCGTCTGCCAGGACTCCTGGCTGCTGGAGTCCGAGGGCGACGACCGGTACGCCAAGACCCGCCGCTGGTGCAGCGAGATCCGGGCCCAGGCGCCCGACGCCATGGGCCTCGTCTGGCAGTCGCGGCGGATGCGGCCACGGCTCGCCACGGTGCTCTTCGAGGACCGCTGCGGGCCCGAGCCGCTCACCCCGGTCGAGGAGGGGACACGGAGACCGGAAAGGTCCGGCCCGGCGGGACCTTTCGCGCCGGCGGGACCCTTCGCGGACCGGCCCGGCCGGGCCCTGGCCGAACTGGGCTCGCCCGCCGGGGTCGCCGAGGTCAACCGGCTGCTCGCGCCGCTGCGCGCGGCCGTGGTGCCGCCGTGGCCGGAGTGATGCGGTACGCCGGACCCGCGGCTTGTCGGCCGTGGCGGCCGGTGCGATCGTGGCGCGCATGGCAACGGGGGCCGATCATGCGTCGATAGTGGCCGAACTGAAGGCCGTCCGCCGGGCCGGCCTGGTCAGGCTGCGCGGAGTGGAACTGACGGCGCTGCGCCGGGCTGCCGAACGCGGCGCGCCCGACGGGTCGGTCGAGGGACTGCTCCGCCGGGCCGTATCCGGGCTGGACGCGGGCACCCTGCGCACGGCCGCCGCGTACACCCTCGGCCTCGCCCAGGGGACCCGGGACTGGCCGGCCGCCGACCGGCGGCGCCGCGCGGCCGAGGTGTACGGCGTGAGCGTCGAACGCTTCCGCAAGGACCACGAGGTGATGGTCCTGGAGCAGATCGCCGAGGCCGTCGCCCGGCTCGCCGCCGGCACCGGGGCGCCCGCGCGGCAGCCGGAGGGGACGACGGCGGACGGCGGCACGCGTACGCACCGCGTCGTCGAGGTGCCCGCCGGGGGCCGCGCCCTGCCGCTCACGGTCCATGTCCACCCCGTGGACCTGCTGCGCGACGTGGACGTCGTGGTCTCACCCGCCAACACCCACCTCGCGCTGCCCGAGACCTACAAGTCCTCGGTCGCCGCCTCGCTGCGCCGGGCCGGTTCCGTGCGCGGGGTGACCGGCGACCTGGTCGCCGACCCGGTGAGCGACGCGCTGCGCGCCTGGACCGGGCGGCACGGAACCGCGGGCCGGCCCGTGCTGCCCGGCACGGTCGCGGCCACCGACGGCGGGGCGCTCGCCGCCCACGGGGTGCGGCGGATCTACCACGCCGTGGTGGCCGTGCCCCGCGCCGGGACCAACGACTACGAGGTGCTGCCCGCCGACATCACCCGCGCGGCGACCCGGGTGTTCGAGGTGATGGCCGAGGAACGCGCCGGGGAGTGGCCCGGGTTGCGCTCGGTGTGCTTCCCGCTGCTCGGGGCGGGCCGCGGCGGACTGCCCCGTCAGGTCAGCCTCGACGCGATCTGGGCGGCCGTCGAGGCGGAGGCCGCGCGCGGGGCGGACTGGGAGATCCATGTCGTTGTCCGTGACACCCGCGCCGCCGACCTCGTGGAGCGCCTGCCCGAACGGGTCCGCCCGAGCGGCCGGCGCGGCACGGCCTGACGGCACCCGACGGGGTCCGCCCGAGCGCCGGCGCCCCGCGGTCCCGAGGCGCCCCGCGGTGCGCGTGCGGGCGGCGACCATCCCACGACCCGTCGGCGACCCGTCCCCGACCCTGCGCACTGGTTCACTTCAATTGCATTGACTCCTGCTTGAGTTGACGGGACATCACCTACTGTGAATCGCATGGACGGGGGAATGGTGCGATGGGCGCACGGTGCGGTGGGCCGGGTGACGACCTGGCCCGATCCCGACGTGTACGTGCTCGTCGAAGGAGTCCTGCTGCGCGCCCTTCCGGAGGCACCGGGCCTGCTGCCCGGCACCGCGGCCGAGGTGCGCGCCGATCCGTCCGGCGGACGTCTCCTCGTCCGTCCCGCGCCCGAGGGGGCGGCGTGACGACGGCCTTCGGCGAGGGCTTCGACGAGCGACAGCCGGTCGTGCTGCTGCTGGACACCTCGGCCTCCATGGGCCGCCCCGCCGAGCGGCCCCGGATCGACGAGCTCAACGACGCCCTGACCGCGTGGTTCGACGGCGTACGGCGCCACGGGCGGCTGCGCTCGCGCGTCGAGGTCTGTCTGATCACCTTCGACTCGCAGGTGCGCGCCTACGATCCCCGCGAACGGACCCTGGTCCCGGTGGAGTCGCTCCCCGCCGACCGGCTGTTCGTGCCCGTGGACGGGATGCGGCCGCCCCGGCTCGCCGCGTCCGGGTACACCCGCATGACGGACGCCGTGGACGCGGCGCTCGCCCTCGCCCGGGAGCGGCTGAGCACACTGAGGGCGCGCCGGGTGCAGGTGATCCGGCCGTTCCTGTGGGTCCTTACCGACGGCGCGCCCAGCGACGCCGAGGGCAGGCCCCTGGACGCCGAGGCCCTCCAGGACACCGCGCGGGCGCTGCGGCAGGGCGAGCAGGAACGCGCATGGGTGTTCCAGGCCGTCGGTGTGCACGGCGCGGACCTCGACCTGCTGCGCGTCCTCGCGCCGAAGGGCGCGCACCTGCTCGACCGGCTCGGTTTCGGCCAGATTCTCGACCTGCTCTTCTACAGCTCCGACCGGTTCGGCGCGGTGCAGGACGCCGACGCCGTCCACGCCCAGGTCGCGGACCTCGCGGCCCGCCGGGCGCGGATGGCCGAGATCGAGGGGGAGTACCAGTGATCGTCGCGGGCGCGTCCGTGGCCGGAGCCGCGCACCGTGACGCGGGCCGGGGCGGCGAGGACGCCTTCCGCGCGGTACGGACCGGCCACGGGGCCGTCCTCGCGGTGGCCGACGGAGTCGGCTCGCGGCCGCGCGCGGCCCTCGGCGCCCACCTCGCCGTCGACACCGCCTGCCGGGTCCTCGCGGCCGTACCGCCGCCCGGCCGGGACGCGGGCGCGCCGGAGTGGACCGAGTGGACCGCCGAGCGCGGCGCCCTCCTCGCCGGGACGTGCTCGCGCCGGGCCCGCGCGCTCACCGGGGACGCGGACGGCGAGGAGCCCGACGACCTGGCCGCCGCGCTGCTCGTGGCGTTCTTACGGCCGCCGTGGGTGGCGTTCGTGTCCCTGGGCGACTGCTTCGCGGCGGTACTCACCCGGGCGAACGGGCCCGACGGCGGGGGCGGTTCCGACGGCCGAGGCGCCTCCGGGAGCCCGGACGGCACCGACAGCCCCGAGAGCCTGACGGCCCCGACCGTCCCGAACGACCCCGACCGCGTGGACGCCCCCGACCGCGACGACGACCCCGGTCGCGCCGCCGCCCCCGCCGAGCGCTGTCACCTGGTGCTGCCGCCGCCCGAGCCGGGCGGCCCCCCTCCGGCGTACACGACCTCCCCGTCCGCCCGGCTGCGGGTGCGGACCTTCACCGTGTGGGAGCCCGAGCTGTCCGGTGTCGTCCTCGCCACCGACGGCTGCGCGCCGCTCGCGCTCGACCACCCCTCCGTACGCGGACTGCCCGACGCCGCCGGGCCGTTGCCCAGCCCCCGCTTCCTGCCGCCCCTTGCGGCCGCGCTGCGCCGCGGCGGCGGGAGCGCCGAACCGCTGCACGCCGTGCTGTCCGGGACGGCCGCCGCCGAACGCACCGGGGACGACCTGACGCTGTTGTGCGCGCTCACGGAGGGCGACGGGCGATGGGGGTGAGGGTGGTCTCGCGCGGCGGCCGGGAGTGGCTGCTCACCGAACGGATCGGCGCCGGCTCCGAAGGCCTGGTGTACGCGGTCGGACACGACGGCACCCTGGTCGCCAAGCTGGTGCCCGACCCGGCCGACCCGGTCGCGTACCGGCGCCGGGTGGAGCGGCTCGTACGGCAGCGCCGAGAACCGAGGACCGTACGGCTGCTCGCCGGGACACCGCAGCGGGTCGCCTGGCCCCTCGCCGCCGTGCGCACGGTCCGGGAGGACGTGGAGGGCTATCTGATGCCCGATCTGCGGCGCGACTTCCTGCCGTTCGCCTCGCTGCTCACCCCGGCCGGACGGCTGGACGCGCTGCCCGGCGCCACCTGGGCCACGGCCCTCGCCGCCGCCGAGGCACTGGCCCGGCTGCTCGCCGACCTGCACGCCGAGGGCTATGTGGTGGGCGACCTGAACCCGGACAACCTCTGGGCCGACGCACACGGCCGGGTGGGCATGGCGGACGTCGACTCCTGGCAGTTCACCGACGGCCGCGACGTGTTCCCCGGCCGGATGCGGACACCGGGGTACACGGCACCGGAACGGATGACACCGGAACGGACGGCACCGGAACGGACAGGACCGGAGCCGGCCGGGGCGGGCGGCGGGGCGCCCGGCCCGGGGCAGCGGGCGCGGACGCCCGTGCCGCCCGACGAGTCCACCGACGCCTTCGCCCTCGCGGTCCTCGTCCACCAGCTCCTCATGGGCGGGCTCCACCCGTTCGCCGGGCATCCGGCCGACGGCGACTACCTCTCCCTCGACGACAACGTGCTGCACGGCCGCTGCCGGCTGCTCGACCGGACCTCGGTGGTGCTGCCGCGCACCGCGCCGCCCTCCGACCTGCTGCCACGCGCGCTCGGCACGCTCCTGCGCGCCGCCTTCTCGGGGACCGGACCCCGGCCCACGGCGGCCCAGTGGGCCGGGGAACTGGCCGCGGCACGAGCACCCGGCCGCCTGACACGGTGCGCCGAGCGAGCCACACACGTGCACACCGTGGAACGGCCCTGGTGCCCGTGGTGCGACCAGGCCGGGCGCGGCCTGGACGGCTACCCGGAGCCGGTGTGACCGGGCCCGCGGACACCCTGTCCCTCGCGCGGACCCTGGACCGCTGCACGGTCCTCGGACCCGGCGTCCGGGCCGTCGTCTGGGTGCAGGGCTGCCCGCTGCGCTGCAAGGGCTGTGTGGCCGCCGAGACCCTCCCCTTCGAGGGCGGCACCCCGGTCGCCGTACCCGAACTGGCGGCACATCTGGCCGCGTTGACGGACGTGGAGGGCGTCACGCTGTCCGGCGGCGAGCCGTTCGCCCAGGCCGAGGCGCTCGCCGCGCTGCTGGACGCCGTACGCGAACGGCGGCCCGGCTTCTCGGCGATGGCCTACTCGGGCTTCCGGCACGAGGCGCTGCGCCGCGGCACCCCGGCCCAACAGGCCCTGCTCGACCGGCTCGACCTCCTGGTGGACGGGCCGTACGTCGCCACCCGGCACGCCCCCCTGCGCTGGCGCGGCTCGGCCAACCAGCGCCTGCTCGCCCTCACCGACCGCTACGCCGCGCTCGTGGCCCAGATCGCGGACGAGGACGACACCAGCGCGGGCGTCGAGGTGTCGATGGGCGCCGACGGCTCCTTCTCCTGGGCCGGGGTGCCGCCCGTGCCCGGCTTCCGGGAAACCCTGGAAGCGCGCCTGGAGGCACGGGGATTCGTACCGCGCACCGACCGCACACAGAAAGGCCGGAGGACCCCATGAGCGGCTCACCCATGTACAGCGTCGTCTCCCTCGACCCCGGGCTGATGGCCCTCGGCATGACGCTGCGGGCCACCCGTGCGGCGGCGCGCAGGGCACGCGAGGAGGAGCGCCGGGCCGAACGCGAGGCGCTGGCCGCCGAGCGGGCCCGGCAGCTCGCCGAACGCCAGGCCCGCGCACGGGCCGCCGCCGAACGCCGCCGGGCCGAACTCGCCGAACGCCGCCGCGTCCGGCAGGAGTCCCACGCGGCCGGTCTGCGCGAGGAGCAGGGCCGGGCGGACGCCCGCCGACTCGACGAGGCCGAGAGCCTGCTCGCCCCGCTGCTCGGTGCCCCGGACCGCGTCACCGAACTGGCCGCTCTCCAGCAGCGGTTGACGGAACTGCGGGCCGGGCTGGGCGGACCCCGGCCGCTCGGCGCGGACATCGAGGAGCTGCGCGGCCGCATCGTCGTCGCGTCGGGTGGCGCGGCCGGGCAGGCGGCCGGCGCCCGCCCCGACCCGGGAGCGGTCCTGAGCGAGCTGCGGCAGCGCCTCGCAGGCCTGGGCGCCGACGCGGCCGCCCATGACGCCGCGGGGTCCCGGGCCTGCGCCGAACTGCTGGACCAGCTCGACGCGTCGGCGGCGCAGCCCGACGCCGAGATCCGTTTCGCGGCACTGCTCGGCACCGCCGAGCACGCCCTGGCCCGGCACGCCCACACCGTCGCCCGCGCGGTCGAGGACGCCACCGCACGCGCCGAGGAGGAGGCCCTGCGCGCCGAGGAGGAGACGGCGCGGGCCGAGGAGGAGCGAGCGGCCCGCGAGGAGGCCGAACGGGCCGCGCACGCCGAGGCGCTGGACCGGTTCGGCGTCGTCGAGGACGGCGCGCGGGACGCCGTGCGCGACGCGGCGGACCTGGGCGCGCCGGAACTGACCGCGGAGATCGAGCGGACCCTGCGGACCGCCGCCGAGGCGCTCGACGCGCGGCGGACGCGCGCCGCCCTGGACGCCGTCGCCGCCCTGGAGACCCTCCTGCCCTCCGTCGAGGAGCGGCTCGACGAACTCCAGCTCGCCCACGCCCGCCGCACCGAACTCGCCCGCGCGCTCAAGGACGCCATGACCGACGCGGGTCTCGACTTCACCGGCGGCGAGGACCGCGGGGCACTGCTCGTGCTGTCCTTCGAGCGGCAGAGCGGGGCGGTGTACGAGGCGACCGTGCGCACCGAGTCCGACGGCACGCCCCTGCTCACCTACCACGTGGACGGGGAGCCGGACATGTCGGTCAGGCCGGCGGCGAGCGGCGAGGCGGTCTGCGCCCCCGAGGAACTGCTCGACCTGGTGCACCGGGCCCTGGACGGCTCCGGCTTCACCCCCGGCGAGCTGACCTGGGACGGCAAACCGCCGCGCACCACGGCCCGTCGGCTGCCCGGCACGCAGGAGCGGAGGAGCCGATGACCACGCCCGACCCGGGGCGCTCCTGGCTGGAGAAGTCCCCGACGCCCGGCCCCCCTCCGACCGCCGGTCCCGGCACCACCCCGGTCCGCCCCGAGGCGCGGGGGAACGGCCCCGTACCCGCCGACGGCATGATGCCGCTGTGGGCGGTCTCGCTGCGCTGGGAGCTGCGCCGCGGCCGGCAGGTGATCCTGGACGGGCGGATCCGTGACCGCTGGTGGTTCGAGGACCGGCCCGCCTCCTTCCGCTCGCTCGTCTCCGGGGCGCTGGAGGCGTGGGGCGCCGACGTCGTCGGCTGGTGGGACCCGGTGGACGGACTCACCTTCCCCCTGCCCGGGCACGCCGAACGGTTCGACAAGCTGGTCGCCGCCCTGCCCCGCGACCAGCGCACGCCGCCGCCCGCCGAGGACCGGAGCGGCGGCCCGGAGGCCGCCGAGTCCCCCGGCAACCCGGGTACTCCCGGCGCCTCCGACACCCGGCGCGGCGAGGAGCGGCGCCGGGCGCAGGACGGCCTGTTCCAGCCCAGGGCGGGCCGCCGGGCGAGCTCCTTCGAGGACGTGACGGCGGTCGTGCGCCGGCTGGTCGCCTCGCCCGAGGCGGCGACCGCGTTCGTCTTCCAGGACGTCGACCACCATCTGGCGGCGGACCGGGCCGACGCGCACCTCGGCTGGATGCGGCTGCGCGCCGCGATGACCGAGGCCGTGGTGCCGTACCCCGGACCGCACAGCGGGCCCGCCCCGCACCCGAGGAACGCCGTGCTGTGCGCGGTCGGGGACGTGGGCCGGCTGCCCGGCTGGTTCGTGCTGGACGACCCGCGGGTCGCGACCCTGCACATCGGGCCGCCGGACCCGAGCCAGCGCAGGCTCTGGCTGAGCATGCTGCGCGAGGAGTTCAACGGCGGCCCGCAGGCGAGCCGCGGGGAGGTGGAGGCGCTCGTCGGCGCCACCGACGGCATGGCCGGCTGGGACATCCACGCGCTCTCGCGCACCTCGTGGCTGCGGTCCTCTCCCGTGCAGAAACCCGACAAGCTCCTGGAGCTGCACCGGCTCAATGTGAGCGTGGACCCGTGGACCCAGCTGGACCGGGAGGTCGTCGGGCGGGCCGGCGAGGCGCTCGGCGAGCGGGTCGTGGGCCAGCCCGCGGCCGTGGACGCGGTCGCCGGAGTGCTCCAATCGGCCTTCGTGGGCGTCGACTTCGGCGACTCGGGGACCGCCCGTCCGCGCGGCGCTTTCTTCTTCGTCGGCCCCACGGGTGTCGGCAAGACCGAACTCGCCAAGGCAGTGGCCGAGTTGATGTTCGGCGACCAGAGCGCCTACGCCCGGTTCGACATGAGCGAGTACCAGCAGGAGCACGCCGCCGAACGGCTCGCCGGGGCGCCGCCCGGCTACATCGGCTACGAGCAGGGCGGCGAGCTCACCCGGCGGGTGCAGGAACGGCCGTTCAGCGTGCTGCTCTTCGACGAGATCGAGAAGGCCCACCCCAAGGTCCTGGACAAGTTCCTCCAGATCCTGGAGGACGGCCGCCTCACCGACGGCCGCGGCCAGACCGCGCACTTCTCCCAGTGTCTGATCATCTTCACCTCCAACACCGGCGCCGACGCCGTCCAGGACCTCCTCGCCGAGTCCGGCGACGACCTGTCGTACGACCGGCTGCGCGGGCACTTCACGCGGGCGGTGGAGGAGAAGTTCCGGGAGATCGGACGGCCGGAGATCTACGGACGGCTCAAGCCCGGGGTGGTCGTCTTCGACATGCTCCGCCACGACCACGTCGTACGGATCGCGGACCGGCTCCTCGGGCAGCTCGCCGAGTCCGTGCGCGAGCGCCATCAGGTCGAACTCGTCGTCGACGGGGCCGGGGTGCATCCGTGGATCACCGGCCGGATGGCCGACCCGGAGCGGCGGGCGTACGGCGGCCGGCAGATCCGCAACGAGCTGGAGGCCCTGCGGGCGGCGGTGGTCCGGCACTTCATCGAGCACCGGCCGACCGCCGGGGACCGGGTCCTGGTCGGCGTCGACCGGGACGGAACGCCCCGTGTCACGGCGGAGAGAGGAGCCTGACGGTGTACGGCATCGACGTCGGTCACCGCCACGGACGGATCGCCCGGCGCGACGGGGAGGGCCGGCCCGTCGTGGCGACGGTGGACTTCGGGCCCGGCGGTCCCGGCACCGCCGCTGACGCGCTCACGGCCCTGGCCGCCGCCCGGGACGTGCCCTCGCAGAGGTCCGTCGCGCTCGCGCTGCCGCTGGACGAGGACGGCGAACGCGCGGAGGGCCCGCTGCGGCGGGCCGCCGAGGCCGCGGGGCTGACCGTGCTCCACACGATCGCCGAGCCGGTGGCCGTCGCCCTGCACTACCGCGCGGTCGTCGAGGGCACGGACCGCACGGTCCTCGTCCTGGACCAGGGTGCGACCACGCTGGACCTGACCGTGCTCGCCGTCGCCCACGACCGCACGGTCCGGATCGTCGACGCCGAGCGGCACGCCCTCGGCGGGGACGACTGGGACACCGCCCTCGCGGCCGAACTGCTGCACCGCACACCCGACTTGGAGCGGTCCGCCGCCCCGGCCGCCGCCGAACGGCTGCGTCGCGCCCTCGGTGACCAGGGGCGGGAGACCGCCGTCGAGCGGGTCGGCGAGGCGGAGGTCGTGCTCGACCGGGAGACCCTCGACCGGGTGGTGCGGCCGCTGCGCGAGCGGGCCCGGCGGGCGGTCGCCGACCTGTGCGCGCGGACCACCAGCCCGCCGGACGCCGTGCTCCTCGCGGGCGGACTCTCCGAGACGCCGGGCACCGACGCCTGGCTGGAGGGCGCGCTCGGCCTCCAGGTGCGTGCCGCCGACCCGGCCCACGCCGTCGTCGGCGGCCTGCTGCACCTCGCGGACTTCGGCGCCCTGCGGGTCAGGCAGGGCCCGGCCCCGCACCGGGAGGACCCGGAGCCGGGCTCCGCCGCGCACGGAGCCGGCCCCGAGCCCTGGCCGACCGTACGCCCTGAGGACGCGCGTCCGTGGTCCCCGGCCTCGCGCGAGGACCCGGAGCCCGCGTCCCGCACCCCGCACCCGCCGGAACCGGAACCCGAGCCCGAGCCGATCCCGACCCCGATACCGGCCCCGCCCCCGATGCCGGAGCCGGAGCCCGAGGCCGAGCCGATCCCGGCCCCCGCGCCCACCCCACCCCCCGCGCGCACCCCCGAGCCAGCCGTCGCCCCCGGCCCCGAGACCCTCTTCGCCGTCCCCGTCGACGAGCTCCAGGCCATCCGCCGCGGAACCCATCTCCTCGTGCTGTGGGCCTGGCCGCCCGGCGCCCGCACCGCGCGGGTGCGCTGGCGGGTCGAGGGGGACACCGTCGGCGGCTCCCGGGACACCGGGGACATCCAGTGCCCGCGCCGGGTGTACGAGCACGACGGCGGCCTCGATCTCCCGGTGGGGCGCGGGGCCGTGACCCTCACCGTGGAGGCGCTGGTCGCCGAGCCCTCCGTGGACTGCGAGGGCTCCTCCGCGCTGCTGGTCGGCGCCGAACCGCCCGTCGTCGAGTACGAGCCGTCCGTACGGCGGCGGCTGGGCGGGCGGATCGCGACGGTCACCTTCACCTCCGACACCGGCTGCGAACTGCCCGCCCTGCGGATCGTCCACGGCGTCGGCCACTACCGTCCCGCGAGCGCCGCCGAGGGCACGGTCGTCCACGACCTGCCCGCGCAGCGGATCACCGCGCGGGTGCCGCTGCGGGTGGAGTTCCCGCTGCCCGCGACCCGTGGCACGTCCTGGCTGGTCTGCTTCCCGGCCCACCCGGACGCCGCCTCCGACTCCGACACCGCTCCCGACGTGCGCCCCACGGCGCTTCACCGACTGCGGGTGACCTGACATGGCGCGCAGACTGACCTGCCCCTACTGCTACGAGACCTTCGCCGCCCGCGAGATCGCCTTCCGCTGCAACAGCAGGCTCAGCCGCACCCACAAACGCTGCGTGCGGCGCCGCGACGACGTCCTGGCCGACCGGATGGGCCAGCGCGGCGAGGTCGGACCGGCGTTCACGGCGGACGGGCGCTCGGCGACGGCCATGTGCCCGGACTGCGAGGGCGAGACCACCTTCCGGATCTGCCCGGTCTGCCACTCCACCCTGCCCGCCCAGTTCGGGATGGTGGAGAACCGGATGATCGCCATGGTGGGCGCCAAGGCGTCCGGCAAGACCGTCTACACCACCGTCCTGCTGCACGAGATGATGAACAGGGTCGGGACCGCGTTCGGGGCCGCCCTGGTCGGCGCCGACGACGCCACCCTGCAACGCTTCCACACCGACTACCAGGAACACCTCTACCGCGACGGGCAGTTGTTCGCGGGCACCCGGACGGCCGTCACCAACGACAACCGGGTCGATCCGCTGGTCTTCCGGTTCGGGCTGCGCCGCCGCGGACTGTTCGGCGACCGGCCCCAGCACACCGTCCTGTCGTTCTTCGACACCGCGGGCGAGGACTTCAACTCCCGCGAGAACATGGAGCTCAACACCCGCTACCTGATGGGCGCCGACGGCATCGTGCTGCTGCTCGACCCGCTCCAGATGGCCGGCGCGCGGCCGCTGTCACGCCCGGGGACCGCGCTGCCCGGCACCGAGGGCGTCGACAGCCCGCACAACCTGGTGAGCAAGGTGACGAACCTGCTGCTCACCCGGGCCGGCCAGGGGCGCCTGGCGAGACGCTCCGGCACCTCCCGCATCGACACACCCGTCGCGGTGGTCTTCACGAAGATGGACGCCTTCTGGCACGTGCTCGACAAGGGCAGCCCGCTGCGGGCGCACCCGCCGTCCGGCGACCGCTTCGACGAGGAGGACAGCCTCAGCGTCCACGAGGAGGTGCGGACCCTGCTCAAGGGCTGGGACGGCGTGCCGATCGACCGGCTGCTGGAGAACACCTACAGCCGCTACCGGTACTTCGGGGTCTCCGCCCTCGGCCACACCCCCACGGCGGACGCCCGGGTCGCCCGCACCGGCATCCAGCCCTACCGGGTGACGGACCCGCTGCTGTGGCTGCTCAGCGAGTACGGCTCGGTGCCGAGGACGGGCCGCCGGTGACCCCCGGTCCGGCGGCCGGTGCCGTGGAGCAGCTGTACTACACCTCGTGCGAGCGCGGCCTCAGCGGCTTCTCCGGCTTCCAGTTCAACGCGGTGAGCCCCGGGGTCACCACCGAGGCCATGCACACCGTGGAGTCGCTGGCCGGCTACGACCCGCCGCGCACGCTCGCCGAGTCGGAGACCCCCGAGCAGCTGGCCCGCTGCCCGGTCACCCTCTGCTTCTCCCCGGCGCCGCCCGGACCCGGCTCCGGACAGGGCACGACCCTGGTCAACGTCCGCTACGTCGGTCGTGATTCGGCCCGCCGGTTCGGCAACTACTTCGCGCACGCGTTGCATTCACCCTCGGAGGTGGACTTCGCGGCGGCCTGCGGCGGACGGCTCGCCATCGAGCTGTGGGGCTCGCCGGTGTGGACGTCCGCCGTGTCGGCGCGCCCGGAACTGCCGACCCTCGGCGGCGACCGCGGCCCGGTGCCCGCCGGGCCGCTCGACGCCCGCGCGGTGGGGGAGTTCCTCGCCGGACGCCGCCACGCCGAGCAGCTGGACCAGCTGCTCGCGGCGGCGTTCCAGGCGCTGGCCGGAGGGCCCTCGGTCGTGCTGGTGGACCGGTCCACCGAGCGGATCGCGCACTGGTTCGCCGCGGTGAGCTTCCTGCTGCCGCCCCCGCTGGCCCGGCGGCTGTCCTTCTCCACGTACATGCTGCGCCCGACCCGGGGCCGGCACCATCTCATCGGGAGCGTGCCCGAGGCCCGTCCGGAGATCGGGCCGGACGACGAGGACGCCTTCCTGCTCTTCGACTTCGCGGCGGGCCGCTTCCCCGAGACGGTCCCGGTGCACCACGTGGTGCGGCTGCTCACCCGGATCGGGGTGAGCTCGGTCCGCTCGGTGTGGTCCTGGGCGGCGGAGTACACCGACGGCACCGAACAGCACCCGGGCGACTGGCACCCCCCGGTCGCGGCCGCCGCCGCGGCGGGCGGGGTGCGACTGGCCCGGCCCGATGTCACGGCCGTCCTGGACTGGCTGCCCGGCGCCGCCCATCTCGGCACCACACGCGCGGTCGTGGCCCGCGACCTGTGGCGCGGCCGCCTCGCGAGCGGGGAGACGCAGCTCGACGCCCTCGCCCGCGCCGCCCGCGACGGCGGCGACCGCGACCTGCACCGCGAACTCGAAGGAGCCCTGCTCGAAACCCGGTTGCGGGCCTATGTGCGCGGCGCGCCGGCCGCCGTGGCGCCCGAGCCGGTCAGCGGCAGCGCCGAACTGCTGCTGAAAGCGGTGGAGTTGTGGGAGCGGCTCGCCGGTGAGGCGGACACGGCCCGGGAACGGGCCCGGCTGCTGCTGTGGGCCGTGGACGCCGAGGTCGCGCCGCCGGCCGCGCAGCGGGCCCGGGTCTGCCGCGAGCTGGCCGCCGGACTCCTGCGCGCGGCGACGGCCCGTACGCCGGACCCGGCCCTGCGAGCCGACGTCAAACGGCTGCTGTCCGTCTCCGCCGAGTTCCGCGGCGCGCTGCTCTCCCGGCTCGACGAACTCCTCGACGGGCGCGCCGGACAGCACGAGCTGTTCGCCCAGTTCCCCGCGGAACTGCTGAGGTTCGAAGACCTGGCGGGCCGCCCGCTGCTCCAGGAGCACCATCTGCTGGCGGCGGCGGAGCGGGAACCGGCCGTCTCGGCGCAGACGTTGCTGCGGATTCTCGAGGTGCGCGGCCAGGCCCTCCCCGACGGCGCGCTGCTGCGCGCCGTGTGGCGCGGCACCCCGTGGACCCACCGGGAGGCCGTACGGCTGGCGGCCGCGCTGCCCCTGGGCGGCGCAGGGGGGAGGGGCGGGGACGGGTCGCTCGCCGAGTGGTTCGGGCGGGCGGTGCAGCGCGAGGTCACCGACGAGGCCGGGCTGACGACGCTGCTCGACCTGTGCGGGCTGCTCGACGCGCCGGAGCGCCGCGCCTGGCTGGCGCCGGACACCGTAGCGACCGTGCGGCGCACGCTCGACCTGGAGGCGCGCCTGAAGGAGACCCCGGACGCGGCACGGCTCGCGGCGGAGTTCGCCGGGGACCCGCTGCCCGCCCCTGTCCGGGCGCTGCGCAGGCTGCGGCTCGCCGGGGCGCTGGCCGCCGCGCCCGTCGAGCCGGGAGTGGTCCCGGGGATGCTGCGCGACCTCACCTTCGACACCGCGGACCGCTATCTGCGCGAGCTCCACCGACGGACCGTGCAGGCCCGCGAACGCGGGCACCCCGTCACGGAAAGGCTGCTCGGCCATGTCGGCGGCCTCGCCCTGGCCCGGCGCGGACGCCTGGGGCTGCCCGAGAGCCATGCGACCCTCGTGGACCGCATCGTCTCCGTGGCCGTCTTCGAATGGCGGGGCGAGGACATCGAGCGGCTCGCCGCCGTCGTCCGGCCGCACGACGCGGACGTCGCCGACGCCGCCGTGGAACTGGCCCGCGAGCGCCGCGCCGCCACGAAGGGCTGGCGCCGGCTCACCGACCTGCGCCGGTTCGGACGGCCCGGCCGCGGCCCCGAGGGGAGGGCATGACATGGGTGAAGCGTGGGTGGTGATCCTCGCCTCGGTGCTCGGGATCTTCGTCGCGATCGGGGCCTGCACGATCGTGGTACGCGCGCTCGGCCTGGTGGGCGAGCTGCTGTGGCGCTACGGGCGGCTGCTCGTCGGCGTCATGGTCCGGCGCACCGCCGAACACCAGACGATCCCGCCGTACCGGCCCGAGGACGAGCCCGTCCCCGCGTACCGCAACTACCTCTTCGGGCCCGCCGTCCGCGATCTGCACCAGATCGTCAATCTGGGCGCGGCCATGTGGGGCCGGTCCGTCGGTGACCGCTTCCGCACACTGGCCCAGGAACGGCTGACCCAGGCCCGGGAACCGGGCGCGCTGAAGATCGCACAGGCGCTGGCGCTGCTCGCCGGTCTCGCGCTCGGCGCAGTGCTGTCCCTGCCGCTGCTGCTGCTCCTGCTCGGCCTGCACGCGCTCCTCGTCCTGCTGCTCCACCTCGCGGCCCGGCTGCTCGCGGCCGTGCTGCGCGGACTCGACCGGGCCGTGCTGCGCCTGAAGGGCCTCGACCGGGGCGTGCTCTGCCCGCACTGCTACGAACGCGTGCCCTACCCGTCGTACGCCTGCCCGCGCGCGGAGTGCCGGCGGCGGCACGGCGACATCCGGCCGGGCCGGTACGGCGTCGTCCGGCGCCGCTGCGCCTGCGGGGCCCGGATGCCGACCCTGCTGATCCTGATGCGCCGCAGGAACCGGCTCGCCGCGTTCTGCACGCACGCGCACTGCGGCAAGCCGCTCAACCGGGACGCCGGGCACGCCCGGGAGACCGCGGTGCCGCTGGTCGGCGGCCGGGCGGCCGGCAAGACCCAGCTGATGGCGGCCATGCTGATGACCCTGGAGTCCGCAGCCGGGTCGGGCGGGCCCGAACTGCGGCTCGCGGACGAGGACTCGGTGGCCGGCTACCGGGTGCTGCGGGAGGTCCTGGCCATGCGCGGACACACCCGCGCCACCCAGCGCAACCTCGCCAGGGCCCACTCGGCGATCCTCGGCCAGGGGCGGACCGAGCAGCTGGTGCACCTCTTCGACGCCGCCGGCGAACACTTCGCCAAGGGCGAGGACACCGACGCCCTGCGCTATGTACGAGCCGCCCGTACGGTCGTGTTCGTGCTGGACCCGCTGGCCGTGGACGTGACCTGGGAACTGCTCGACGCCGCGGGCGGCCCCGCCGTGGACCGCACCCTCGCCTCCACCGACCGGCCCGACACCGTCTTCGCCAACGCCTCCCAGACGGTGGCCCGGCTCGGCGAGCGCGGCACCCGGCCACGGCTGGCCGTCGCCGTCAGCAAGACGGACCTGCTCGCGGGACACGGGGTGCTCCCCGAGCGGCTCGACGACAGCGCGGCCGCCCGTGCCTGGCTGACCGAGGGACTCGGCCTGGGGAACCTGGTGCAGGCGATGGAGCTGGAGTTCCGGGAGGTGCGGTACTTCTTCACCGCCGCCGTGACCGACGAGGACGGCGCGGTCGACCCGAGCCTCGTGCCGTTCGTGGCCTGGTGCCTGCACGGCACGGCCACCGGCCCGCACCGGCCCGTCCGCCCGGGGAACACCACGACCCTCCGCCCGCCCGGCCGCCGCCCCCTGCTCCCGCGCCCCCGGCGCCGTTAGGCCTCTCCGTCTCAGGTCAGCCGCTGCTCGGCCCAGATCGTCTTGCCCCGGGCCAGCGCACGCGTGCCCCACCGGTCGGCGAAGCGGCCGACGAGGTACATGCCGCGACCGCCCTCGTCGTTCTCGTCGGCCAGCCGAAGGTGCGGGGAGGCGCTGTTGGTGTCGGTGACCTCGCAGATCAGGGCGTTGTCCCGGATCAGCCGCAGATCGAGCGGCCCCGAGGCGTACCGCACCGCGTTGGTGACCAGCTCGCTGACGATCAGCTCGGCGGCCACTGCCACCTCGCCGTCGAGCCCCCACTCGGCGAGCCGCCCGGCCACCAGCCGCCGGGCCCGCGAGGCGCTGCGCGGATCGCCGGGCAGGGTCCAGGAGACGGTGGAGTCGGGACCGAGGGCCCGGGTGCGCGCCAGGAGCAGCAGGGCGTCGTCCTCGGGCCCGTGCGGCAGCAGGGCGCCCACCACGGCGTCGCACAGCTGCCGCAGCGGTCGGTCCCGCAGCCCGGCCAGCCGGCTCTCCAGCTCGGCCGGATCACCGCCGGGCACCAGGCCCCGGTTGAACAGGGCGAGCAGACTGTCCGCCGGCATCGCCACCGACGTCGTACGGTACGAGGCGGTGCCGCTGCCCAGCTGGGGACCCTGGTCGACGTCGAGGCTGTACGGCGGTGCGCCGGGCACGGCCACCACGGGCGCGGGGTGCGCCGCGGCGGCGGCCTCGCAGCGCAGCTCCACCGGGTCGTGGACGACGTAGAGACAGCCCGCCGCGAGCTCGTTCTCCGGACCGCCGCGCTGCTGCTCCATCGCCAGACGGGCCGTCAGTTCGTGCAGCCGGGTGAGGAGTTCGGCGGGCTCCAGGTCCATCGCGGCGAACGCGTGCACGGCCGTGCGCAGTTGCCCCATCGCGGTCGCCGCGCGCAGCCCGCTGCCCTGGACGTCGCCGGAGACCAGGGCGACCCGGGCGCCGGACAGCGGGATCACATCGAACCAGGTACCGCCCGCGGCCACCGGGAGATAGGTGTGGGCGGTCTCGACGGCCCGGGAGTGCGGCACCCGCGCCGGGACCAGGTCGCGCTGGGCGATCCGGGCGAGGGTGCGCTCACGGGTGTAGAGCCGGGCGTTGTCCAGACAGAGCGCGGCCCGCCCCGCCAGCACCTTGCCCATGTCGACGTCCATGTCGTCGAACGGCTCCGACTCGCCCGCCCGGTACAGCACGGCGAGGCCCAGCACCACGCCGCGGGCGGTGAGCGGCAGCACGAGCATGGCGTGCGCGCTGTTGCGCCGGAACAGCTCGGCGCGCTTCGGATCGCGCCCCAGCCACTCCTCCTGCCCCAGCCCGGTGAGGTCGTTCACCAGCCGCGGCGTGAGGTCCGCGAGGGCGTCCGCGTAGGGGGTGGCCCGCCGCATCAGCCGTACGCCGCCGATGGCGTGCACCCCGGCGACATCGGCACCCGGCATCGCGGCGAAGGCCGCGCGGCGGACGGTGACCGCGTCCAGCAGCGGGCCGGGGGCCGGGGCCTCGCCGTGCAGGACCGAGTCGAGCACGTCCACGGCGATCGCGTCCGCGAAGGCGGGCACGGCGATGTCGGCCAGCTCCGCCGCGGTGCGGAAGACGTCCAGCGAGCTGCCGATCACCGCGGACGCCTGCTCCAGCAGGCCCACGCGGTGCTCGGCGCGCCCGCGCACGGTGAGGTCGGTGACGGTCGCGGCCAGGCCCAGCACACCGCCGTCCGGGCCGCGCAGGGGGAAGGCCGACACGGACAGCGTGGCGTGCCGCACCGCGCACCGCAGACCGCGGACCGGGGCACCCGTGGCCAGGGCCGTGCGCAGCGCCTTGCGCACCTCCGGGACCGACAGGGCGAGTCCGAGCCGCGCGGGGCTCGACGCGGAGCGCACCACGGCCAGCTCGCGGTCGAGCACATGCACGTCCCCCAGCGACTCGGCGGTCAGCACGTCGAACAGGTCCGCCCCGAGAGAGCGCAGCACCTCGTCCGGCGGCGGCCGGTGCTTCTCGGCGTCCGGGTCGGGTCCCACGGCCTACCCCCTCACGGGCTGCGGCTTGGGTTCGGGCGGGTTCACCAGCTGTCCGACGACGGTCGCGACGACCGAGGAGAGGACGATCAGCGGCATCTGGTCGTAGGCGTCGCCGCCCAGCAGCAGGGTGGTGAGCACCGCGCTGGTCAGCGGAAGTCTGGTGACGACGGCGGCGGCCGCGGTGATGCCCAGGGCGAGCGCGGGCGTCGGGCCGAGGCCGGCCAGGCCGGAGAAGGCCATCGCGGTCGCCCCGCCCAGCAGCACGGACGGGAAGATCGGGCCGCCGCGCAGCGCGCCGAGGCTGATGCCCCAGGCCAGGCCCTTGCACACGACGAGCGCCACCAGCGCCCCCACCGACCAGCTCTGCGGGTCGGCGGCGAGCTGCCCGAGCGCGGCCTGCCCGGAGAGCGCGGCCTCCTGCGGGTTGCGGCCGGTGATGACGGCGTAGGCGCTCAGACAGACACCCACCGCGACCGCGACCGCGACGGTGCGCCGCGCCTTGTGCCGCCCGGTCCAGGTCTCGGTGCCGTAGCCGATGCGGTGGGCGCCCGCGACGACCAGCGCGACCAGCGCGGCCACCGGGATGCCCCACAGGAAGTCACCGGCGTCCGGTTTGACGTTCGGCGGTACGTTCGGCAGGGCGAGGGCGCCGACGGACAGACCGGTCCAGTCGCCGAAGCCGGTGAAGACCAGCGCGCCCGTGCCGCTGGCGACGAGACAGGGCAGCAGCACGGCGACGAGCTGCGGCCCGCCGAACCCGGCGGCCTCGACGACCATCACGGCCGCCACCACCGGGCCGCCCAGGATGGTGGAGATGGCGGCGGTGGAACCGGCCGTGGCGAGCATCGCGGTCGCCTTCGGCTCCTGCGCCCGGCGCGCGAACTGCACGACGAGCAGGGCGAGTCCGCTGCCGAGCGCCATCAGCGGCGCCTCCGGGCCGAGGACCACACCGAGCGGGAGCGTGGCGAGCGCGGCGAGCACGACACCGGGCAGGTCCTTCGGGCCGAGCGGGCGGCCGCCGCCGAGTCCGTGCACCGGCACATGGCCGCCGCCGCCCGGCATCCGGGTGACGATCGGCGCGAGGATCAGTCCGGCGAGCAGCAGCGCGGGCAGCGGCCACCACCAGGGCGCGCGGTCGTACCCGACGGCCTCCGGCAGCGACTCCCACACCCAGTGCTGGAGCTGGTGCTGGAAGCTCACGAAGAAGAAGCAGGCCAGCGCGATGGGCACACCCAGCACCCCGCACACCAGCAGAAGCCTCAGATAGCGGCGGCTGAGCAGGACGGTACGCAGATCCGGGGGCGCGGGAGCGGCGGGGCCGGCCGCGCCTCCGCCCGCCGGGGTCCCTGTCCCCTCAGACGCCACGGCGCCGGACTCCGCGGGCCACCGCGCCCCGGCCGACCGCGGACAGGAGGGAGGTGACGGTCAGCCCGATCGCGAGCCAGACCGCGGCCGTGCCCACCTTGGTCCCGGTGCCGGCCGCCGTGGTGAACGGCAGCAGGACCACCCCGGCGGTGACCAGCACGCCGATCCAGCCGAAGAACCGCACGGGCTGCGGCACGGTCAGGATGACCACATGCAGCAGCGCGGTCGCCACGAGCGCGGCCACGGCGGCGCCGGCGGCGGGCAGCGCGGTGGAGGCGTCCGCCATGGCACCGTCCCGCTCGGGCGCGAGGACCGGGATGCCGAGCACCCCGCGCACCAGCAGGACGGCGACCACGGCGGTCAGGCCCGCCACACCGGCGGTCATCACCCCGCCGGACCACAGCCGGGCCGCGTTCAGCCGGCCCGTCGGTTCCCCGGGCAGCGGCTGCGGATAGCCGGTGGGGGAGCCGCCCCGGCCGTACGGCGTCGGGGTCGGCGGCCCTGCGGGCGGCTGGTTCGTGGGCTGCACGTGCGGGCTCCTCTCGGTCGACGGAGCTGGGGCGTCCACGAGGCGGTGGCCAGGGGCGGTCGGGCCGCCCCGCGACCAGGTCGGTGCGGGGCGGCCGGTTCTCCGCGACTTCTCTGCGATTTCTCTGCGATGTCACTGCGACCGGGTGGACCGGCTTCCGCGTGAACCGGTGCGTCGGCTTCCGCGTGAACACGCGCCGGCTTCCGCGTGAACAGGCGGGCGGGGACGGCCGGCCCGGTCCGGGCCGGCCGTCCGGGGCGCTCAGGCCTCCTCGAAGACCTCGCGGAGCTTCGCTTCCTTCTCGGCCGAGAGGTTCGTGCTGATCAGCTCGGTGTGCTCGGGCGGGAACGCCGAGCGCACCCGGTCCACCACGGCGTCCTGCGACAGGAGGAACAGCGCCGAAGTGCCGGGCGTGACCTTGGACTTGACCGAGTCGATGAAGTCGTCGTCGATGCCGACGTCCGCCATCTTGCCGCCGAGCGCGCCCGCCGCCGCGCCGATCGCGGCGCCCAGCAGCGGCATGAAGAAGATCAGGCCGAAGAGCATGCCCCAGAAGGTGCCGGACAGGGCGCCCACGCCCGCGAGGTTGTGCATCTGCCTGGTCTTCGGCTTGGCCGCGCCCTCGGGCCAGCTGACCACGGCCGCGTCCACGATTTTGATCAGTTCCTGCTTCTGCAGGTCACGCAGGCTGTTCTCGACGGCTGCCGCCCCCTCGGGGGCGTCGAACTTCCACACGGTCAACGTCGCCACGCCGGGCCTCCGGTGTTCTCGGACTTCGGGTTGGTGCGTCTCAGTAAAACCAAAGGGTGCGGAAGCCGCATTTCGGAAAATCACCCGTTCGGGCTCCGTCGCATGGCCGCCCGTCCCGCTCCGGCCGAGGCTCCAGACATGAGCCAGCAGGGAGCGACCCCGTCCGGAACCCCGTCGAGCACCACGGACGGCACCTGGCCGCCGCGGCAGCCCGCCGGCCGTCGCGGCGGCTGGGAGTCCGGCGGCGTCACCTTCGCCGGTGTCCTGATGCTGTGCGGCGGTGCCGTCGCCGTCCTCCAGGGCATCGCCGCGATCGCCAAGGACGACGTCTACCGCCGCGTCGGCAGCTACGTCTACGAGTTCGACCTGACCGGCTGGGGTGTCCTGCACATCGTGCTCGGCGTGCTCGTCGCCCTCACCGGCTGGGGACTGCTGAGCGGTTGGCCCTGGACCCGCGCCGCGGGCATCGTGCTGGCCTCCCTCGGTCTCGTCCTCCACTTCCTGTTCCTGCCGTACCAGCCCTTCTGGGGCGTGACGACGATGGCCATCGACCTGTTCGTGATCTGGTCGCTGGTCTCGGCGGGCCCCGACCCGGGCGGCCGGTAGCCGGGCCCGGGCGCCCCGCGCGGCCGCGAGTGGCCCCGTGCCGCGCGGACGGGGATAATTGCTGACATGCCGCGCAGTGCAACGAAGGAAGGCGGCCCGTCGACCCTGACGGTCAAGGGACGGGACATGCGGCTGCGGACCATCGGTTTCGTGGTCCTCGCAGTCCTGGCGATCTGGTTCATCGCGGTCAACACCGAGTCGGTCACCATCAGACTGTGGATCCCCACGGTCACGCTCCCGCTGTGGATCGTCCTCACGGTGACCCTGCTCGTGGGCGTCGTCCTGGGCCTGTTCCTCGCCCACCGGCGCCGCGCCCGCCGATGACCCCCGGCGCCGCGCCCGCCGACGACCCATCGGGGCCGTGCCCGCCGATGACCCCTCGGGGCCGTGCCCGCCGATGACCTCTCGGCGCCGCGTCCGCCGACGACCCCCGGCGTCGCGTCCGCCGATGACCTCTCGGCGCCGCGTCCGCCGACGACCCATCGGGGCCGCGTCCGCCGACGTCTCCCCTGCGACCGTGAGTCCGGCGGCGTCCGCCGATTCCGCCCCGCCACCGTGAACGTGCGATACGTGCGATACGCGCGATGCGACGACCGCCCATCGAGGACAGTAGTCGTCCGCAACGCTCGCTAGCGTGCCCGTATGACCAAGACGCCCTCCTCGCAGGCCCCCGTCCTCGGCCTCCGCGCCCTCAACCGCGCGACCCTCGACCGGCAGTTCCTGCTGCGCCGTGCCCCCGTGTCCGCGCGGGCCGCGGTGGAGCACCTCGCGGGGCTCCAGGCGCAGGAGGTGAAGCCGCCGTACTACGCGCTCGCCGCGCGCCTGGACGGGTTCGCGCCCGAGGACCTGGCCGGGCCACTGGAGCGGCGCGAGGTCGTGCGGATCGTGACCATGCGGTCCACCATCCATCTGCACACCGCCGCTGACGCCCTCACCCTGCGCCCGCTGGTGCAGCCCGCCCGGGACCGGGAGATCGGCTACTTCCGCAGGGGGCTCGTCGGCGTCGACCTGGACCGGCTGGCCATCCTCGCGCGGGAGTTCGTCGAGACCGAGCCGCGCACCATGAAGCAGCTGCGCGAGGCCCTCGGCGCCGAGTGGCCGGACGCCGACCCGCAGTCCCTGGCCGTCGCCGCCCGCTGCAAGCTGCCGCTCGTCCAGGTCACCCCGCGCGGACTGTGGGGCCGTGGCGGCCAGGTCTCGCTGACCACCGTGGAGCACTGGCTGGGCAGGCCCGCCGAGCCCGCCGCGTCCGCCGAGGACACGGTCCTGCGCTATCTCGGCGCCTTCGGCCCGGCCTCGGTGAAGGACATGCAGACCTGGTCGGGCCTGACCCGGATGCGCCCCGTCTTCGAACGGCTGCGCCCGCGGCTGCTCACCTTCCGCGACGAGAACGGCGTCGAGCTCTTCGACGTACCCGAGGCGCCACGGCCCGACCCGGAGACCCCGGCGCCACCGCGCTTCCTGCCCGAGTTCGACAACCTGCTGCTCTCGCACGCCGACCGCACCCGGGTGATCCCGCCCGCGAACCGCGGCCGCACCTGGCAGGCCAACACGTTCTACCGCCCGCTGCTGGTGGACGGCCTCCTCGCGGGCGTGTGGCGGATCATCGACGAGGCCCTGGTGATCGAGCCGTTCACCACCCTCACCGGGGCGCGGCGCGCGGAGGTCGCCGAGGAGGGCGCCCGTGTGCTGGACGTCCTGCACCGGGGCGCCGGGTACGACGTCAGGTTCGGCACCGTGATCGTGTGAGGGCATTGGATAGGGGGCGTTGCGGGCCGCTCGTGGAGGCCCGCAACGCCCCCTGGTCACTCACCTGAGGGGTACTCAGGAGTCTTCTGGGTTCACGAGTTGACCTGCGCGGTCACCAGGCTGGAGAAGCTCGTCAGCCGGGTGTAGACGCCGGGGTACCCGGCCCTCGCGCAGCCCTCGCCCCAGGAAGTGATCCCTGCCAGGACGCCCCCGATGAGCAGGGGACCGCCGCTGTCGCCCTGGCAGGTGTCGACGCCGCCGGAGGTGTATCCGGCGCAGACCATTTCGCCCGCGACGTAGTCGGAGCCGTAGGAGGTGCGGCAGCTGCTGTCGGAGACGGTCGGGACGGTCGCCGTCCGCAGCTGGTTGGAGGAGCTGCCGCTCTCGGAGGTGGTGCCCCAGCCGACCACCCGGGCGGTGGTGCCGGCCGCGTACACACCCGTCTGCGAGGAGGTCACGTACCTCGCCGTGGTGTACGGCATCGACGTCGACAGCGTCAGCACCGCGACGTCCTCGCCGTTGGTGGCGTCGGAGTAGTTCGGGTGGATCCAGATCCGGCTGACGCGGCTCACTGTGCCGTTGGTGCCGTTGAGGTACGTGCGGCCGCCCACGACCCGGACGGAGCCGGTGGTCTCGCCGGCCATGCAGTGCGCGGCGGTGACGACCTTGGTGGGGGCGACCAGGGTGCCGCCGCAGAACTGGTTCTGCGAGGCGTCGGTGATCTGCATCATGAACGGGTACGTGGACGTCGTGGTCGTGCTGCCGCCCACGACGGGGCTGGGGGCGGCGGAGGCCGGCGCGGCGACGAGCGCGGTGGTGGCGGCGGCGGCCGTGGCGGCCAGGGCGACGGCGGACTTCTTCGCGACGGCGGATCTTCCTGCACGGGTGAGCCCGAACATGAGTCTCCTCGAGGTTTGCCGGTGGGGGGTCGCACGGGGTGGGGGGTGATCACGGGGGCCTCGGGACAGACCCCCGTGTGCCCGGCGAGCGGCACGCCCCTTACGCTAGGACCGGCTCCCACATACGCCCAATGAGGGAACCCCCTAGGGGAGTTGGGGCAGGGAAAACCCTCGGTGACACGAGTCGGCGAAGTGCCCGCGGGTCAGCCGGAACCGGTGAAGTCGGCCGTCCCCGGGCTCACTTCGCGTGACGCCCCGCCGCCAGCCGTACGATGTCCACCCGCGAGCGGATGCCGAGCTTGCGGTAGACGCGGGTCAGGGTCGCCTCGACCGTCTTGACGCTGATGAACAGCCGCCCGGCGATCTCCCGGTTGGTGGCGCCCTCCATGACCAGCGCGGCGACCTGACGCTCCATCGAGGCGAGCCCCTCCAGCGCGTCGACCGGCGCGGGCGGATGACTTGCCGTGTCCACCGGGCCCGCGGCCATCGCCGCCTCCACCTGACGCAGCCAGGGCAGTGCCCGGCACCGGCGGAACAGCCGCTCCGCCTCCTCGTACGCCGCCGGGCCCTGCCCGGAGCGCAGCCGGGCCAGCGCGAACGCCGCCCGCGCCTCCTCCAGGCCGTAGCCCAGCTTGGCGAGGCGGTCCTGAACGGACGTCAGCCGGGCGAGCGCCGCCTCGTGGTCCCCGCGCGCGGCGAGCACCAGCGCCTCGGCCCGGTCGAGCACCGCGAGCGCGCTCTCGCGGCGCAGCCGCAGCGCGTGCTCACGGGTGACGTCGATGAGGTTCTGCGCCTCGCCGGCCTCGCCGACGAGCACGAGCGCCTCGGCGAGATCGCCGTGCCAGCGGCCGCGCGCCGGGTCCGTCACGCCCAGGCCGCCCTCCAGCTGGCGCGCGCGGCGCAGCGAGAGCACCGCGCCCGGCGCGTCCCCCGCCACCAGCTGGGCCTGCCCCAGGGCGCCGAGGGCCAGGGACAGATAGACCGGGTCGCCGTCCTCCTCGGCGTGGCCGACGGCCTCCCGGGCCAGCGCCTGGGCGCGCTCGGCGTCGCCGCCCGCGGCCTCCGCGAGGGAGGTGAACATGGCGGAGGCGCCCTCGCCGATACCGCAGTCACGGGCCAGCTTCAGGCCCTCGCGGGCCAGGTCCAGGGCCCGGCCGCAGTGCCCGGAGCGCAGCTCGGTCTCGGCGACCATGCGCACGAAATGCACTTCGCTCTCGACGACACCGCGCCGGCGGGCCTCCCGCAGCAGCCCGGTCGCGGTCGCCCTGGCCTCGGTGAGCTGGTCGCTCATGATCAGCCAGCGGAAGCGGGCCGCGCCGGCCCCGTTGTGGTGACAGGCCACCTCGGGGTCCTGGGGCTCGCGCAGGGCGCGCTTGATGGTCTCCGGGGCGTCCGGGTGGCCCATCAGGGTCTCGGACTGCGCCTGGAACGACAGGGCGAGCAGCTCGGTGCGTCGGTCGCCGGCCCGCGCGGCCAGTTCGGCGGCGTGCTGGGCCTCCGCGCGCGCCTCGGCGAAGTCGCCCTCGACCATCAGGGCGCGCCAGGCCAGCTGGTAGTGGACCTGGGCGAGCAGCCGGGGGTCGTCGCCGGCGTCGGCGAGGGCCTGCGGGAAGACGGCGTCGACCTCGCCGAGGGCCTGTCCCGCGGCCTCGATGACCACCATCCAGGCCCGCACCCGGTCGCCGGAGGAGGTCGCGCGGGTGAGCACGTCCCGGGCGATGTCCCGGGCGAGGTCCACCTCGCCCGCGGTCAGCGCGTCCTCGGCGGCCTGCAGCCGCCGGGCGTCGGGGCTGGGCACCATGCCGAGCGGGGTGTGCCGGGCGGTGAGCAGTCCGAGCGAGGCCGCCACGGAGGGCGCGCCGCGGTCGCGGGCCAGCGCCGCGGCCTCGCCGAGGCGGGCCGCGACCTCCGGGTCGGTGCCGGTGGTGGCCAGCGCCAGATGCCGGGCGCGCTCGATCGGGTCGGAGGCCGCCGTTGACAGCGCCGCGTGCGCGGCCCGCCGGGTGTGCGCGGGGGCCTCCGCGTACAGGGCGGCCGAGATCAGCGGGTGCGCGAAGCGCAGGGCGGGCGCGTCCGGATCGGTGGCCAGCAGGCCGAGGGCGGCCGCCTGCGCGGTCTCCGCCTCGGCGTTCTCCCGCCCCGCCGCGTGCAGCAGGGCCAGGGTGGGCCGGGCGCCCGCACTGGCCACGAGCAGGGTGTGCCGGGCCTCCGCCGAGAGCATCTCCAGCCGGCTGAGGACCAGGGCCCGCAGCGAGGTCGGCACCGGCAGCGGTTCGCCCGGCCGGGGCGCGGCGCTGCTCTCGGCCAGGGCGCGGCCCAGTTCCAGCGCGAACAGGGGGTTGCCGCCGCTGGTGCGGTGGATGTCACGGACCGTGGAGCGGGGCAGCTTGGTGTAGCCGCCCTGGTCGAGCAGATCCGACACCTGGGTGCGGGTCAGCGGGCCGAGCCGCAGTGCGAGCGTGTCGGGCGGGGTGGCGCGCAGATGGCGGTCGTACTCCTGGCCCTCGGTGCGCACCGCGCACAGCAGCTGCACGGGGAAGTCGCCGAGCCGGCGCGCGGCGAAGCCGAGCAGCTCGGCGCTGGCGGGGTCGAGCCACTGGAGGTCGTCGGCGACGACCAGGACCGGGCCCTCGGCGGCCAGCACCCGCAGCGCGGACAGCACGGCGAGGCGCAGCGCGAGCCCGTCGCGCTGGAGGCTGGACTCGCCGCGGCCGGTGAGAGCCGACTCCAGGGCGGTGCGCTGGGCCGCGGGCAGCTGGTCGGAGATCTCCGGCAGCACCAGGCCCAGCAGGTCGGCCAGGGCCAGGAAGGGCAGATGCGACTCGGACTCGGTGGCCGAGCAGCGCAGGACGGTCCGGGCCGTGCGGCCGTACTCCGCCGCCAGTGCCCGCAGCACCGTCGACTTCCCGATTCCGGCGGGGCCGTGCAGCAGCACACTGCCGCCCCGGCCCAGTTGCTCCCGGGCCGCGCCGAACAGTTCCTCCCTGCCGATGACCAGGTCGGGGCGGCCTCGGGTCGGTTCCTGGAAGTCGCCTCGCACGGTCACCGCTCCCTCCCTGTGTCGTGGTCGTGCCAAATTCTAGGCAACGACTCATTGAAGTTCGGAGAGACGAGGTGGTGAGGGAGATAACAACTGGGGAGCATACGGATATTCAGGGCGATGATATATGAATGAAGAATCGTCATGGGTGGTCGTCCCGCCCCAAGGTCCTGTCGTCAAACTCCGACGTCGCCCGGAGGGGCAGGCGGGAGTCTGACCTACAGGGCCTAGGGCAGCGCCCCCGTCCGGCGGGCCGCCACCACGGCCTCCCCCCGGGTCCGCGCACCCAGCTTGCGCATCGCCGAGCGCAGATAACCCTTGACCGTCTCCGGGCGCAGACCCAGCCGGGCGGCCGCCGTGGCGTTCGTGGCGCCCGCGGCGACCCAGGTCAGCACGTCCACCTCACGCGGCGCGAGACCGCTACCGGAGCCGGGTGCCCCCGCGGCCAGCAGGTCACACGCGCCCAGCAGCTCCGCCCGCAGCCTCTCGTCGGCGATCCGCGGGGCCAGGGCCAGCAGCGCCGCGTGCGCCTGACGCATCCGCTCCCGCGCCGGACCCCCGCCGTCCCCGGCCTCCGGGGCCCGCCCGGGCACCACCGCCAGCAGCCCCCACGCCTCCTCCTCCGCCGCCAGCGCCCGCTCCACGTCCCGCGCCACCTCCACCGCCACGTCCAGCGCCCGGTCGCCCAGCGGCTGGGCCGTCCGCAGCGCGCCGTAGAGCACCCCGCGCACCCGGCGCCGCACCACGACCGGCACCGCCAGCACCGAACGCAGGCCCTCCGTCGCGACCGGCACGTCGTACTCGTGGCTGATCCGCCGCGACGCGGAGTAGTCCGTCACCGCGCACGGACGGGCCAGCGCCACCGCCTTGCCGCCCAGACCGTTGCCCGAGGTCACCGCCAGCGAGCGCAGCGCGGGCGTGGCCGTACCGCTCAGCTCGCAGATCCGCACCTGCGTCCGCCCCGGCTCCACCGGCCCGCCGAACGCCACCGGCAGCCCCGTCGCCCGGCGCAGCCGCACCAGCGCGGCCCGCAGGTCCGCCTCCGGCACCCCGGTCGTGCTCCCGTCCACCGCCACCCGCTCGCCCCTTTCCGTATGGGCCCTCCGACGGCCGCGGGAGCCGGTACGTCCCCACGCGTCCCGATCCGCCGGACGGACCCGCGCCGCAACCTCGCGGCGCACACCCCCGTTCGGGGGTAGTGAGACCTGCATCACGGATTACACGATGACAAAGAGCCGCCCGGCAATGGCCCGAGCCGAAGCCGGAACCGAAGGAGGACCGATGACGGCGACCGAGGACTTCCGCAGCGCGCGGGATTTCCTGCTGGCGCACCGCGAGGACTACGCCACGGCGTACGACGGCTTCACCTGGCCGCGCCCCGAGCAGTTCAACTGGGCACTCGACTGGTTCGACCACATCGCGGACGGCAACGACCGCACCGCCCTGCACATCGTCGAGGAGGACGGCACCGAGACGCTGCTCTCCTTCGCCGAGCTCTCCGACCGCTCCGACCGGGTCGCGAACTGGCTGCGCGGCCTCGGCGTCGCCGCCGGCGACCGCGTCCTGGTCATGCTCGGCAACCAGGCGGAGCTGTGGGAGACCGCCCTCGCCGCGATGAAACTGCGCGCCGTCGTCATCCCCGCCACCCCGCTGCTGGGCCCCGTCGACCTGCGCGACCGCGTCGAGCGCGGACAGGTCCGCCATGTGATCACGCGGGCCGAGGACACCGGGAAGTTCACCGAGGTGCCCGGCGGCTGGACCCGGATCGCGGTCGGCGGCACCGGTGGCGACTGGCACGCCTACGAGGAGGCCTACGCCGCCCCCGCCGCCTTCACCCCCGACGGCCCCACCCGGGCCGACGACACCCTGATGCTCTACTTCACCTCCGGCACCACCGCCCGCCCCAAGCTCGTCGAGCACACCCACACCTCGTACCCCGTCGGCCACCTGGCCACCATGTACTGGATCGGCCTCACCCCCGGCGACGTGCATCTGAACATCTCCTCGCCCGGCTGGGCCAAGCACGCCTGGTCCAACCTCTTCGCGCCCTGGAACGCCGAGGCGACCGTGTTCGTGTACAACTACACCCGCTTCGACGCCGCCCGGCTGATGGCGGAGATGGACCGCGCGGGCGTCACCACCTTCTGCGCGCCGCCGACCGTGTGGCGCATGCTCATCCAGGCCGACCTCACCCAGCTCGCCACCCCGCCGCGCGAGGCCGTCGCCGCGGGGGAGCCCCTGAACCCCGAGGTCATCGAGCAGGTCCGGCGGACCTGGGGCGTCACCGTCCGGGACGGCTTCGGCCAGACCGAGACCGCCGTACAGGTCTCCAACAGCCCCGGCCAGCCGCTGAAGACCGGTTCCATGGGCCGCCCCAGCCCCGGCTTCCGCGTCGAACTGCTCGACCCCGTCACCGGCGCCCCCGGCGGCACCGAGGGGGAGATCGCGCTCGACCTGGCCGCCCGCCCGGCCGGCCTGATGACCGGCTACCACGGCGACCCCGACCGCACCGCCGAGGCCATGGCGGACGGCTACTACCGCACCGGGGACGTCGCCTCCCGCGACGAGGACGGCTATCTGACCTACATCGGGCGCAGCGACGACGTCTTCAAGGCCTCCGACTACAAGATCTCCCCCTTCGAACTGGAGAGCGCCCTGCTGGAGCACGAGGCCGTCGCCGAGGCCGCCGTCGTCCCCGCGCCGGACGAACTGCGCCTCGCGGTCCCGAAGGCGTACGTCGTCCTCGCGGAGGGCTGGGAGCCGGGCCCCGACATCGCCAAGGTGCTGTTCGAGCACTCCCGTCAGACACTCGCCCCCTACAAGCGCGTCCGCCGGCTGGAGTTCGCCGCGCTGCCCAAGACCGTCTCCGGCAAGATCCGCCGCATCGAGCTGCGCGAGGCCACCGCGGCCGGATCGGACGCCGAGTACCGCGAGGAGGACTTCCGGTGAGCTCACCCGACTCCTACACCCACGGCGTGAGCGGCACCCCGCTGCTCGGCGACACCATCGGCGCGAACCTCGACCGGGCGGCCGCCGCCTGGCCCGACCGCGAGGCACTGGTCGACGTGCCCTCCGGGCGGCGCTGGACGTACGCCCGGTTCACCTCCGACGTCGAACGGCTGGCGTACGCCCTGCTCGCGAGCGGCGTCGCCAAGGGCGACCGGGTGGGCATCTGGGCGGTCAACTGCGCGGAGTGGGTGCTCGTCCAGTACGCCACCGCCCGCATCGGCGCGATCATGGTGAACATCAACCCGGCCTACCGCACGCACGAGGCCGAGTACGTGCTCAACCAGGCCGGGATCTCCCTCCTCTTCGCCTCCCTCGGCCACAAGACCAGCGACTACCGGGCCATGGTCGAGGAAGTCCGGGGCAACTGCCCCCTGTTGAGGGAGACCGTCTACTTCGGGGACCCAAGCTGGGACGACCTGCTGCGGCGCGGCACGCCCGACCTGTACGAGGAGTTCCACCTCCGCGCGGGCGAGCTGTCCTGCGACGACCCCATCAACATCCAGTACACCTCGGGCACCACCGGCTTCCCCAAGGGCGCCACCCTCTCCCACCACAACATCCTCAACAACGGCTATTTCGTGGGCGAGTCGATCGGCTACACCGAGCAGGACCGCGTCTGCGTACCGGTGCCCTTCTACCACTGCTTCGGCATGGTCATGGGCAATCTGGCGGCCACCTCGCACGGCGCCTGCATCGTGATCCCCGCGCCCTCCTTCGACGCCGCGGCCACGCTGGAGGCGGTCCAGCGCGAGCGGTGCACCTCCCTGTACGGCGTCCCGACCATGTTCATCGCGGAGCTGAACCTCCCCGACTTAGCCGCCTACGACCTCTCGAGCCTGCGCACCGGCATCATGGCGGGCTCGCCCTGCCCGGTGGAGGTGATGAAGCGGGTGGTCGCCGAGATGCACATGGAGCAGGTCTCCATCTGCTACGGCATGACCGAGACCTCCCCGGTCTCGCTCCAGACCCGCATGGACGACGACCTGGAACACCGCACCGCGACCGTCGGCCGGGTCCTGCCGCACATCGAGGTGAAGGTCGTCGACCCCGTGACCGGGACCACCCGACCCCGGGGGACGGCGGGCGAGTTGTGCACCCGCGGCTACAGCGTGATGCTCGGCTACTGGGACGAGCCCGAGAAGACCGCCGAGGCGATCGACCCCGGCCGCTGGATGCACACCGGTGACCTCGCCACGATGCGCGAGGACGGCTACGTCGAGATCGTCGGCCGCATCAAGGACATGATCATCCGGGGCGGCGAGAACATCTACCCGCGCGAGATCGAGGAGTTCCTCCACGCCCACCCCAAGATCGCCGACGTCCAGGTGGTCGGCGTCCCCCACGAGCGCTACGGCGAGGAGGTCCTGGCCTGCGTCATCGCCCGCGACGCCGGCGACCCCCTCACCCTGGACGAACTGCGCGCCTTCTGCGAGGGCCGGCTCGCCCACTACAAGATCCCCAGCCGACTCCGACTGCTCGACACCTTCCCGATGACGGTCTCCGGCAAGGTCCGCAAGGTCGAACTGCGCCGGCGCTACAGCGACTGAGTCCCACGGGGCGTTCGGTCGCCGGGGGCCCCTTCCCCGTAAGATCGGACGCCCTTGGGGGGTGAGCATGGTCAGACGGCGACTCGTCGCGACGCCCACGCTGGAGGAGGTGGCCGCTCGCGCCGGGGTCGGGCGCGGCACGGTCTCCCGTGTCGTCAACAACGAGTCGGGCGTCAAGGAGTCGACCCGCCGTGCCGTGCAGCGGGCCATCGCGGAGCTGGGCTATGTGCCCAATCTGGCGGCCCGTTCGCTGGCCGGGCGGCGGGCCGACGCCGTGGCCCTGGTGATGACCGAGCGGGACTGGCGGCTGTTCGGCGAGCCGTTCTTCTCCGAGGTCGTCCGGTCCATCGGCGACGCCCTCGCCGACACCCGCGTACAGCTCCTGCTCACCCTGGTGCGCTCGGACGCCGAACGGCGGCGGTTCGTCGAGTACGCGCGCGGCGGCCGGGTGGACGGTGTGCTGCTGATGTCCCTGCGCGCCGACGACCGGCTGCCCGACATGCTCGCCGAGGCGGGTCTGCCCACGGTGCTGCTGGGCCGCCGCTCCGGCGACGAACGGGTCACCTATGTGGACGCCGACAACGTGGGCGGCGCCCGGGAGGCGGTCGCCCATCTGGTGCGCGGCGGCCGGCGGTCGATAGCGGCGATCACCGGACCGCTCGACATGTACGTCGCCCGCTGCCGGCTGCGCGGTCATCGACAGGCCCTCGCCGAGGCCGGGCTGACCACCGACGACTCCTGGACCGCCGAGGGCGACTTCACCGAGGCGAGCGGCCGCCGGGCGATGGCCGAGCTCCTGGAACGCCACCCGGAGGTGGACGGGGTGCTCGCCGCCTCGGACACCATGGCCGCCGGTGCCCTCGCCGTGCTGCGCGAGGCCGGCCGCGAGGTGCCCGGCGACGTCGCGGTCGTAGGCTTCGACGACTTCCAGCTCGCCCGGCACACCGTGCCGCCGCTCACCACGGTCCGCCAGCCGCTGGAGGAGATCGGCCGCGCGATGGTCCGGCTGCTGCTGGAGGAGATGGAGCAGCCTGAGGTCGCCTGGCGGCACGTCGTCCTGCGCACCCGCCTGGTGGTCCGCGACTCGGCCTGAACACCCCTGGGACTCCTGGGGTTTCCGTCCATGGTCATTCGGGGAGCGCTCCCAATTCGACTTCGTGGAGCGCGGGTTGAACGGTGGGCCGAACTCCTCCCGCTGAACTGGCACTTCGAGAAACCGTCGACGGATTCCTGTCCGACAGGTTGTCAGGGGCATGAGCGGGCTCCTACAGTCGCGACCGAAACCGATGAAATGGGAGCGCTCCCATCAGTGGGGAGGCGGGAGCGCTCCCGAAGATCCGCAGTACCTGCCGAGTCCCCCACCCGCGCAGAGAGGCCCCCGCATGCGATCGTCACCGCACAGCCTCCGCACCGTCCGCGCCCTGTCCGGCGCGCTCCTCACCACGCTCGCCACCCTGGCGGCGCTCCTCGGTGTCTCGGCCCCCGCCCAGGCCGACACCACGGTCTGCGAACAGTTCGGATCGACCGTGATCCAGGGACGCTACGTCGTCCAGAACAACCGCTGGGGCACCAGCGCCCCCCAGTGCGTCACGGCCGGCGACACCGGCTTCCGGATCACCCGGGCCGACGGCTCGGTCTCCACGAACGGCGCCCCGAAGTCGTACCCGTCCGTCTTCAACGGCTGCCACTACACCAACTGTTCGCCCGGCACCGACCTCCCCGCGCAGATCGGCGCCATCGCGGACGCGCCCACCAGCATCTCCTACGGCTATGTCGCCGACGCCGTGTACAACGCCTCGTACGACATCTGGCTGGACCCGACGCCGCGCACCGACGGGGTGAACCGGACCGAGATCATGATCTGGTTCAACCGGGTGGGCCCGATCCAGCCGATCGGCTCCCGGACGGGCACGGCGACCGTCGGCGGGCGCTCCTGGGAGGTGTGGACCGGCAGCAACGGCTCCAACGACGTGATCTCGTTCGTCGCGCCCTCGGCCATCGGCAGCTGGACCTTCGACGTCATGGACTTCGTCGACCAGACCGTCGCACGGGGCATGGCACAGAACAACTGGTACCTCACCAGTATCCAGGCGGGCTTCGAGCCCTGGCAGAACGGCGCCGGGCTCGCCGTCAACTCCTTCTCCTCCAGCGTCAACACCGGCTCCGGCCCCGGCGATCCGGGCGGCCCCGGCGACCCGGCCACGGCCTGCGCGGTGACGTACGCCACCAACGTCTGGCCGGGCGGCTTCACGGCCGACGTCACCGTCCGCAACAGCGGTACGGCCCCCGTCGACGGCTGGCGGCTCGGCTTCACCCTGCCCTCCGGGCAGCGCGTCACCAACTCCTGGAACGCGGCCCTGTCCGGTTCCTCGGGCGCCCTCACGGCGGCGAACGTGGCGCACAACGCCCGGATCGCGCCCGCCGGAACCCAGAGTTTCGGCTTCCAGGGCACCTACGGCGGCGCCTTCGCCAAGCCGTCCGGCTTCACCCTGAACGGCACGGCCTGCTCGGTCGCCTGACCCGCGCCGGGCGGATCCGGGCCGGGCGGATCCCCCGCCGTCGGCCCGCGTCGCGCAGATCCGCGTCGCGCGGCCCGCCAGTGCCCGGGCCCGCGCCGCCCCGTCCCGCTCCGGGGTCCGCCGCCTTCCCTGCGCCGACAGGGCGGACCCCGGAGCGCACCACCCCGAGCACCCCCGCACGCATCATCCCCCGCTCCACCCCTCCGGGCCCCACCGGACGACGCTCCCGGGACCTGTCGTCACCTTCGCGCCCGCCCCGCCCCGCGCGGCCGCCTGAACCGGCCGTGCCCCCGAAACCCCGCCCCCGGCGGGCCCGAACACTCCGGAGGAGACCCACCCCTACCCGACAGGAGACACCATGGCTCTACGCAGCAGACGATCACTTTCCTTACTGGCGGTGCTGGCCACCCTGCTCGGTGGGCTCGGCCTCGCCCTGCTCGGGCAGAACAGCGCGCAGGCCCACGGCGTGGCCATGACGCCCGGCTCGCGCACCTACCTCTGCTATCTGGACGCGCGCACGAGCACCGGCAGCCTGGACCCGACGAACCCGGCGTGCAAGGCAGCGCTCGCCGAGAGCGGCGCGACCGCGCTCTACAACTGGTTCGCCGTGCTCGACTCCAACGCGGGCGGCCGCGGGGCCGGTTATGTGCCCGACGGCAAGCTGTGCAGCGCCGGTGACCGTTCGCCGTACAACTTCACCGGCTACAACGCGGCCCGCTCCGACTGGCCGCGGACGCATCTGACCTCCGGTGCGTCGCTGAAGGTCCGGTACAGCAACTGGGCCGCGCACCCGGGCTCGTTCCGGGTGTACGTGTCCAAGGCCGGGTACTCGCCCTCGACCGAACTGGGTTGGGACGACCTGGAGTTGATCCAGACCGTCACCAACCCGCCCCAGTCGGGGTCCCCGGGCACCGAGTCCGGCCACTACTACTGGGACCTGCGACTGCCCTCGGGCCGCTCCGGTGACGCCGTGCTGTTCGTCCAGTGGGTGCGCTCGGACAGCCAGGAGAACTTCTTCTCCTGCTCCGACATCGTCTTCGACGGCGGCAACGGCGAGGTGACCGGCATCCGCGGCTCGGTGGGCACGCCCACCCCCACCCCCACCCCCACCCCGACCCCGACTCCGACGCCCACCCCGACCCCCACTCCCACCGATCCGCACACCGGCTGCATGGCCGTCTACTCGGTGACGAACTCCTGGAGCGGTGGCTTCCAGGGTTCGGTCGAGGTGATGAACCACGGCGGCACACCACGTGACGGATGGGCCGTGCGCTGGCAGCCGGGCGCCGGCACCAGGATCAGCAACCTCTGGAACGGCACCCTCGCCACCGGCTCCGACGGCACGCTCACGGTCTCGAACGCCGCCTACAACCGGACCATCGCCGCGAACGGCAGCGTCACCTTCGGCTTCACCGCCACCTCGACGGGCAACGACTTCCCCGTCGGCTCCGTCACCTGCGTCGATCCCTGACACCTCGCCGAACGCCCCGCCGGACCGTACGGTGCCGGCTCCCGTACTCCGGGGGCCGGCGCCTTCGTATGTGCGGCGGTGTCAGCGGCCGCGGTGGGCGAGCGCGTCGGCGTGGTCGTTCACCGGCTGCGGGGTGCCCGTGAGGTCGAGGACGAACAGCGGGACGCCGAGGGCGTCGGCACGGGTCCGGGCCTCGGGGTCGTACCCGGCCAGGGAGAAGTAGGCGCAGCCCGCGGACTCCGTCATCGCCGTGAGCCACAGGCACTCCACGTCCCGCGGACAGGCCGGGCGTACGGTCGGGTCGACCTGGGCGACCAGGCCGCGCGCGGCGAGGCCGATGCCGGAGGGCGGGCGCTGGTCGGCGCGGCGTATGCCCCGGTAGCCGAGCCAGCGCAGATAGAGGGCGGCGGCCGTGACCGCGTCGCGCGCGGTGCGGATGGTGACCGGCTGGAAGGCGGGGCGGGCGGCGCGGGCGGGCGCGGCGGCGGGCGGCCGCGCGGGGTCCTCCTCGGCCACCGGGACCCTCAGCACCGTTCCGCACGGGCAGCCCAGTTCAGGCCGCGGCCACTGCGAGCGGCGTCCGCAGGCGGCGCAGCACAGGGTGAGCCACTCCTCCTCCCAGATCCGGTGCGGTACGGCCACGGCGTGCGCGCCCGGGTCCAGCGCGGGCGCGACCGGTGCTCCGCAGGCGCAGGGGTAGCTCTGCGCCGCGTAGAGGTGCTCGCGACGGCAGGCGGGGCAGCGCAGAGGGAGGGAACGGGGCATCGGGTCACTCCAGGACGTGACGCACGTCGGCTCGGCGCACCCATCGTCCTCCCGACGGCCCCCTCCTGTCCGTGTCTTGACGGGCTTCACCCCTCCCTCTAGATTGATTCCAGATAGTAGAAAATATTTTCCGCAATGTGGAAAACGTTGCGGATGAAGCGCGGAAGGGTCTCATCGCGGGGCGCGACGGAGAGACCGTCCGACAGCCGAAGCAGGAGTACTCCATGGCTCGTATGACCGCTGCCCGCGCGGCAGTCGAGATCCTCAAGCGCGAGGGCGTCACCGACGCGTTCGGTGTCCCGGGCGCGGCGATCAACCCCTTCTACGCGGCGCTCGAGGCCGCCGGGGGCGTGACGCACACCCTCGCCCGCCATGTCGAGGGCGCCTCGCACATGGCCGAGGGCTACACCCGCACCCACCCCGGCAACATCGGCGTGTGCGTCGGCACTTCGGGCCCGGCCGGCACCGACATGATCACCGGCCTGTACTCCGCCCTCGGTGACTCGATACCGATCCTGTGCATCACCGGCCAGGCGCCGACCGCGGTGATCCACAAGGAGGACTTCCAGGCGGTCGACATCGCCTCCATCGCCAAACCGGTCACCAAGATGGCGATCACCGTCCTGGAGGCCGCCCAGGTCCCCGGTGTCTTCCAGCAGGCGTTCCACCTGATGCGCTCCGGCCGTCCCGGGCCGGTCCTGATCGACCTGCCGATCGACGTCCAGCTCACCGAGATCGAGTTCGACCCCGAGACGTACGAGCCGCTGCCCGTCTACCGGCCGGCCGCGACCCGCGCCCAGATCGAGAAGGCGCTCGGCATGCTCAACGCCGCCGAGCGCCCGCTGATCGTGGCCGGCGGCGGTGTCGTCTCCGCCGACGCGAGCGATCTGCTGGTGGAGTTCGCCGAACTGACCGGCATCCCGGTCGTGCCGACCCTGATGGGCTGGGGCACCCTCCCCGACGACCACGAGCTGAACGCCGGCATGGTCGGCCTCCAGACCTCGCACCGCTACGGCAACGCGACCTTCCTGGAGTCCGACTTCGTCCTCGGCATCGGCAACCGCTGGGCCAACCGGCACACCGGCAGGCTGGACGTGTACACGGCCGGCCGCAAGTTCGTCCACGTCGACGTCGAGCCCACCCAGATCGGCAGGATCTTCGCGCCCGACTACGGCATCGCCTCCGACGCCAAGGCGGCGCTGAGGCTGTTCGTCGAGGCGGCGCGGGAGTCGAAGGCGGCCGGCGAGCTGCCCGACCGCTCCGCCTGGGCGGCGTCCGCGCAGGAGCGCAAGGCCACCCTGCTGCGGCGTACGCACTTCGACGACATCCCGATCAAGCCGCAGCGCGTGTACGAGGAGATGAACAAGGCCTTCGGCCCCGAGACGCGCTACGTCACCACGATCGGGCTCTCCCAGATCGCCGGCGCGCAGATGCTGCACGTCTACCGCCCCCGCCACTGGATCAACTGCGGGCAGGCGGGCCCTCTCGGCTGGACCGTCCCCGCCGCGCTCGGCGTCGCCAAGGCCGACCCGCAGGCGTCCGTCGTCGCCCTCTCCGGGGACTACGACTTCCAGTTCATGATCGAGGAACTGGCCGTCGGCGCCCAGCACAGGATCCCGTACGTCCATGTCCTGGTGAACAACGCCTATCTCGGCCTGATCCGCCAGGCCCAGCGGGCGTTCGACATCGACTTCCAGGTCAGGCTGGAGTTCGAGAACATCAACTCGCCCGAGCTGGGCGTGTACGGCGTCGACCATGTCAAGGTCGCCGAGGGGCTCGGCTGCAAGGCGATCCGGGTGACCGACCCGGCGGAGCTGGGGGCGGCCTTCGAGGAGGCCAAGAAGCTCGCCGCCGAGTACCGGGTGCCGGTGGTCGTCGAGGCGATCCTGGAGCGGGTCACCAACATCTCCATGTCCGGCACGAACGACATCGGCAATGTCGTGGAGTTCGAGGACGTCGCCACGGAGCCGGGGCACGCGCCGACGGCGATCAGGCCCCTGAAGGTCTGACGTCTGACCACCTGGCCGCGTCGAAGGGCCCGCGCGGTTTCGCGCGGGCCCTTCGACGTGTCTGCTTCGCCGTGTCTACGGGACGTCGTGCTCGGACAGTCCCGGCCAGTCCTCCGGGCCGCCGCCCTGCCACTCGATGAAGTCCTCCTCCTCGACCTCGATCCGGTCCAGGTCGGCGAGCCGCAGGATCTCGACGACGTCGTCGAGGTGTGAGGCGACTCCGAGGGGGTGGTCGTCGGCGGTGACCCTCCGGGAGCCGTCGAGGGCCGGGGGGTGCACCACGACGTGCGGGTGCGGGGGTCGTGGGTGGCGCGCCATGCCTCCAGCTTCCCCCGCCACCCCCCACGGCGCGACCGCGCGCCGCGGCCCTTTCGGGTGCGTGGCCGTCGTACGTCGTGCGCGGGCTGTGATGGGTTCTCGCGCAGTTCCCCGCGCCCCTTCGGGCGGGGTGGCTGTCGTTCGTTGTGCGCGGGTGGTGGTGGGTTCTCGCGCAGTTCCCCGCGCCCCTTCGGGTGGGTGACGGCCGCCTGTCGTGTGCGGGCTGTGGTGGGCTGTTCGCGCAGTTCCCCGCGCCCCTGAGTGGGGTTCTCGCCGTTGCCGGGTGCCGGCGGGCAGCGCCCCACACCTGCTCCGAGGGAACAACCCACCGCGGCCCATAGGGGCGCGGGGAACTGCGCGAGCAACAGGGGACGGCCCGCACTCGAAGGACGGCGGAAGGCACCCGGTTCTCAAGGGGCGTGGGGAACTGCGCGAAGGGGGCGAGCGGCCCGGGGCCGGGGGTGGTGCCGGTTCGGGGGACGGCTGAACGCGCCGGAGGCGGGGGCCGCCGGCGCGTTCGGAGAGATATGGCCGCCCGACGGCACGAGGCTGGGCGCGACAGGACATTCGCGCCGCCGGACGGAGTCTGGTGGGCAAGAACCGGGACCGCGACGGGTGCGACGGCTCCGGGCCCCTCCTCCCTCAGGTCAAGAGGAGACACCCGCACCCTCACCACCGCACTGGCTCGCACTCCGCCGCGGCCCACGCCCCGCCCGCACCACCGGCGATCACCCCTCATCCGGATCACCGGCGCCGCGGGCCGTGCGCCCGAACCCGACCTCCCGTCGAGGCCCGGACGCGGTCTGTCGAGGTCGGTCCTCGCGCAGCGCGCGGACCGCCTCCTCCACCCGTCGCCCGTACTCGGGATCGGCGGCGTGGAAGTGAGCGGGGTTCTGATTCCGGGCGGCGCCCCCGCCTGGGCGCGACAGGACAGGTGTCGGCGGCGGCGCCGCCCGGAAGTCTGGGGTCGGGCGCCGGTCAGACCTGGGCGCCGGACAGGCGCTCGACGGCCCGGAGCAGGGCCGAGTGGTCCAGTCCGCCGTCGCCCTGGGCGCGCAGCGACGCCACGAGCTGGGCGACGACCGCGCCGACCGGCAGGGCCGCGCCGACGTTGCGGGCGGCGTCGGTGACGATGCCCATGTCCTTGTGGTGCAGGTCGATCCGGAAGCCCGGCCTGAAGTCGCGGGCGAGGAAGTTGTCCTTCTTGCGCGTCAGCACGGTCGAGCCCGCCAGGCCGCCGTTCAGGACGTCCAGCGCGGCCTTGAGGTCCACGCCCGACTTCTCCAGGAAGACCACGGCCTCGGCGCACGCCTGGATGTTCACGGCGACGATCAGCTGGTTGGCGGCCTTCACGGTCTGGCCCGAGCCGTGCGGACCGCACAGCACGACGGTCCGGCCGAGGGCGTCGAAGACCGGCCGGGCCTCGTCGAAGTCGGCCTGCGCGCCGCCCACCATGATGGACAGCACGGCCTCGACGGCACCGGCCTCGCCGCCGGAGACCGGGGCGTCCAGGACGCGGACGCCCTTGTCGCGGGCGGCCGCGGCCAGGTCGACGGAGGTCTGCGGGGTGATCGAGGACATGTCGATCAGCAGGGCGCCGGGGCGGGCGTTCTCCAGGATGCCCGCGGGGCCGTAGGAGATCGCCTCGACCTGCGGGGAGGCGGGGACCATCGTGACGATCACATCGGCGTCCGCGACCGCCTCTGCGATCGAACCGGCCGCGGTCCCGCCGGCGGCGGCCAGCCGGTCCAGCTTGTCCTGCTCCAGGGTGAAGCCGGTGACCTGGTACCCGGCCTTGATCAGGTTCTCGGACATGGGGGAGCCCATGATGCCGAGGCCGATCCAGGCGATCTTGGGAAGGGTGTTGCTCACGGTGAGGGCCTTTCTGGGAAGCGGTGGTGGTCAGCGGGCCGCGCGGGCCTCGGCGGGCAGCCAGTCGAAGGCCTCGGCGCTCGGGCGGTCGCCCGGCTTGTACTCGAGGCCGACCCAGCCGTCGTAACCGGCCTTGCGGAGCCGGCCGAGCAGGTCCGCGAGGGGGAGTGAGCCGGTGCCCGGGGCGCCGCGGCCGGGGTTGTCGGCGATCTGGACGTGCCCGGTCTTCGCGGCGTGCGCCTCGATCACCGAGGGCAGGTCCTCGCCGTTCATGGCCAGGTGGTAGAGGTCCATGAGGAAGCGGGCGTTGCCGAGGCCGGTGGCCTCGTTGACCCGGTCCACGACCGCCACCGCGGCCGGCGCGCTCACCAGGGGGTACGCCGGCGACTCGGGCCGGTTCAGCGCCTCGATCAACAGGACCGCGCCGATCCGGTCGGCCGCCCGTGCCGCGAGCGCCAGGTTCTCCAGCGCCAGCGCGTCCTGCTCGGCCGGGTCGACGCCCGCGACGCGGTTGCCGTACAGGGCGTTGAGGGCCGTGCAGCCGAGGGACTGGGCGAAACCGGCCGCCACCTCGACGTTGGCGCGGAAGCGCTCGGACTCCTCGCCGGGCACCGACAGGGCGCCGCGGTCCGGGCCGGGCAACCGACCGGCGTAGAAGTTCAGGCCCGTGAGCTGTACGCCCGCGTCCTCGACGGCCTTCCTCAGGCCGTCGAGCTCGGACCGTCCGGGGGCCGGGGTGTCGATCCAGGGCCACCACAGCTCGACCGCGGTGAAGCCGGCCGCGGCGGCGGCCGCGGGGCGCTCCAGGAGCGGCAGTTCCGTGAAGAGGATCGACAGGTTGACGTTGAAGCGCTGGTCGTCGAATCCCATGGGGGCCGCGCTCCTTCCGTGTCGAGATTCCGTATTGCGGAAGTTGTTTTCTGCTTATTGGAAGACTGCCGTCGGGTGTCGCGGCTTGTCAAGAGGGGTCGGCGGGAGTGGTCGGGCGAGAGGGGCCGCCGGGGACGTCACCGCGCGTTAGGTTGTGCGCGTGCGATTGAGAGTGGAGTTCACGACCGAACCGTTCGACCTCGACGAGGCCCCGGCGCACGCGCTGGCCGCCCGTGCGGTGATCGAGGCGGCGGAGCTGGACGCGGTGGACGTCGGCCCCTTCGGCAACACCGCGGAGGGCGGTGCCGACGCGGTGCTCGCCGCGGTGGACGCGCTGCTGCGCAAGTCCCTGGACGCGGGCGCCACCCGGGTCTCGCTCCAGGTCAACGTGATCGCGGAGGGCGCCGAGTGAGCACGGACGAGCCCTTCATCGCGGCGGTGAAACCGCTGGTCGACGCCATGGGCGGCGCCCTGGTCCCGCCGGACGAGGCGGGCCCGGACGATGTCGTGCTCTCCTGGGAGGGGGCGGACGTCGTCGCCGTGCGGCTGCCTCAGCTCGCCGACTCGCTGGACCACATCCTGGCCGCGATGGAGCGCAAGAAGGGCAAGCCGCTCGCCGACCTGGACCGCAAGGCCAAGCAGGAGGTCGTACGGATCCTGGAGGCGCGGGGCGCCTTCGCCGTACGGCACGGTGTGGAGACGGTGGCGAGCGCCCTCGGCGTCAGCCGGTTCACCGTCTACAACTATCTGAACCGCGACAAGGACGCCTGATCGGCGGAGGGGCCCGGTCCGGGGCGGGAAGGTCCGATCCGGTGGGGCGGGGCCGGGGCCGCCCGGGGGGCCCGGTTCCGTAACCCGGAATTTTCAACAAAGTGTTGACGTGACGTTTCGGAGGGCGTTAGCTGTCCGCAGCCCGTTCAGCACGAAGGCCGGTCTCCGGCCACGGAGGCTCCCGTGACTTCCACTTCCACGCCGGGCCTGGCCCGGTTCAACACCCTCGGGGAGGACGCGGCCTTCGCCGCGCTCCACGAGGCGTGCGCCTCCACGGCGTGGGTGCGACGGCTTCTCGCCGCCCGCCCGTACACCGCCCCCGACGACCTCTACGCCGCGAGTGACGCCGCCATGGCCGAGCTGGGCGCCGAGGACCTCGCCGAGGCGATGGCCGGCCATCCGCCGATCGGCCGCCCGAAGCCCGGCGACCCGACCTCGGCGCGCGAGCAGCGCGGCATGGCCGGCGCGTCCGAGGAGCTCAGGGCGGAGATGCTCGAACTGAACCTGGCGTACCAGGAGAGGTTCGGCCATGTCTTCCTCATCTGCGCCTCCGGGAGGACCGGCGAGCAAATGCGCGACGCGGTCAGGGAGCGGATCGGCAACTCGCCGGAGCGGGAGCGCGAGACCGTGCGCACCGAGCTGGGCAAGATCAACCGCATCCGACTGGCCCGACTCGTCGAAGAGGACGCCTGAGCATGAGCACCAGCACCACCGCCTCCGTGTCCACGCACATCCTGGACACCTCCGTCGGCCGCCCCGCCGAGGGCGTCGCCGTCCTGCTCTCCGCCCGCACAGGGCGCCAGGCGGACTGGCGGGCGCTCGGCGGTTCCGCGACCGACGCCGACGGCCGGTGCAAGGACCTTCCGGACCTGCCGGAGGGGACGACCCAGGTACGGCTCGACTTCGCGGTGGAGCCGTACTTCGAGGAATCTGCGAAGAAGCAAGCCGATGCGCAGCAGGACGCCCCCGCGAACCGGGACAGCGGTGCCGTGTTCTTCCCCGAGGTGGCGATCACCTTCGCCGTGAACCCCGGGGAGCACTATCACGTACCGCTGCTGCTCAACCCGTTCGGCTACTCCGTTTACCGAGGGAGCTAGCTAGATGACCACCAATTCCCGCCCCGGGCAGCCTGTGATGCTCGGACAGAACCAGTACGGCAAGGCCGAGAACCGGGTCGTCAAGATCACGCGGGACGGCGCCACCCATCACATCAAGGACCTGAACGTGTCCGTGGCGCTGAGCGGCGACATGGACGAGGTCCACTACTCCGGCTCCAACGCCAACGTCCTGCCGACCGACACCACCAAGAACACGGTGTTCGCGTTCGCCAAGGAGCACGGGATCGAGTCCGCCGAGCAGTTCGGCATCCACCTCGCCCGCCACTTCGTCACCTCGCAGGAGCCGATCTACCGGGCGCGCATCCGCATCGAGGAGTACTCCTGGGAGCGCATCGCGACCTCGGACGCCAACTCGAGGTTCAACGGCGCCGACGAGGTCAAGCACTCCTTCGTACGCGAGGGCCAGGAGGTCCGCGTCACCCAGGTCACCTACGACGGCTCGTCGTGGGAGGTCGTCTCCGGTCTGAAGGACCTGGTCGTGATGAACTCGACCGACTCCGAGTTCTGGGGTTACGTCAAGGACAGGTACACGACCCTGAAGGAGACACACGACCGCATCCTGGCCACCCAGGTGTCGGGCCGCTGGCGGTTCAACTGGACCGACGACGAGCAGAAGATGCCCGACTGGGAGAAGTCCTACGAGCAGACGAGGAAGCACATGCTCCAGGCCTTCGCCGAGACCTACTCGCTCTCGCTCCAGCAGACGCTGTACCAGATGGGCTCGCGCATCATCAACAACCGCAGCGAGATAGACGAGGTCCGCTTCTCCCTGCCGAACAAGCACCACTTCCTGGTGGACCTGGAGCCGTTCGGCCTCAAGAACGACAACGAGGTCTACTACGCAGCCGACCGGCCCTACGGCCTGATCGAGGCGACCGTCCTGCGGGACGGCTGCGAGCCGAGGATCCCGGTGGACCTCACCAACCTGTAGGCGGGGCGACCGCGTTCCCGGTGGCCTTCACCAACCTGTAAGCCGGCAACTGAATTTCGGCACCCGCGGCCGGGCGGGCGGGCCCTTCCGGCCCCCCGGCCGCGGCACTCAAATCCTCCGGGGTCCTGCCGTGCCCTCCCAACCGAGCGCACCATCGTGAAAAGGGGCGAACCATGGCAGCAGCCCAGCGCATCGTCATCGAGAACTGTTCGATCGCGACCGTGGACGCGAGCGACACCGAGTACGCCACGGGTCACGTCGTCGTCGCGGACAACCGTATCGAGTCGCTAGGCGCGGGCCGGGCCCCCGAGGGCCTGGAGAACGTCGTCCGCCGTATCGACGCCACCGGGCATCTGGTCACCCCCGGCCTGGTCAACACCCACCACCACTTCTACCAGTGGATCACCCGCGGTCTGGCCACCGACCACAACCTCTTCGACTGGCTCGTCGCCCTCTACCCCACCTGGGCGCGCATCGACGAGCAGATGGTCCGCGCGGCCGCGCAGGGCTCGCTGGCCATGATGGCCCGCGGCGGCGTCACCACCGCCATGGACCACCACTACGTCTACCCGCGGAACTCCGGCGACCTGTCCGGCGCGATCATCGGCGCCGCCCGCGACATGGGCGTCCGCTTCACCCTCGCCCGCGGCTCCATGGACCGCAGCGAGAAGGACGGCGGCCTGCCGCCGGACTTCGCCGTGGAGACCCTGGAGGGCGCCCTCACCGCGACCGAGGAGACCGTCGCGCAGCACCACGACGCCTCCTTCGGCGCGATGACCCAGGTCGCCGTCGCCCCCTGCTCCCCGTTCTCCATCTCCACCGAACTGCTCAGGCAGGGCGCCGAACTCGCCCGCCGCCTCGGGGTGCGCATGCACACCCACGGCTCGGAGACGGTGGAGGAGGAGAAGTTCTGCCACGAGCTGTTCGGCATGGGCCCGACCGACTACTTCGAGTCCACCGGCTGGCTCGGGGAGGACGTGTGGATGGCCCACTGCGTCCATATGAACGACTCCGACATCGCCGCCTTCGCCCGCACGAGGACCGGGGTGGCCCACTGCCCGTCCTCCAACGCCCGGCTCGCGGCGGGCATCGCCCGCGTCCCCGACATGCTCGCCGCCGGCGTCCCCGTGGGCCTCGGCGTCGACGGCACCGCCTCCAACGAGTCCGGCGAACTCCACACCGAGCTGCGCAACGCCCTGCTGATCAACCGGCTGGGCGCCCGCCGCGAGGCCGCGCTCAACGCCCGACAGGCGCTGCGCCTCGGGACGTACGGCGGCGCCCAGGTGCTCGGCCGCGCGGCCGAGATCGGCTCCCTGGAGCCGGGCAAGCTCGCCGACCTGGTGCTGTGGAAGCTGGACACCCTCGCCCACGCCTCCATCGCCGACCCGGTGACCGCCCTGGTCTTCGGCGCGGCGGCCCCGGTCACCGCCTCCTTCGTGAACGGCACGCAGATCGTCGGGAACGGCCGTCTGCTCACCATCGACGAGGACGCGATCGCCCGCTCCACCCGGGACGAGGCGCGGCGGCTGGCACGGATCGCCGCCCAGGGCTGACCAGTCGATGATCTCCGGCCGGGAGGGACGGCTCCCGTCCGGTGGCCGTGGACCCGAGCGGGGTCCACGGCGGCCGTCCCCGGGGCGTGTGCGGCACGCGTGCGCCCCGGGACGGTCTCCCGTCCCCCACGACCGCGAGCACCACCTCCCTGAAACCCGCGTCAGAGCCGACGTGCCGACCGTGGTCCTGACGGGGCTGTGCCCCGTCGCCGCCTCGCCCATCGCGGTCGTGCCGCGCCCGGTCCTCGGCGGCGCGGGTGTGGTGCTGTCCGGCCCGGTCGCCTCCAGCGGCATCCGGACGCTGGTCAGGGCCGGTCCGGACAAGGACGACAACGTCCTGATCGTGGCCGTCTCCCTGGCCGTCGGGATCATCCCGATCACGGAGCCGGAGTTCTACCGCGCCTTCCCGGAGACCGCGAGGACCGTCCTCGGCTCCGGCATCTCCACCGGCTGTGTCGCGGCGGTCCTGCCGAACCTCGTCCTCAACCACCTCGGCAGGGGCCGCGACGCCCATGACGTCACCCACCCGATGGAGGCGGGCGAGGAGCTCAGTCCCGCGCCGGCCCGGGCCCCGGCCACCTCATAAGGTTCGCGAACAGCTCGGCCTGCTCCACGGCGTCGTCCAGCGCGTGATGCGTATGGCGGCGCCGTGAGAGCAGTTCCCGGGGCATGGTCCCCTTCACCACCGCCCGCAGCGGCAGCCCGGCCTTCGTGGCGAACAGGGTCTTCATGTCCATGCATCCCGAGTGCCCGAACGGGCTTCGGCCGGTGAAACGGATCAGGTACCAGTACAGGAACGTCCAGTCGTACGACGCCGGGTAGCCGCACATCACCGGCTGCGCCCCGGCACTCACCTCGTGGACCCAGTCGCTGAACTCGGCCAGCGCGACGGCCGGTTCGGCGCCCTCGGCACTGAGCCGCTCCCGGTCGAGACCGCTCACCGCCAGCGCCTCGGGCACGAAGTCCTCGCTGACGGGCCGCAGTTCACGGTAGAAGGTCTGCTTCTCGGGGTCGGCCGCGGTGAACCCGTCGGCGTCCTGCGTCCCGGCCACCGCCGCGCCCAGGCTCAGCATGGAGTAGGGGCCGGGGATCGGGCCGTCCGCCTCGATGTCGACGGAGATGTAAAGGCTCGGTTTGATACGACGTGATGCCATGGGCCCGCAGCATCGCAGGCCATCGGCGGCCCGCGCATCCGAGATTCTCCGCGCGGGCGCGGTACTCGGCGCGGACCGGACCCGGCGGGCGAACGTCGTCCTCGGGGCCCTGAGGCCTGTGGACGACGTCCCGTCCGCCTGGCGAATTCGACGACAGGACCTAGAGACCGAACAGCGCCGGGTCCGAGGCCAGTTCCTTGAAGTGTTCGCGCGGGTCGGCGACCAGGCGGCGGGCGGCGAGGTCCATCAGGCCGCCGACGGCCTCGATCTCCGCCGCGACGGTGCCGTCCGCCTTGCGGATGGTCTGCGCGATCCGGAACGTCTTGCCCTCGCCCCACAGGAAGGCGCAGGTCACCTCGACCTCGTCACCGGCGAGCAGTTCGCGGCGGTAGCGGATGGTCGTCTCCAGCGCCACCGGGCCGACGCCCCGGCCCACCAGGTCGGCCTGGCGGATACCGGCCGCCTGGAGCAGCGACCAGCGGGCGTGCTCGGCGTAGTTGAGATAGACCGCCTGGTTCAGGTGGCCCTGGGTGTCGGTCTCGTAGCCGCGGACGGTCACCGGCACCGAGAACGGCTCGTTCACTGACTCGTTCACTGTTCCCCCTCGTCGGCGGCAGACACTCTGTGTGCGCTGCAACGATCCTGTCATGCGCTCAGACCCGGCGCGGCGAGGCCAGCAGGTAGCGCGCACGGGTCCGCGGTTCGGTGTGCTCGCCCGTCTGCCAGCCCGCCCGCTCCAGCGTGACGGCGCAGGCCCGCAGCGCCCTCTCGTCCGGTTCGTGCACGGCGACGGCGTCCGGCTGCGGCGTCGCCCGCACCCGGTAGCCGGGGCCGTCCGCTCCGGCCGGGGGGTGTCCGCCCGCCTCCAGCGCCAGCGCGGCGGCCCGCACCAGATGCGCCCGCTCCCAGCCGCAGGGCCGGTCCACGGCCGCGTCGGGGTTGGTCATCCGGCGCAGCTCCAGCAGCCCCTGCCAGGCGCTGTGCACCTCACGGAGGCGGGCCGGCCCGGCGGCGGGCTCCTCCTCGCCGCCTACCCGGGCGGCGAACACACCTCCCGTGGCGGGCGGCTGAAGGGGCGGCGGGGCCTTCTCCTCGGCTACCGCCTCCCGTATCCGGTGTCCCGCCGGGGTGAGGAAATGGTCGTGCGGCGGTCTCGGGTGCCGGAAGGCCAGACCCCGGCTCACCAGGGCCGCGAGCTGCGCCGGGGTGCCGCGCAGCCGCCCGGTGACCGGGTCGGCGGCGTCGATGACACGCCGCTGCGCGGCGGTGGGCGGCCGGCTCACGGCGTGCTCCTCTCCGGAGGACGGGAACGGGGACGGGGACGGGGTCCGGGCAGGGTGCCTTCGAGGATCCGAACACTTCGCAGCGTACGGCCCACCACTGACAGCCCGCCCCGGCCGGCCCTGGCCGACCGCGGCGCCCGCCCCGACCCGCGCCGCCCGCTACTGCCGGTATCCGCTCAGGAAGCGTCCGATCCGGCCGATCGCCGCCTCCAGGTCCTCCGCGTGGGGCAGGGTGAGGATGCGGAAGTGGTCGGGGGCGGGCCAGTTGAAGCCGGTGCCCTGGACGACCTGGATCTTCTCGCGCAGCAGCAGGTCGAGGACGAACTTCTCGTCGTCGTGGATCCTGTGCACCTTGGGGTCCAGGCGGGGGAAGGCGTACAGCGCGCCCTTGGGCTTCACGCAGGACACACCCGGGATCTCGTTCAGCCTCTCCCAGGCCGTATCGCGCTGCTCGTGCAGCCGTCCGCCCGGCGCGGTGAGCTCGGCGATGGACTGCCGCCCGCCGAGCGCGGCCTGAATGGCGTACTGGGCGGGCGCGTTGGCGCACAGCCGCATGGAGGCCAGCATGGTCAGGCCCTCCAGGTAGTCCTTGGCGTGCTGGCGGGGCCCGGTGACCACCAGCCAGCCGGAACGGAAGCCCGCCACCCGGTAGGTCTTGGACAGACCGCAGAAGGTGAGGACCACCAGGTCGGGGGCGAGGGCGGCGGCCGAGTGGTGCACGGCGTCGTCGTACAGGATCTGGTCGTAGATCTCGTCGGCGAAGACCATCAGGCCGTGCCGGCGGGCGAGGTCGAGGACGCCCTCGACGATCTCCTTGGGATAGACCGCGCCGGTGGGGTTGTTGGGGTTGATGAGCACGACCGCCTTGGTGCGGTCGGTGATCTTCGACTCCATGTCGGCCAGGTCCGGGTTCCAGTCGGACAGCTCGTCGCACAGATAGTGGACCGCCTTGCCGCCGGCGAGCGTCGTGACGGCCGTCCACAGCGGGAAGTCCGGGGCGGGGATCAGGATCTCGTCGCCGTCCTCGACCAGCGCCTGCACGGCCATGGAGACCAGCTCGGAGACACCGTTGCCGAGGAAGACGTCGTCGACGCCGACCTCCAGGCCGAGGGTCTGGTAGCGCTGTGCGACCGCGCGGCGGGCGGAGAGGACACCGCGGGAGTCGGTGTAGCCGTGGGCCCGGGGGAGCATCCGGATCATGTCCTGGAGGATCTCCTCCGGCGCCTCGAAGCCGAACAGGGCCGGGTTGCCGGTGTTCAGGCGCAGGACGCTGTGCCCCGCCGCCTCCAGCGCGTCGGCGTGCTCGATGACCGGGCCGCGGATCTCGTAGCAGACCTCGCTGAGCTTGTTCGACTGCCGGAACTCCATGCGCTGCGCCCTCCGGTACGGTTCTGCCAAGTGGCTACTTGGTTTTACCAAGTGGCGACTTGGAAAGTCCAACGACATGTCTAGACTGCGTCGCATGCCACCTCGCCGAAGCTACGACCAGTACTGCTCCGCCGGCCGGGCACTCGACGCCGTGGGCGACCGCTGGACCCTGCTGATCGTCCGTGAGCTGCTCGCCGGTCCCCGCCGCTACACGGACCTGCACGCGGACCTGCCGGGCGTCAGCACGGACGTGCTCGCCTCCCGGCTGAGGGACATGGAGCGCGACGGTCTGACGACGCGGCGCCGGCTGCCGCCGCCCGGCGCGGCCCACGTCTACGAACTCACCCCGCACGGCCGCGCCCTGCTCCCGGTACTGCTCGCGCTCGGCACCTGGGGACAGGGCGAACTGGCCGAGCGCAGACCGACGGACGCGGTCCGCGCCCACTGGTTCGCGCTGCCGCTGCTGCGACTGCTGGACGGCGAGGGCCTGGTCGAGGTGCGGCTGGAGGAGGGGGACTTCCATCTGCACGTCGGCGCGGCGGACGGACCGGCCTACGGCCACGGGCCCGCCCCCCGCGACCCGGACGCGCGGCTGGAGATGGACGCCGGGACCTGCCTGGCCGTCGTACGGGGCGAACTGGACCTCGCCGAGGCCGTGCGGGCCGGGAAGGCCGGGGTGAGCGGTGACGGGGCGATCGCCGCGTCCCTGCGGGAGGGCTGAGAAAAGCGCGGGGCCCGCCGTGCGCGTCACGCACGGCGGGCCCTCGGTGTGCTCCGGGCTCCCGGATCAGGCTCCCGGAGGGACGTGCGTCGGCCGGCCCGCACCCCGGGTCAGCCGGTAGCCGCCGATGCCGGCGAGCGCGGCCAGCACACCGCCGACGCCCGTCCACACCCAGCGGTCGGACCACCAGCCCGAGGCCCAGCCGTCCTCCGGCTCGATGGCGGACAGCACCGCCGCGGCCGAGTCCTCGTCCTCCTCGGCGGAGTTCGCGGCCTCCATGGCGACGCCCGGCACCAGCGGCTCGCCGAGCGAGCCGTCCACCGCGGCCGCGCCGCCGATCTCCTTGGCGTCCACCCGCACCTCGGCGCCGACCGGCAGGCCCCGGTCGGCGGCACCAAGGCCCACGGCGCTCAGCCGGACGTAGTACGTGCCCGGCAGCGGGTCGTTCGCCCACGGCTCCGACCAGGCGCGCACGGTCCGCATCACACAGGCCAGTTCGACCGAGGCCGTGCCCGGCGCGGCCGTCCGCGTCTGCTTGCCGTACTGGCACGCCTGGCGGCGGCGCAGCCCGTCGTAGACCTCCACCTGCCAGGTCTCGCCGGTGTGCGCCTCGGGGAGCTTCACCGTCGCCCGGACCTCCGGCCGCTGACCGGCGTCCGCCGGGAAGGACCAGTACAGGAAGTCACCCGTGGAGCCGTTCGCCGTGGCCGTCTGGCCCTGGTCGATCTCGGCCGCCGTACGGAACGACGTACCCGCCTCGGTGGGCGCGCCGCTGTCCCCGGACGGGCTGGCCGACGGGGTGGAGTCCGCCGCGGCGGGCGCGGCGGCCAGGCCCAGCATCAGCAGGGCCGTGCCGAACATCCTCGTGAAACGCATCAGTTGGTCCTCCAGACCGCGACCCGCCAGCGCGACAGCCAGCCCCACAGCAGACCGGCCACGAACCCGGTCAGGATCAGCGCGCCCAGCAGCCACCAGCCGCGCCCGAGACCGAAGGAGGCCACGTCGTCGGAGTCACCGGGGCCGTCGACGACGTCCACGGTCAGTTCCAGCGGCAGACCGGGCGTGGTCTCCACACCGGCCGCCGCGGCGAAGGAGTGCGTCACCTGGACGCAGACGCCCTCGGCCGGCGCGTCCTCCTCGTCGCCCTCCGTCTTCGGATAGCGCAGACCCGTCGAGATCACGTCCGTACGGCCGTTGCCCGACGCCTCGCCGCGCACGATCTCCCGGCCGTGCACGGTCACCGCCCGCAGCAGCACACCGTAGGACGGGGCGACGGCCCGGTCGGCGGCCACGCTCGCCGAGACGCGCAGCTCCTTGCCCGGCTCCACGTCCACCCGGTACCAGCGCTGCTGCCCGAACTCCGCCCGGTCGGTGTAGAGGCCGGACTTCAGCACGGGCGCCTTCGCGCACGCCTCGGCGCCCTCGGTGGCCACCGGCGTGACCACCGGATCGGCCGCCCGGTCCACCAACTGGTTGACCTTGTCGGTGAGTTCGTCGGTGTGCTCGACGGAGGAGTAGGTGCCGCCCGTGGCCTCGGCGATACAGCTGAGCTGCTGGCGCATCTTGGCGTTGGGCACCAGGCCCAGCGTGTCGATGGTCAGGCCGATGCCGCGGGCGGCTATCTGCCGGGCGACCTCGCACGGGTCCAGCGGGGCGCAGGTGTCCTCGCCGTCGCTGATCAGCACGATGCGCTTGGAGCCGGAGCCGCCCTCGAGGTCGTCGGCCGCCTTCAGCAGCGCAGGGCCGATCGGGGTCCAGCCGGTGGGCGTGAGGGTCGCCACCGCCGTCTTGGCCTCGGTCCGGTCCAGCGGCCCGACCGGGTAGAGCTGCGCGGTGTCCTTGCAGCCCGTCTTCTGGTCGTCGCCCGGGTAGTTGGCGCCGAGGGTGCGGATACCCAGCAGCACCTCCTCCGGCGTGGCGTCGAGGACCTCGTTGAAGGCCTGCTTCGCCGCGGCCATCCGCGACTGGCCGTCGATGTCCCGGGCCCGCATCGAGCCGCTGACGTCGAGGACCAGATTCACCTTGGGCGCGAGGGCCGTGGTCTCGTCGGCGACGGCCCCGGACGGGACCGCGATCCCGGCGGCCAGGGCGGCGAACAGGACGCAGACTCCTGCCGCCAGCCGTTTTCTTGTGATCATCGGCGGATCCTATTGAGCCCGGGTGACGATCTTCAAAGCGGGGTCCGGCCCTGAGACGGGGCGGCTCCTCTCGGCCGCTCCTCGCCCCGCCGTCAGCCCAGCGGATTCGGCAGGTTCGTCCACTGATCGCCCGGCGTACCCGGTGACAGCCGCATCAGCGTCAACGCCTTGGCGGGCAGCGGCCCACCCGTCAGCGCGTCGAGATCCGGCGTGCGCGGCAGATCCCGTACCGCCTCGCCGAGGGCCGCGCCCAGCGCCCGCCCCGAACCCGTCGTCCCCGCCAGCGCGCCCGCGACCAGCGAACCGAACAGCTTGCGGCGCAGGTCCGGCACCTCGTCGGTGAGAATCCGCCCGGGCATCCCCCCGGGCAGCGGAACCCCGTGCCGGGCCAGGCGTTCCGGGCTCACCCGGATGTCGGCCAGATCGCGGTACACCAGCCGCAGCGGAGCCCCCGCCGCGGACAGGACGACCAGCAGGTTCTGCCCGTGCGCCTCCAGCGCCACGCCCAGCCGGAGCAGCCGCAGCCCCACCGTGAGCGCCAGCCGCGCGAACCGCGCCGACCACTGCGGGTCGTCCGGCAGACCGGTGGCGGGCAGCGCGGCCACCGGCACCACCCGCTCGTCCCCGGCCGCGTACACCGACGGCGACTCCCGCAGCATCGCGGCCAGTTCGGGCGAGCCGGCCGTGGCCGCGCCCAGCGTTCGGGTGACGTGCAGCAGCCCGTCCGAGCGTGCCGCGAGCGACTCGCCGAACTCCGACAGCGCCGCCGACGCGACCACCGAGCCCACCGAGATGTCCCGCACCGAGGACGTCAGCCGCGCGCTGAGCGCGGTCTTCACATGTGGCCCGCCGGGGATCTCCAGGGTGCGCAACGACATCAGTGGCCGCGCCTCTGGACCCTGCCCCGGCGTCTGCTTCAGCACATGCCCGGCCTGCCAGGGATGCACCGGGATCAGCAGCCGCCCGCCGTCCCGCAGTTCGGTGGGCCACTCGCCCGACACCAGACACCGCTCCGCGGCGGCCGGCACCAGCCCGAGCCGCACCACCTGGCCGTGCTCTGGCGCGTACGCCAGCTGATCGGCCACCGAGAACCCGGGCCGGGAACGGCAGTTGGGGTGATACGGGTGCCCGTCCACCACCCGCCGCTCCCACTCCCAGCCGTGCACCGGCCAACCGGGGCCGTACTGGGCCCGGTTGGCCCGGGACAGCGCCAGCGACACCGCGCTGTGGTCGAGTTCCGTCGCCAGACCGGCCCCGTCCGGGACCGCCAGCGCGTCCATCAGCAGCGCCGGATCGCCGTACTCCCGCTCGTCCAGCCGTACGACGGTGACATACGCGTCGGTGGCGTACGGGTCGGGCACCGGGCCGCGCAGCGGCCGGCCGTCGCGCAGCCGCAGGGTCAGCCCGTCCGGGTCCTGCTCGCGGCGCTCCACCCACGGCAGCGGGTCGTACGCGAGCCCGCGCCACAGCCGGGTCAGCACCGCGGCACGCGCACCCGGCAGTGCGGCCGTGAACCGGCCCAGCAGGTCGGGCCGTACGACGGCCAGCTCGGCGGCCGCCGCGGGCTCGGCGGTCAGGGATCGGTGCACGTCGGGCTCCTCGGGTACGGGAGTGAGAGCGTACGACGGTCACGCCGGGGCGTGACGAAGGAGATACTGATCGTTCCCGCCCGAACCGACCGCAGAGAACGAGTGGATCGCGTGCATGACCTGCCCCCGCCCGCCGGTGACGACGCCGCAGCCGCCGACGGCACCGCGCCGGACGACGCCGCGCACCGCGACGGCGTCGCCGCGCGCGCCGACGCCGTCGCGGCCGCGCCGCTCCTCAACTGCCTGCTGCGGGAGGTGGCGCGGCCGCTGGAGCGGGACGGGGAGTGGTCCGTGCACCGGCTGCCGGGCGGCCGGCTGCTGCGGGTGCGCGGCACCCGGCGGCCCGCCGACGCGCAGGTCCGCGCGGACGGCGGCTGGCGTTCCCTGGACCACGCCGAGCTGGTGAAGCTCGTCGTCGAGGAGCTGACCGCGCACACCGGCCGCTCCAGCCACGAACTGCCCGCGGAGATCGCCGCCAGCCGCGACGCGGTCGCCGCGATCCTCGCCGCCCGCGCCCGTGCCACCCCGCCGCGCGGCCTCTATCTGCGCTCCGAGCAGTCCCTGGTCACCGGCCACCCCCACCACCCCGCCCCCAAGGCGCGCGGCGGCGGCCCCGCGAGCGCCTGGCTGCCCTACGCGCCGGAGGCCTACGCCCGCTTCCCCGTGGTGCTGCTCGGGCTGCGCGAGGACGAGGTCGCGGAGGAGGGCGACACCTCGGCGCTGGACGCGCTCGGCGAGGCCCCGCCCGGCTACCGGCTGCTGCCCGCGCACCCCTGGCAACTCGACCTGACGGGAAGGGAACTGGCCCCGGCCTTCGCCGACGGGCGCCTCGTCCGGCTCGGCACGACCGGTTTCCCGCTGTGGCCGACGGCGGCGATCCGCACGCTGTACACGCCCGAGCGGGACCTGTTCCTCAAGTTCAGCCTGGACGTGCGCATCACCAACGACGTCCGCCGGCTGTGGCGCCACGACCTGCTGAAGCTGCGCCGCACCGACGAGGCCACCGCGCAGGCCTTCACGGCCGCCCCGGGGAACGCCGCCTGGCTCGGCGACCTCGGCTACCGCACCGCCCGGTTCGCCTTCGAGGAACTCGCCGTCCTGGTCCGCGAGGGCTTCACCGGCCGTCTGCCGCCCGGCACGGAACCGGTGCTCTGCGCCGGTCTGGTGGAGGGCTTCGACGGCAGTCCGCTGGACCGCGCCGCGGACCCGGCCGCCTGGTGGGAGGCCTATCTGCGGGCCGTCGTGCCCCCGGCCCTGGCGGCCTTCGCGGACCACGGGGTGGTCGTCGAGGCGCACCTGCAGAACACGCTCGTCGCCGTGGACGCCCACGGCACCCCGGTGCAGGCCCTGTTCCGGGACGCCGAGGGGGTGAAGGTGCTGTCCGACGTGGACCGCGCGGCGGGCTGGGAGCGCCTCGTGTACTGCCTGGTCGTCAACCACCTGATGGAGATGGCCGCCGCGCTCGCCGAGCGCGCACCCGGCCTCGACCCGTGGCCCGCCGTACGCCGTGAACTCGCCCGGCACGACCTGCCGGAGGCGGCCGCGCTGCTCGCCTCGCCCACCCTGCCCGGCAAGACGAACCTGCTGCTGCGCTGGACCGGCGCCGACGGGGCCGACGCGCGCTACCGGCCGCTGGCGAACCCGCTCGCCGGGGGGTGAGGGGCGGGCCGCCCGAGGGCCGGGCCGTCACCGCCGGGCGGGCCGCCCGCGGGACATCCCCCGGGCGGGCCGTCCGCAGGCCGGCATGCCGCTGACATGCCGCCCCGACGTGCGGGCCGCCCGCGGGTCGGCACGCCGCTGACATGCCGCCCCGACGGCACCTCGCTGACATGCCGCTGACGCGTCATCCCGCCCGCACCTCGCTGATGGCGCGCCCCGTGACCTGGTGCGGTCCGGCACCGCCCGGGTCCGGCCCGACCGTCATGTCCTTCCGACCGGCCTACCACCGACCGTTTCTGACGGGTGCTGACGCGTCTCTGACGCTCCGGCTGCCGACGGGCCTGGGCAGTCGTTCACAGCTCCTTGCGCATACAGGCCCTCGGCCACCGGTCCAGCCCGTGCGCGGCCTCCGCGGCCCTGATCTCCCGCAGTCCGGGCGTCAGTTCCGCCTCGGGGAGAAGGCGGAAGCCGAGCTTCTCGTAGTACGGCCCGTTCCACACGACCTCGGTGAACGTGGTCAGGGTCAGTGCCGGGGCGCCCTGGGCCCTGGCCCAGTCGGCCGCGTGGCCGATGAGGTCGCGGCCGATGCGCCGGCCGGCGTGGTCGGGGTGGACCGACACCTGCTCGACGTGGCCGCTGCCGTCGACCAGGTCCGCGATCAGGTAGGCCACCGGCAGGTCGTCACCGTCCGCCCAGACCCATGCGCGGCCCCCCTCCTGGTACTCACCCAGTACCTTGAGCGACGGCGGTTCGTCCTCGGCGACGGCGACCATGCCGATGTCGGCGAAGCACTTGCCGGCGGCCCGCTCGATGTCCTGCAGGAGCGGCAGCTCCCTGGCTGTGGCTGGTCGGATCATGGTTCTCCTTCGCCGGTGCACTTGCTCGTCGGACGGCTACGGGTAGTCACCGTAGCCGTTCTCCCAGTCAGGGCGGAAAGCGGAACCGCGAGTCCCGGAAATCCGGGAATGCCTTTCTGTCGGTAAGTCGCCCGGTCCGGCCCCCATACGCCGCCCGGTCCGGGGCAAGATCAGTTGGACAGTGAACAGGAAAGCGCCCGGTAAATCTTTTCTCTCGCTCTTGGAGTGTGCTCTACTGGGGCCGTCCCGAGGCGCGGAGCATCGACGGGGAGGCTCTGGAAAAACGTTCAATAGTGCGTCGTCGCGAAACCGGACCCGACCTTCCGGATTCGCCGCCGACGGGATGGAGATACTCACCGCCATCGCCCGGTGTGCCACGGATCGAGCCGCGATCCATGGCTGTTGCCCGAGGTGACCGGTTTCCCCGGTGTGTGAGAAATCGAATTCGTACGCCTTGAAAGGCACACCTGTGTCAAAAATCAACGAATCGGCGTGAGCGGATCCTCCGGTGAACCGGTGGACGGTCCTACGACACAACGCGGGGGCGGGTGGTTATGGAATCAGTCAAGGGCGGGGCGCGGGGGAAGGGTAATCCGGGCTCGCCGCACTTGCCGTCGATCGTCACCTATGACGGGGTGCGCTGGGTGGACTTCCGCAAGGAGCTGAAGCCGCGCTACGGCGTCGTGTGGCGGGACATCGGGCTCTGCTACGCGTTCCTCGCCCTCGGCGTCCTGGCCGTCGCCGCCACCCCGCGAGGGCCGGCCTGGACGACGGCGGCGCTGGTCGCGGCCGCGGCCTGCTGGACCGGCTACTGGCTGCACTCCCTGTTCCTCTTCGGCCACGAGGCGGCCCACACCAACCTCGCGCCGAGGCGCAGGACGAACGACCGCCTCGGCGACTGGTTCGTCTGGCTCCTCTACGGCTCCACGACCGTCAACTACCGCTTCACCCACATGGCGCACCACGCCCACCTCGGCGACCACGAGGACACGGAGACCACCTACCACCTGTGTCTTTCCGTGCTCAACATGCTGAAGGCGGTGACCGGCGTCCATGTGCTGGAGGTCCTGCTGCGCAAACGCGAGCAGAGCGAGAAGCGCGGCGAGAGCCGGGCGAGGTCCACCCGGACCTCCAGCGGCGTACTGGCCTCCCTGCGCTCGTTCGCCGTCCACGCGGGCCTCGTGGCCGGCCTGTTCCTCGGCGGGGCCGAGCTCGCCGCCCTCACCTGGATCATCGCGGTCGCGACGGTGTTCCCGCTGCTGGCGACCGTGCGGACGATCGTCGAGCACCGCCATCTCGACGCCCCCTGCGACACCGACTTCTCGGTGGAGCTCCACGGGCCGGTGAACCGCCTCTTCGGTACCGGGCCGCTGGCGCGCACTTTCGGGGCCGCGGGATTCAACCAGCATCTGCTGCACCACTGGGACCCCGCGATCTCGTACACCCGATTCGCGGAGATGGAAGAGTTCTTCGCCCGCACACCCCTCGCGGCGGAGATGGAGGCCAGTCGTATCGGATACGGAACGGCTGTCAGAGCGCTGATACTGGAGGCTCGTCGTGGCTGAGAAGTTGATGGCCTGCCCCATTTGCGGGGAGACCTCGGTCGAATTGTTCGGCAAGGCGTACGACAAGGAATACTTCACCAGCGACCAGGAATACAGTTACGCCCGCTGCCCCTCCTGCACGGCCGTATATCTGGATTCCCCGCCGGCCGACCGCCTCGACGAGATCTACCCGCCGAACTATTACTCCTACGGCGGTATCGCGGAATCGACCACCTTCACCGAGCGCATCAAGGAGCGGCTCGACGGCCGTATGCTCAAGAAGGTGCTCAAAGGAATTCCGGGTAGAAAGCTCCGGGTTCTCGACGTGGGGGGCGGCTCCGGCTGGCTGCTGACCACCGTGCGCGGCGTGGACAAGCGGGTCACCGAGACCCACGAGGTCGACCTCCAGGAGGCCGCCGCGCCGATCGCCGAGGCCGCCGGGCACGTCTACCACTGCATGCCCATCGAGGAGTTCAAGTCGGACGAGCCGTTCGACCTGATCCTGATGATGAGCATCATCGAGCACGTGCCCGACCCGCGCAGGGTCATGGAGGCGATGAACGGCCTGCTCTCGGAGCACGGTGTCCTGCTGATGAAGACTCCGAACACCGACACCGTCGACGCCAGGCTGTTCCGCCATCGCAACTGGGGCGGACTGCACTGCCCCCGGCACTTCGTGCTCTTCACCGAGCCCGGACTCGACCGCCTGGGCGCCGAGGTGGGGCTGCGGAAGTCGGACAGCTACTACACACAGGGCGCGCCCCAGTGGGCGATCAGTGTGATGGCGTGGCTGAGCGACCGCGGCTGGATCAAGGTCACCCCGCAGAAGCCCGCCTACACGAACGTCGTGTACGAGCCGCTGACCGCGTTCTTCGCCGTCGTCGACTTCCTGCGGGCCCGGTTCGCCCCCACCGCCCAGATGATGATCAGTTTCAAGCGGGCCCGCTGACGGCCGGCCGTCCGACTCACGACTGTAGGGACACCATGAGCCACGAACCCAACGCGCACCGAGGCGAGCCGGCCGACCGAGTGGACCTGAGCTTCGTCATCCCCATGTACAACGAGGAGGACATCGCCCGGGAGGCCGTGGAGCGGGCCGTGACCGTCGGCAAGAACTGGGGCCGCTCCTTCGAGGTGCTCGCGGTAGACGACGGCAGCTCGGACTCCACCGCGCGCGTCCTCGCCGAACTGCGGGCCACCACACCGGAGTTCCGCTGGGTGCAGCTGCGCCCCAACTGCGGACAGCCCGCCTCCAGCAAGGCCGGGATGATCGCGGCGCGCGGTGACGTGGTGTGCGTCCTGGACGCCGACATGCAGACCCCGCCGGAGATCGTGCCGCAGCTCGTGGCCGCACTGGACCAGGCCGGGCCCGAGGTCGCCGCGGTGTTCGGGGTGACCTCGACCCGCAAGCGCGACGACCCGGCACGGCTGCTGGTCGGACAGGCCGTCTTCTACTTCCTGGAGACGACCTTCGGCAGGCACCCCATCCCGCACGGCGCCAGCTCCTTCTTCGTCATGCGCCAGGACGTCGCCCGCAGGCTCGGCCGGCTCACCTTCACCAAGGGCAACGTCGGCGCGATCATGGCCGCCCTCGGGCTCGGCATGCGCACGGTGAACTACGTCAAGCCCAAGAGCTACCGCGACGACTCCCGGCTCGGCCTGCGCGGCCATGTCGAGGAGGCGGTCGGCTCCCTCGCGCTGACGGGCGTACTGACCCGGTTCGGCATCACCGGCGGTGCCGTCGCCGCGCTCACGGCACGGCGCTCCCGCTCCCGCCTCGCACGGACGGCGGCCGGCGTCACCGCGGTGGCGGCGCTGGGCTCCGTGGCCGCGGCCGAATGGTTCAACCGGCGTTCCCTGCGGGTCGCCACCACCGAACTGCCGATCTTCGAAGGGGAAGCGGCGCACGACTGAGCACGGCCTGACACCGACAACGCCCAGTCCATGCCGGACGGTGCCCTCGGCATGCCCCGAGGCGGACGGAAACCACGATGAAAGGGGGGAACATGCGAGTTGCGGCCATCGGTCAGGGCTTTGTGGGTCTGCCGCTCTCCATCGCCATGGCGTCCTCGGGCCACACCCTGTACGGGGTCGAGACGAACCCGGACCGGTTCGAGTCCCTGCGGGCCTGCCGGTCGTACATCGGCGACGTCACCGACGACGAACTGCGCACGGAGACCGGGAACGGGCGCTACCTGCCGGTGCCGGACCTGGCCGAGGTGCCGGAGGTCGACGTCTACGTGATCTCCGTGCCCACGCCGCTGACCGAGGACAAGCTGCCCGATCTCGTCCATGTGGACCGGGCGCTGGCCCAGATCGCCGAGGTCGCCCGGCCCGGCGTCCTGATCGTGATCGAGTCCACGGTCTACCCGAGGGCGACCCGCGACCACATCGCGCCGCTGTTCGAGAAGCTGTCGGGCCTGAGGTCGGGCACGGACGTGTTCTTCGCCTACAGCCCCGACCGGGTCGACCCGGGCCGCGACATCGAGCTGTGCGACATACCCAAACTGGTCTCCGGCCTGGACGACAAGGCGCTCGAACTGGTCCGGAACTTCTACGGCTCGGTCTTCAAGGAGGTCGTGCCGGTCACCAGCTGCGAGGTGGCGGAGTTCACCAAGCTCCTCGAGAACACCTTCCGCTACCTCAACATCGCCTTCGTCAACGAACTCAGCAAGGCCACCTCGGAGATGGACATCAGCCTGCGCGAGGTCGTCTCCGCGGCGTCCACCAAGCCGTACGGGTTCATGCCGTTCCACCACGGGCCCGGCGTCGGCGGACACTGCCTGCCCAACAACGTGCACTACCTCAGCCACGCGCTGAACTCCGCGGGACACAAGAGCGAACTACTCGCCGCCGCCGCCGAGATCAACGAGTCGATGCCGCGCCATGTGATGCGCCGGCTCGCCCTGTCGCTCGAACAACGGGGCAAGACCCTCCAGGGCGCGACCGTGCTCATCCTCGGCGTCGCGTTCAAGGCCGGGGTCGCCGACTCACGCAACTCGCCCGCCTTCGCGATCGGCGCCGAACTCGTCAGCATGGGCACCACGGTGAAGGTCACCGACCCCTGGCTCGGCATCGACATGGCCGCCGACACCTTCACCGCGGTCGAGCTGACCGCGGAGGAGTGCCGGGACGCCGACGCCGTCCTGCTGGTCACCGACCACGACGAGATCGACTACGAGACCGTCCTCGCCTCCTCCCGCCTCGTCTTCGACTGCCGCGGCGTGATCGGCGCACCGGAGGTCGAGCAGCTGTGAACGCCAGTCTGCGCCTGACCTTCGACGGCACGCGCCGCGGCCAGATCGACCGGCGCTGGGCCCGCGAACTCGGCGGCCTGGAGGCGTACGTCTTCGACGGCGGCGACCTCGAGCACGAGGACCAGTGGCGCGTGCTCGACGGCAACCTCCGCCACGCCCGCCGGATCGCCCGCGAACTGACCCTGCACTTCCCGACGGAGAACGCCGACTGGGTCGCCGACCGGGTGGTCTACGACCGGCTGCGCCGGTTCTGCGAACTGGCCGCCGACACCGGCGCGCAGGGTGTCGTCCTGCACGCCAACCAGTTCGTGGAACTGGCCGACTGGCCCGGGTTCGACCTCGCGGGCGCCCGTGCGAAGGCCGTCGAGAAGCTCGCCCGGCTGGACGAGGACCTGGCCGGCGTCCCGGTCTGGATCGGCGTCGAGAACCTGCCGGTCATCGGCGCGCAGGGCATCGACTTCGACTCCGTATTCGTCACACCGGAGGACTTCGGCCCGCTCGCCGAGCTGGGCTCGGAGCGGATCGGCGTCACCTGGGACGTGTGCCACTGGGCCGTGTCGTACTCCACGCTGAGCGCGATCGCCCGCCTGGAGCGACGGCCCGTGCCCGTGGGGCCGTACGAGCTGCCCCGACTGCCCGTCAAGCACGTCCACTTCGCCTCGTTCGCCGGTCACGCCATGCCCGGCTGGCCGGAGCAGTGCACCGAGGGCGTACCGCCGCAGGACGGCTCGATCGGCCAGGACCTGCTCGCAGGGATGCTCGCCGCGGCGGTCGAGGCCGCCCTCGGCGCGGCGTGCGCCGAGGGCCGGACACCCGGGGTCGTCCTCGAGGTGCAGGAGGACGACTACGAGGGCCGCAAGAACTGCTGGAAGACCCGCGACTGGCTGGCGGGCGACCCCCGGCTCGCCGCGCTCGTCGACTGTTCGGGGAGCGAGCGGTGACCGACTCCGACCTCCCCTACGCGCGCCCCTACTGGGACGCCGACGAGGCCTCCGCCCTCATGACGGCCCTGGAGTCCGGCTTCTGGACCAACGGCGGCCAGGTCGCCCGGTTCGAGGAGGCCCTGGGCCGGATCACCGGCGCCCCCACCGTGACCCTGTCGAGCGGCACCGCCGCCCTGCACGCCGTGCTGCACGTCCTCGGACGCCAGGCGACCGGGCCCCGGCTGCTGATCACCCCGGCCCTGAACTTCGCCGCCGCCGCGGCCTCGGCCCGGCTGCTCGGCTGGGACGTCGCCGTGGCCGACGTGACCGCGGACGACCTCACCCTCTGCCCGGTCCGGCTCGCTGAACTCCTGGACCGCGTGCACCGCGACTACGCCCGGATCGTCGTCCTGCCCGTGCACTACGCCGGGCACGGCGCCGACATGCCCGCGCTGTCCTCGCTGTGCGACCGCTACGGCGCCGACCTCGTCGAGGACGCCTGCCACGCCGTCGGCGGCACCTACGACGGCACTTTGCCCATCGGGTCCTGGCCGGGCTCCCGCGCCGCCTGCTTCAGCTTCCACCCGACCAAGCCCGTCGCGGCCGGCGAGGGCGGCGCCGTCAGCACCGCGGACCCCGTGCTGCTGGACGAGCTGCGGCGGCTGCGCAACCACGACATGCGGCCGGTCGACGCCCACGACGGCGACCTCGGTCCCTGGCCCTACACCATCGAGCGGCCCGGCATGAACCTGCGCCTGTCGGAGTTCAACGCCGCCGTCGGCGTGGCCCAGGCCCACCGGGCCGAGGAGTCCCGGCGCGAACGGGCCAGGCTGGCCGACCGGTACCACGAGGCCCTGGACGGCCTGCCGTACGTCCGCGTCGTACCACCCCGCAGACGCCCCGGGTCGGCCCACCACCTGTTCCCCGTCGTCTTCGACGTGGCCGCCCTCGGCCTGGCCAAGAAGGACCTGCTGGCCGGCTTCCTCGACCGCCGCATCCGCTGCCAGGTCCACTACACGCCCCTGCACCGGCTGCCCGCCTTCGCGGACGTCCCGCCCCGGCTCAGGACGCCGCTCACCACCGTCGACACCGCCTTCGCGGGGCTGGTCTCGCTCCCGCTGTGGCGCGGCATGACCGACGCCGACTGCGACCGGGTCGTCGACGCGGTCACCGAGACCGTGCACGGATCGACTCGACGAGCAAGGGGAAGGTCATGAGCAACCAGCACACGGCGCCGCGCACGCTGATCACGGGCGGCTTCGGCTTCCTGTCGACCTGGGTCGCCGCGGGCCTGCTCCGCTCGGGCCACCGCGTGGTCCTGGTCGACAACCGCGAGCCCGACGGCACACCGGCCTCCCTGTCCGGCCTGCTCGACGACCCCTCCGTCGAGACCGGCACGGCCGACATCACCGAACGCGGCTCCCTCGACCGGTTCGGCGAGGTCGACCATGTCGTCCACGCCGCCGCGCTCCTCGGCGTGAACAAGGTCCGCGCTTCACCCCGTGAGACCCTGCGCGTCAACGTCGACGGCACCGCCGTCGCCCTGGACTACGCCGTGCGCCAGTCGCACCTGAGCCGCTTCGTGCTGCTGAGCACCAGCGAGGTGTACGGCGGCGACGCCAAGGGCGCCAAGGAGAGCGAGTGGCTGTCGGTCGCCGTCGGCGACCCGCGCTGGTCCTACGCCGTCAGCAAGGTCACCGCCGAGTCCATGACCGCCGCCTGCGGCACCGAGGACGGCCTCCCCTTCGCGATCGTCCGGCCGTTCAACGTGTACGGCCCGCTGCGGACCGGCTCCTACGCCGTCGGCGCGCTCGCCGCGCGGGCGGTCGCCGGAGAGCCGGTCACCGTGCACGGCGACGGCTCCCAGTCGCGGGCCTGGTGCCACGCCGAGGACTTCGCCTTCGGACTCGTCAGCACCCTGCACACGCCGGCCGCCGCCGGCGAGGCCTTCAACATCGGCGACGACACCAACGACCTGACCATGAGCGAACTGGGCCGCCTCACCGCCGAGCTGAGCGGCACCGGCGCCGAGGTCCGGTACGTCCCGCACACCGGCCCGGACATCCGATCGCGCAGGCCCGACCTCACCAAGGCCCGCACCCTGCTCGGCTACGAGCCGCGCCGTGACTTCAAGGCGGGGCTGCGGGAGACCGTCGAATGGGTGCGCGGCGGCAGCGGCGTCATGCCCCTGCGCCTGGAGCGCACCGACTGGCCGCGGGGGAACACCGCGCCGGCGGGTGCGGCGGCGTCGTGATACTCGACCAGTCGGAGACGTCCGACCTGTGGTACGCGCCCGTGCCGCACCGCCCGGCCGGCTACCTCCACCCGTCCCGTATGACGGCCGGCCGCCTCGCCGCGACGCTGCGCGCGGCGGCCCGGCCGCGACACACCCTGACGGGCCTGGCCGGCCTGCTGCGTGAGCACGCCGGACGCGACCGGTGTCTCCTCGCCGCGACCGGGCGCGCCGCGCTCGCCCACGCCGTGCAGCACACCGGCGCCCGCGAGGTCGTGCTCTCCACGTTCAACTGCCCCGCCGTGGCCGACGCCGTCCTCGCGGCGGGCGCCCGGCCGGTCCTGGTGGACACCGACCCGGTGACGGGCCCGGCGTACACCTCGGCCGACCTCGACGGCCGCGCGGTGATCCTCACCAACGGGCTCGGCCTCGACGAATGGCGTGCCCACGCGGCACGGATCACCGAACGCGGCGGCGTCGTCCTGCTGGACCTCGCGCAGGCGGGCCTCTCGCCGAGAGTGCTGCGCCGCTTCCGCGGCACCTCCTGCCCGGTCGTGCTCAGCTTCGGCGAGGGCAAGCAGCTGGGCGGGCTCGGCGGGGGCGCGCTGCTCACCTCGGCGCCGGGCACCGGTGAGAACGGGCTGCGCTCCGGAGGCGGACTCGCCGCCCTGCGCAGGGCGGTGACCGCCCGGCTCGTCTCCCACGCCCCAGGCGCGGTGCGCACGGCGGTGGCGCGTGCCCAGTCCCGTACACCCGGCTGGTCGCACACCAAGGCCGACCATCTGCCCGCCGAGGCGGGCCCGGTGGACTTCGGCGCGCCCTCGCGCTGGGAGGCCGCGGCGGCCGCCGCGCTGCTGCGGACCGCGGACCGCGTCGCGGACCGGGCCGCCTCCCTGCACCAGCGGGTACGCGCGGCGGTCACCGCGGAACTGACGACCTGCCGGCCGCTGGACTCCGACCCCGACCTCGGCCCCGGCATCGAGCTCCTCTTCCACCGCCCGGGCCGGCGCTTCCTGTTCGCCAGGGCACTGGCGGAACACGGGGTGCCGAGCACCTGGAACTACTACCCGCTGCACCGCCTCAAGCCGTACGCGCCTTATGCCGCGGGCCCGTTGGCGGGCGCCGACTCGCTGTGGCCGCGTGTGCTGACCGTGCCCAAGCAGCCGCAGCCACGGCTCACGGCACCTCTGCTGGTGGCCGCGCTGCTGGCGGCCGACCGCGCGGTCCGGCGGCAGGAGGCCGGCCATGACTGACCTCCGCGAGGGGTACGCCGTGTCGGTCCTGCCGGAGTCCGGCTGGGACGCACGGCTGGCCGGGGCGCGGGAGACCCTGCCGTTCGCCCGCACCCACTGGCTCGCCCTCGGCCTGAAGGGCTCGCCGGGTCTGCGGTTCAGCCCGACGGTGGTGGAGTGGGGCCGGTCCGGCGAACTGCTGCTCCCGCTGTGCGTGTCCGGCACCCGTGCGCAGATCGGCTGCTACGGCTACGGCTCGGTGGCCGTGTCGGCCGACTGGCGCGGCGCGCTGCCCGACTTCGCCGACCTCGCCGAAGCGGTGTGCCGGGAGCGGGAGTTGACGGAGCTCACGACCCTGCTGCCGCCCGCCGAAGCCTTCCCGGGCCCGGAGCCGACGGCGCACTGGACGACCCGGCCGGGCCGCGACACCTATCTCCTCGACCTCACCCCGGGCGTGGACGCGCTCTGGCGGGCGGCGCGCGGCCGATGCCGTACCGCCGTACGCCGGGCGGAGGCGCTCGGGCTCGTCGCGGCGGCCGCCGAGCCCGGTCACGGCACGGAACTAGCCCGTCTGTACGGGCAGACGCTCGGCCGGCACGGCATCGGAACGGCCCTCGCCGCGACGGACGTCGAGTTCCTCACGCGGGGCGGTGACACGCTCACCACCGTGGTGAGCGACCGGGACGGGGTCCAGGCGGCGTCCGTGTTCGCGGTGGGCGGGCGGGCCGCGTTCCACCTCATGCAGCTGACCTCCGAGCGGGGGCGCGCGGCCAACGCCGGTCACCTGGCGTTCTGGACGGCCGTGGCGGAGCTCGCCCGGCGCGGGACCGGTACCGCCGACCTCGGCGCGGCGGCGGGGGAGGGCCAGGCCGGGTTCAAGACGGGCTGGGGCGCCTCGGCCGCCGCGGCCCGGACCGTCCGGTGGCCGCACGGGACCCAGCGGACCGGCGAAGGACAGGAGGAGGCCCGGTGATCATCAGCGCGCATCAGCCCGCCTACCTGCCCTGGCTCGGCTACTTCGCCAAGATCGCCCGCTCGGACCTGTTCGTGCTGCACGACCGCAGCCGTATCGGCCGGCGCAACATGCTCAACCGCAACAAGATCGGCGGCCCCGGCGGCGAACTGCTGCTGACCATCCCCCTCGACCACGAGGACCTGCGGGCCGAGGCCCCCCTCGACGAGGTGCGGCTGGTCGACGACGGCTGGCGGCGCAGGCACTGGAAGGCCGTCCAGATGGCCTACCGGCGCGCACCCCACTTCCGTGCGCACGCGGAGTTCCTGGAGGCGTACTACGCGACCGAGTTCGCCACGCTGGGCGAGGTCTGCCTGCCGTTCATCGACTACTGCCTCGACCAGCTGAAGATCGACTGCCCGGTGCACCGGATCTCGGAGCTGGACCTGCCCGAGTTCGACCGGCGGACGATCATCCCCGTCCTGTGCGAGCGGTTCGGCGCGGACACCTTCATCGCGGGCCCGAACGCCGTCGACTACCTGGACCCGTCGCTCCTCGACGGCATCGAGATCGAGTACTTCCACTACGCGCACCCCGAATACCCGCAGACCACAAAGGAGTTCCGGTCCCATCTGTCGGTGCTGGACCTGCTCATGCACTGCGGACCGGAGAGCGCCGACATCGTCAGGGGGACCACGTCATGAGCACCGTGCTCGCCGTCGTCGCACATCCCGACGACGAAGTCATCGGCCCCGGCGGCACGTTGGCGAAGCACGCCAAGGCCGGCGACGAGGTGCACGTCCTGATCCTCGCCGACGGCAAGACGTCACGCGCCGACGACCCCGCCCCCGAGGCCAGTGCCGCGGCCTCCGCCCAGGAGGCGGCCGACTCCGCCGCCGTCCTCGGAACCGCCGCCGTGCACCGGCTGGACCTCGCCGACAACCAGCTCGACACCTACCCGCTGCTGACCCTCGCGCAACAGGTGAGCGCGGTCGTCGAGCGCGTCGCCCCGCACACCGTGTACACCCACCACGGCGGCGACCTCAACGTCGACCACGAACTGACCGCCCGGGCCTGCATGATCGCCTGCCGGCCGCATGTCAGCCCGGTGCGCTGGCTGCTCGGATTCTCCACCCTGTCGGCCACCGACGCCGGGTACGCGGGCCGCGACCCGTTCGTGCCGGCCGTCTACAGCGACATCACCGACAGCCTGGACCGCAAGCTCGACGCGATGCGCGCCTACGCGTCCGAGCTGCGGGACTTCCCCCACCCGCGCTCCCTGAAGGCCATCACCGCCCAGGCCGAGCTGTTCGGCGCGCACGCGGGCACCGCCGCCGCCGAGGCGTTCAGCGTGCTGCGCGGGACATGGCAGCCGTAGCGGCCGAAGCCGTGGGAGCAGTCGGAGTCACCCATCAGCGATTCGAAGGAGGGACGACCGCAGTGACCGGTCACGTGGCGCAGCCCGCGCCGACGCAGGGGCAACCCCGGACGAAGGTGAAACCCCACCCGTTCATGGTGTGGGGCGAGCGGGTCGAACCCGACGCGGAGCCCCGCGTCCTGGAGTTTCCCAACGGGGCCAAGGCGGCCGTACCGCGGCTGACCCCGGCGCTCGTCGACCGGCTGCTGGACCCGCCGACCGACCTCGCCGACACCCCGCTCCAGGAGATCATCGCCTACCTCAACCGCATCGGACACCTGTGGAACAACGAGGAGTACGCCCGCCGCAGGCTCTACGTCCGTGAACTCAAGCGGATGCACGGCTACTCCCAGCAGATGGCCGACGCCGAGGCCGACCTGATCTCCGCGACCCTGCGCGCCCACGGGCATCTGCACGACATGGTGGCCGTGGAGCTCGGCCACCGGCAGATCATGGACCGCTGGATCCCCCGCGAGGACGCCGAGGTCCGGGCCTACCCGCGCGGCCGCAGCGTGCACATCCTGCCGGGCAACGTGCCGTACTCCACCACGGTCTCGCTGGTCCGCGCCCTGCTGACCAAGAACACCTCGGTGCTCAAGTACGCCGCCGGCGAGCCCGCCACCGCGGTCGTGCTCGCGCAGTCCTTCACCGACATCGACCCCGGCCACCCGGTGACCCGCTCGGTCAGCGCCGTGTTCTGGGAACGCGACAGCGACCTCGGCAGGCGGATCCTCGGCGACGCCGACGTGATCTGCGCCTGGGGCGGCGCGGAGGCCGTCGAGGCGGCCTACCGCACCTGCTCGCCCGAGGCGGTCGTGGTGCCCTACGGCCCCCGGCGCAGCTTCACCGTCGTCGGCAAGGACGCCGACATGGCGCGGGCCACCCGGGGCGTCGCCCACGACGCCTCGATGTACGAGCAGCGGGCCTGCTTCTCCACCCACCAGGTGTTCACCGACGCCGACCCCGAGGAGTTCGCCGCCCGCCTCCAGGAGGAGCTGGTCCGCTACGAGGGCATGCTCCCGCGTACCTCGGTCACCGCCGACGAGGCCGCGCAGGCGTCGATGGAGGCCGCCGCCCAGCAGTTCCTCGGCTCGCGCGTACGGTCGGGCTCCTGGGGATCGGTCATCGTCACCGACCCGTCGAACGTCACCGAACTGCCGCCCGCCCGCACGCTGTTCGTGCACCCGGTCGAGGACCTGTCCGAGGTGGCGCGGTGGGTCGACCCGACGGTGCAGACCATCGGACTCGCGCCCTGGTCCCTGCACGAGGAGCTGCGCCACGAGCTGGCGCGGCGCGGCGCCTGCCGGTTCGTCGAGGCCGGCCTCTCGCCGCTGTTCCGCCTCGGCGGCTCGCACGACGGGCTTCAGCCGCTCCAGCTGATGACCCGCATGGTCTCGGTCGAGGCTCCACGGCTCGACCACGGCAAGGGCATGGTCGTCCCGATCGACCAGTCGGAGTTCCTCGAGCACCGTCGCCTGCGCGACCTGCTGATGTGACCCGCCGCGCCCTGCCGGTCCTTCCACCCACACCCACTGAGGAGAATCCCATGGACATGGGCATCATGATCACCACCGCCCACCCCGACCACTGGACCGAGACCGAGGTCTTCGACAACTCCATCGACTTCGCCGTCGAGGCGGACAGGCTCGGCTACCAGTCCGCGTGGCTGCTGGAGCACCACTTCACCCGCTACGGCCTGTGCCCCAACACGCTGACCATGGCCGGCTACGTGCTCGGCAAGACCCGCCAGATCAAGGTCGGCACCGCGGTCGTCATCCTCCCGCTGGACCACCCGATCCGGATCGCCGAGCAGACCAACATGCTCGACCAGCTCAGCCACGGCCGCTTCATCCTCGGCGTCGGCCGCGGCTACTTCCCGAAGGACTTCGAGGCCTTCGGCGTCGACCCGGCCAAGTCGCACACCCTCCAGACCGAGTACGTCGACATCATCCGCAAGATCTGGGAGACCGGCAGCGCCAAGTGGGAGGGCGAGGAGATCACCCTCCCCGACGTCACCCCGTTCCCCACCCAGTACACCAGGCCGAACCCGCCGATGTACGGCGTGGGCCAGTCGCCGACCACGATCGAGTGGGCCGCCTCCCGCGGACTGCCGCTGATCATGCCGGTCATCGGCACCTACGAGGCGATGCGCTCCATCATCGAGCTGTACAACGAGACCGCCGAGAGCCACGGCATCGACCCCACCACCGTCGAGCACGCCATGTGCACCGTCGCGCACGTCGCCGAGACCACCCAGAAGGCGCAGGACGAGATCTGGAAGCACATGTGCTGGTGGGAGCAGGAGCACGACGACGCCGCCTTCACCATGGAGCAGCTCCAGAAGCTCCCCAACTACCGCTTCCAGTACGGCGAGTGGCAGGCCGCCGCGCTGCGCGGCGACCGCACCAACGCCGACTTCACCAACTACATGCTGGACAACAGCATCGTCGGCAGCGTCGAGGAGTGCGTGGACCGCATCGGCCGCACCATGGAGGCCACCGGCGTGAAGAACTTCCAGCTCGGAGTCGAGGCCACCCTCAACCGCGACCGGATCCTCGAGAACATGAACATGTTCGCCGAGGAAGTCCTGCCGCGCGTCGGCTGGAAGCCGAACCTCGCCGAGGACGCCCAGTGACGGACCCGAGCGAAGCCCGGCCGGCCCCGTCCCTCGTGCCTCCTACGTCCCTCGTGCGCACCGGCACCGAGTTCGCCGAACTCGACCGGCTCGTCTTCGAGGAGGAGAACTGGTGGGCCCTGCCCGTCGCCGAACAGGCCGCGCTGCGGCACCGGTTCGTCGCCGCGGCCGTCGAGCACCATCTGGAGCACAACGCCGACTACCGCAGGTTCGCCGAGGCGCGCGGGTTCACCCTCGCCGACCTCGACGAGCCCGCGGGCCTCGCGCGGGTGCCGCAGTTCCCGACCCGGCTGTTCAAGCGGGCCGAGATCCGCAGCGTGCCCGCCCAGGAATGCGACGTGTTCAAGTCCAGCGGCACCAGCGGCACCCGGAGCATGGTCTGGCGCGACGAGCCCTCGCTGGAGCGCCTGGCCGGTTCGCTGCACCCCGAGGGCGACATCTGGCGGACGCTCTACGGCGACATCGACCTCGACGACGACGGCATGATGATCCACCTGGGTCCCAACCGCTGTGAGGCCGACGGGGTCTGGATCAGCTACATCATGACGCTGGTCGAGATGTTCGCCTCCACCACCTCCTACGTCCGTGACGGCGTCCTCCATCTCAAGGACGCGGTCAGGGACTTGGAGAACGCGCTGGCCGAGGGCCGGTTCGTGTGCGTGGCGGGTCCGCCGGTGTTCGTGGCGGAACTGCTGCGGCACATGGCGGAGAACAGCGTCAAGGTGGCCGCCGGCGAGCGCATGGCCGTGATCACCGGCGGCGGCTGGAAGAAGAGCGAGTCCACCAGGCTCGACCCGGACGAGCTGCGCGCCCTCGCCATGGACACCTTCGGCCTGGCCGACGCCTCGCAGGTGCGCGACGTGTTCAACCAGGTCGAGCTGAACACGGCGTTCATCGAGTGCGAGCACCACCGCAAGCATGTGCCGCCGTGGGTCGAGGTGATCGTCCGCGACCCACGCGACCTCGCCCCGCTGCCCGCCGGGGAGACCGGCCTGATGTCGTATCTCGACCCGACCGCGCGCAGCTACCCCTGCTTCCTGCTGGCGGAGGACTTCGGTTCCGCCGTCACCGGCGGCTGCCCGTGCGGCCGCGGCGGCACCACCGTCGAGATCCACCGCCGGATGAAGGCCTCCAGCCACCACGGCTGCGCGCTGCGCCTGGCCGAGACCGTCCGTACCGACTGAACACACCACCGCAGGTACCGCAACAGACGAACCGAAGGGGGAGTCATGTCGACAGAGTGCTTCGACGTGAGGACGAAGAACGGCAGGACCGTCGCGGTGTGGCGGGACAGCCCGCCCGACGGGGACACCGGCGGACCCGTCGTCGTCATGGCGCCGGGATTCGGCCAGCGCATGCGCAGCTCCGGCGTGCTCACGCTGATGCTGACCTACAACGGCGCCACCGTGTACCGCTTCGACGCGCTCGACCACGTCGGGCTCAGCGACGGCGAGATCGTCGACTACTCCGTCACCCAGCTGATGGAGGCGCTGACGGCCGTCGTCGACACCGTCCGCGAACGCGAGGGCGTCGACGCCGTGTCGATGGTCGCCACCAGCCTGTCGGCGCTGCCCGTGCTCCAGTTCGCCGCCGAGCGCGGCTGCGCCGACAACATCGCCCTCATGCTGGGCGTGGTCAACGGCCGGCAGACCCTGGTGAAGGTGCTCGACACCGACTACCTGGACTGGGAGCTGGACGACCTGCCCGAGCGGGTGCAGATCGACAAGCACTCCGTCGACCCGCGCCCGATCGTCGCCGAGACCCGGTCCGTCAACTGGTGGGAGCTGTCCGCCACCGTCGACGCGCTGTCCGCGCTGGACGTCCCGGTGCGCAACTTCGTCGCCGCCGACGACGACTGGGTCGACATCGCCGACGTACGCCTCGCCTTCGAGAAGTCCGGCCGCGACCAGGACGACGTCGTCGAGGTCGCGGTGTCCGGACACGCCCTGCTGCGCAACCCGGTCGCCCTCAAGAAGCTCCTGACGGACGTCACCCGGTGCGTCATCCCCGGCGAGGGCGAGCCGCTGATGCCGAGCTTCGAGGAGATCGTCGCACTGCGCGGCTCGGAGCGGGAGCTGGAGCGCGAGCACCTGGCCCGCCGCACCGGCGCCCCGGACAAGGCCGCGGAGCAGGCGCGATGACCCCGGACCCGGCGACCGGCAAGCGGCCCGACCCGCAGGGCGGTCCGACGGCGGACACCACCCTCATGGACGCCACCTACAGCGGTGTCTACGGCGAGATCTACCGCACGCACTGGTGGTGGCGCGCCCGCGAGCACCAGGTGCTGCACTACGTCGCCAAGCACGCCCGATGGGGCACGCGCCGGGCCAAGGCACTCGACGTGGGCTGCGGCGACGGGTTCATCTGGCGGCACCTGGAACCCTTCGCCGACGTCGAGGGGATCGAGCCGGACCGGGTCCTCGTGTCACCGCACTCGCCGCGGCGCGACCGCATCGAGGTCGCCGACTTCGTCCAGGGCCGGCCGCGCGACGCCGACCACGACCTGGTGCTCCTCCTCGACGTGCTCGAACACATCGAGGACCAGGGCGCGGCGCTGCGCCGGGTGGCCGCCCTGCTCGGCCCCGACGGACGGGCGGTCGTCACGGTCCCCGCGCTGACGGCCCTGTGGAGCGAGTTCGACGAACTCAGCGGCCACTTCCGGCGCTACACCCGCGCCTCCCTGCGTGCCGCGCTGGAGGGCGCCGGGCTGCGGGTGCTGGAGGTCCGCTACTACTACGCCTGGACCGTGCTGCCGCTGTTCCTGCGCCGGCTGCTGTTCAAGGCCGATGCCTCCGAGCACAGCCACTTCGTCAAGGCCCCGGCGCGGCCGGTGAACCAGCTGATGTACGGGCTCAGCCGCCTCGACCACTGGCTCACCCGCCGGCTGCCCGCGCCCGCGGGCAGCTCGCTGATCGCCGTGGTCGCCGCAAAGCCCTGACGGCTCCCGACAGTTCATGACAGTTAAGGAAGAGTGACATGGTGCAACATCGTGCGCGGGTCTCCCGCCGCGTCCGGAGGCTGACGGCCGCGGTCTGCGCCACGGCGGTCGCGGCCGTGGTGCTGCCGGGTATCGCCAGGGCCCAGGAGCCGGGCCCCGCCGGCACGGAGCCGATCGCCTGGGCCGACTGCGGCGAGGGTTCCGTCCCCGGCGCCCAGTGCGCGGCGGTGCAGGTGCCCCTCGACTGGGCGAGGCCCCGCGGTGAGAAGATCACGCTGGCCCTGTCCCGGCTGCCCGCCCGGGACCCGGCGAACCGGATCGGGCCGCTGCTGTTCAACCCCGGCGGTCCCGGCGGCTCCGGCGCGGCCGCCGTCGCCTACAGCGATCTGCTGTCCGCGGCCCCCGAGTTCGCCGAACTGCGCGACCGGTTCGACCTGATCGGCTTCGACCCGCGCGGAGTCGGCCGGAGCACCCCGGTCACCTGCCCGAAGCCGCTGCACGACCCCACCGTCGGCGCCTTCCCGGGAACCCCCGCCGAACACGCCGCGCTCAAGCGGTTCAACAAGGCGGCCGGCAGCGCCTGCCGAGCCGCCACCGGCGCACTGATGGACCACGTCGACACCGGCAGCGTCGTCCGCGACGTCGAGGCCCTGCGCAAGGCCGTCGGCGCGGAGAAGATCTCCTACCTGGGACTGTCCTACGGCACCGAGATCGGCTCGCTCTACGCCCAGCGTTATCCCCACCGGGTGCGGGCCATGGTCCTCGACGGCGTAGTCGACCACAGCCTTTCGACCCGCCGCGCCGCCGCCGACGAGGCCCGCGCCACCGAGAGGGCGCTGCACCGCTTCGCCGACTGGTGCGCCGACGACGACAGTTGCGTGCTGAAGGGCGCGGACGCGCTCGCCGTGTACGACGGTGTCCTCGCCGCCGCAGAGGCGACCGGCATCAACGCCTCGGAGCCGGGCCGCAGGGTGAACGCCGAGGAACTCACCAACGGCGCCTACACGTACCTCACCCAGCCCGCCACCTGGCCGTACCTGGCCGGCGCGCTCGCCGCCGCCGCGGGCCTGGGCGGGGCGGACGCCGACGCCTCCGCGCTGGTGGCGCCCGCCTCCTTCCTCCAGCCCGAGTACGACGCCTACCGGACCGTGGGCTGCCACGACTTCGTCTCCCGCACCCCCGGGTTCCCCGACATGAGCGCGCAGGCGGCCCGGCTGAAGCGGATCGCCCCGCACACCTGGCGCTACTCGGAGTTCTGGGACTGGACCAGCGGCTGCGCGGGCTGGCCGGTGGCCCCCGCCAACCCGCCCGCCCCCCTCGCCGTGCACGGCGCCCCGCCGGTCCTGCTCGTCAACACCCGCTACGACGCGGCGACTCCGCATGTGTGGGCCGAGCGGCTCGCGGCGCGGATCGAGGGCAGCAGCCTGCTCACCGTCGAGGGCGACGGTCACACCGGCATCCTCAACTCCGGCTGCGCACGCGGCCACGAGGCCAGGTACCTGCTCAGCGGCAGCGTGCCCGCGACGGGCACCACCTGCGCGCCCTCGCGCTCGGCCGCCGTCACCGGGGCACTCGCGGGAGGTGGACCGCGGTGACCGGGACCCCCGGCGCACCCACCGCCCAGGACACCGGGGCCCCGCACGGCAGGGCGACCTACGAGGAGTGGCTCGGCCTCGTGGTGATCGTGCTGTGCTGCGTCCTCGTGGCGATGGACATCAGCGTGCTCTTCTACGCGGTGCCCTTCGTCGCGGCCGACCTCACCCCCAGCACCTCCGAGCTGCTGTGGGTGATGGACATCTACGGGTTCCTCCTGGCGGGCCTGCTGATCACCATGGGTGCGCTGGGGGACCGGATCGGCCGGCGGCGGCTGCTGATGCTCGGCGCCGCGGGCTTCGGCGCCGCCTCGGTCCTCGCGGCCTACTCCGACAGCCCCGGCATGCTGATCGCGAGCCGGGCGCTGCTCGGGGTCGCCGGGGCGACGCTCGCCCCGTCGACGCTGTCCCTGATCCGCAACATGTTCCACGACGAGGGTCAGCGCCGCGCGGCGATCGGCGTGTGGACGGCGGGCTTCGCCGCCGGCGCCATGCTCGGCCCCATCACGGCCGGTGTGCTGCTGGAGCACTTCTGGTGGGGCTCGGTGTTCCTCGTCAACGTCCCCGTCATGCTGCTGGTGCTGGCGCTCGGCCCCGTACTGCTGCCGGAGTACCGCAGCCCCAGCCCCGAGCGCTTCGACCTGTTCGGCGCGGCGCTGTCCCTCGCCGCCGTGCTGCCGGTCGTCTACGGGGCCAAGCGGTTCGCGGAGGGACACGCCGACGCGCGGGCCGTCGGCGCCGTCCTCGCGGGCATCGCCGTCGGCGTGCTGTTCGTCCAGCGGCAGCGGCGTTCGGCGGACCCGCTCATCGACACCCGGCTGTTCCGCGACCGGGCGTTCAGCACCGCCATCGTCACCACCACGGTCGTGCAGTTCGCCATGCTCGGCATGATGATGCTCAGCTCGCAGTACGCCCTGTCGGTGCTGGGGCTGCGGCCGTTCGTCGCCTCGCTGTGGCAACTGCCCGCGATCCTGACCCTGTTCGCCGGGCTGGCGACGGCCGGGGTGATCGCGCGGCGGGTCCGGCCCGTGTTCGTGGTGTGCGCCGGTCTCGTCGTCGCGTCCGCCGGCTTCGCGGTGATGAGCCTGGTGGACTCCGACGACGGCCTCGCCGTCGTGGTGACCGGTGCCGCCGTGATGACCTTCGGCGTGGGCATGGTCGTCCTGCTCGCCACGGACGTGGTGGTGGCGACGGCCCCGCCGGAGCGGGCCGGATCGGCGTCGGCGCTGTCGGAGACGAGCAACGAGTTCGGCGGCGCGGTCGGCATCGCGATGCTGGGCAGCATCGCGCTCACCGTCTACCGGCAGGAGGTGGACGCGTCGATCCCGCCCGGACTGCCGACGGCCGCCGGGGACGCGGCCCGCAGCACCCTCCAGGCCGCCCTGGAGGTGGCACGCAGCCTGCCGGGCCCCGCCGGGAAGGCACTCGAACAGGGCGGCATCGACGCCTTCACCGACGGACTGCGCGTCGCGGCGCTCACCGGCTCCGCGATCCTGCTGGCCGTCGCGGTGGTCGCGGCGATCGCCCTGAGACCCGTGCGCATCGCGCCCCAGGGCGGAAAGGAGTGACGGGCATGGCCTCCCCCTCGGTCCACCGCGACATCCGGAGCCACCCGACGCCCGGACCGGCCGCCGCGCCGGCGCCCTCCACCGCCTCCACGGTCGACGGCACGGCCCTGCGCGGTGCCCTGCGGTGCCACCCCTCGGGCGTCGCCGTCCTCACGGCGGCGGGCCCCGAGGGCCCCGCGGGAGTGACGATCACCTCGATGACGTCGATCAGCGCGGAACCCGCTCTGGTCTCCTTCGCCCTGGCCGAGTCCTCCTCGACCTGGCACCGGGTCAGGTCCTGCGACTGGTTCGGCATCCAGCTCCTGTCCGCGGACCAGCACGACCTGGCGCGGCGCTTCGCCACCACCGGCATCGACCGCTTCGCCCCGCCCACCCGGTGGCACACCGGCCCGCACGGCGTCCCCCTGCTGGACGGCTGCCTCTCCTGGCTGGTCTGCTCGCTGCACGACCGCTACCGCCTGGGCGACCACCATCTGGTCGTCGGCGCGGTCCGCCACACCGTGTCCGGTGCCCCGGGCGACAGCCTGGTACACGTCCACGGCTCGCTCCGGCCGGTCGCGGCCCCGGCGCTCACGGAGGCCGGAGCGGACTGATTTCCCCGACCGGCGGCTCGGCGGCCTTGCGGACCGCTTCGGTCCGCAACCGTCGGACCTCTCCGGCGGAAACTATGCTCGCCTCATGCTGAGAGAGGTCGTCGCAACCCGCTACATCGAACCCCTGCGCTCCGGTGGCTCCGTCCCCGCGCTCGTGGAGGCCGACGACCTCGGCACCTATGTCGTGAAGTTCACCGGCTCCGCGCAGGGCCACAAGGCGCTGGTCGCCGAGGTGATCGTCGGGGAACTGGCACGGGCGCTGGGCCTGCGCTTCCCCGAGCTGGTGCTCGTCCACTTCGACCCGTCCGTCGCCGCGCACGAGCCGCACCAGGAGGTGCGCGAGCTGCACGGGGCGAGCGCGGGCGTCAACCTCGGCATGGACTTCCTGCCGGGCGCGAAGGACTTCAGCCCGGAGGTCGCGAAGGTCTTCCGGGTGGACCCGCTGGAGGCCGGCCGGATCGTGTGGCTGGACGCGCTGACGGTCAACGTCGACCGTACGGTCCACAGCTCCAACCTGATGGTCTGGCCCACGCTGGGCACCGTGCCGCCCCGGCTGTGGCTCATCGACCACGGCGCCGCCCTCGTGTTCCACCACCGCTGGGACGGCGCGGACCCGGGCAGAACCTACGACTTCCGCCACCACGCCCTCGGCCACTACGGCCCCGACGTGCGGGCCGCCGACGCCGAGCTCGCGCCGAAGGTGACCGGGGAGCTGCTGCGCGCGATCGTCGACGAGGTGCCGGACGCCTGGCTCGACGACACCGGCTTCGCCACGCCCGACGCGGCGCGCGAGGCGTACGTGGCCCATCTCCACGCGCGCGTGCGGGCGTCGGAGAGCTGGCTGCCCACGGACTTCCCCAGCCCGCAGGAGCTCGCCGCCGAGGACGCCCGGCGTGCCGCGCGGACACGGCAGAGCCGGCCCGACTGGCTGAAGCGGGTCCCCGACCTGCACGGCAAGCCGGCCGCGGAACAGGATTGGTCGGTGCACCTGGGATGAGTGGACGGGTTCAGATCGAGTACTGCACCCAGTGCCGGTGGCTGCCGCGCGCGGCCTGGCTCGCGCAGGAGCTGCTCACGACGTTCGAGGCGGACCTGGACGAGCTGTCCCTCAAGCCCGGCACGGGCGGGGTGTTCGTGGTCCGGGTCGACGACGAGGTGGTCTGGGACCGCCGCGAGCAGGGCTTCCCCGAGCCCACGGCGGTCAAGCGCGTCGTACGCGACCGAGTGGCCCCGGGGAAGTCCCTGGGTCACTCGGACCGGTCCGCGCAGGAGTGACGTCAGCCCCTGAGCTGCTGGTACGCGGGCAGGGTGAGGAAGTCGACGTAGTCCTCGTCGAGGGCGACCTCGAGGAGCAGGTCGTGCGCCTGCTGCCAGTGGCCGGCCGCGAAGGCCTCCTCGCCGAGTTCCTCGCGCAGGGCGCCCAGCTCCTCGGCGGCGACCTTGCGGGCCAGCTCGGGCGTGGCCCGCTCGCCGTTCTCGAACTCGACGCCGGCGTTGATCCACTGCCAGATCTGCGAGCGGGAGATCTCGGCGGTGGCCGCGTCCTCCATCAGGTCGAAGATGGCGACCGCGCCGAGCCCGCGCAGCCAGGCCTCGATGTAACGGATGCCGACCTGGACGGCGTTGACGAGCCCCTGGTACGTCGGCCTCGCCTCCAGGGAGTCGACGGCGATCAGGTCGGCGGCCTCGACGTGGACGTCCTCGCGCAGCCGGTCCTTCTGGTGGGGCCGGTCGCCGAGCACCTTGTCGAAGGACTCCATGGCGATCGGGACCAGGTCGGGGTGGGCGACCCAGGAGCCGTCGAAACCGTCGCCCGCCTCACGGTCCTTGTCGGCGCGGACCTTCTCGAAGGCGACCTTGTTGACCTCGGCGTCACGGCGGGACGGGATGAACGCCGCCATGCCGCCGATCGCGTGCGCGCCGCGCTTGTGGCAGGTGCGCACGAGGAGTTCGGTGTACGCGCGCATGAACGGGGCCGTCATCGTGACCGCGTTGCGGTCCGGCAGCACGAACCTCGGCCCGCCGTCCCGGAAGTTCTTCACGATGGAGAACAGGTAGTCCCAGCGGCCCGCGTTCAGCCCCGAGGCGTGGTCGCGCAGTTCGTAGAGGATCTCCTCCATCTCGTACGCGGCGGTGATCGTCTCGATCAGGACGGTCGCGCGCACGGTGCCCTGCGGGACACCGACGTGGTCCTGGGCGAACACGAACACGTCGTTCCAGAGGCGGGCCTCCAGATGCGACTCGGTCTTCGGCAGGTAGAAGTACGGGCCCTTGCCGAGGTCCAGCAGACGCTGGGCGTTGTGGAAGAAGTAGAGCCCGAAGTCGACGAACGCGCCGGGCACGGGCCGTCCGTCGACCAGGAGGTGCCGCTCGTCCAGGTGCCAGCCGCGCGGGCGCATGACGACGGTGGCGAGCTCCTCGGGAGCCTTCAGGGCGTACGACTTGCCGCTGCGCTCGTCCGTGAAGTCGATCGAGCGGGTGTAGGCGTCGATCAGGTTGAGCTGACCGGTGACGACGTTCTCCCAGGTGGGCGCGGAGGCGTCCTCGAAGTCCGCGAGCCACACCCGGGCGCCCGAGTTGAGGGCGTTGACGGTCATCTTGCGGTCGGTCGGGCCGGTGATCTCGACCCGGCGGTCGTCCAGCGCGGCGGGGGAGGGGGCCACCTTCCAGGAGTCGTCCGCGCGGACGGCCGCGGTCTCCGGGAGGAAGTCGAGCGTGGAGGTGCGGGCGATCTCGGCGCGGCGTTCCGCCCGTCGGGCGAGGAGTTCGTCGCGGCGCGGAGTGAACCGCCGGTGCAGCTCCGCCACGAAGGCTAGCGCCGCGTCGGTGAGGACCTCTTCCTGCCGGGGCAGGGGCTCGGCGTCGACGACGGCCGACGGAGACGGCGCTGGTGCGGACATGAGCTGTCACTTCCTTCAGCGGTGGCACCGGGTGCCTGAGGTACGTACAGGGAGATTTCGCACCCGCTGTGCGGTCGGGTGCTCCTGATCAGTGGATAGTAGTTTCCTCATCGTGGAACTTCAATGGTTTGTTGATGTCGAGATTCTCCGGGTCGAGGGAAGGTGGCGCACGGTGCCACCCCGTTCACTCAAGGTGGCCCAGGTCCGCCTCGGTGTCGATGTCATGGGCCTCGGCCACGTCGCCGCACTCCACCAGCGTGACCCCGGCGGCGTGCGCGCGCAGGTAGTCGCGCGCCCCGCGGTCGCCCCGCGCGCTCGCCGCGACGCCCGCCCAGTGGGCCGACCCGAACAGCACGGGATGGCCGCGCACCCCGTCGTAGGAGGCAGCGACAAGGGAGTCCTCTCCGTCCCAGGCGGCCCGTACACGGCCCATCGCGGCGGCGCCGACGCCCGGCTGGTCGACCAGCGACACGAGCGCCGCCCGCGCGTCGGTCGGGCCCAGGGAGGCGAGCCCGGCGCGCAGTGAGGAGCCCATACCCTCCTCCCACTCCGGGTTGTCCACCAGCACGCATCCGGTCAGCTCGGCACGTTCACGCACCGTGCCGGCGCCGGCCCCGAGCACCACGTGCACCCGAGTGCAGCCGGCCGCGCGCAGCGCCGCGACGGCGTGCTCCACCAGGGGGCGGCCGCGGTGGACCAGCAGGGCCTTGGGCCGCCCGCCGAGCCGCCGCCCGCCGCCCGCGGCGAGCACCAGTCCCGCGACCGGGTCCTCGATCTGTTCGGTCATGGCTCCTGCATACCTGACGGCGCGTCAACCGCGCGTCCCGCCGGGCGGAATTTCGCGCTGAGTGGTGGCGCATGTGCAGCGGGTGGCGTTTACTGGCCCGCGAGCCGCCGGGCGGCGAGGGGTGGGCGCGACGACAGGCCCTGGGCGGGCCGGGGGAGGATCATGTCGCGGAGCTTGGGGCAGAGGCCGGTGACGGGCAGCGACGAGGATCCCAGAGTGGCGGGCCTGCGGACCGCGGTGTCCCGGCTGCGCCGCGAACTGGCCGCGTATCCGGCCGAGTTCCCCGACCGCGCCGTCGCGGAGGACGAACTCGCCGCGCTCGCCGCCATGACCACGCACGGCAGCCCGGAGATCCCCCGCCTACGCGGCTCCCTCCTCCTGATAGCAAGCGCCCTGGGCAGCGTGAGCGCCCTGACGAGACCCCTCTCAGAGGTACGCACGGCGGTAGAGCTCTTCGGCAGCCCACAACCGAGACCTTGAACCCCGCGACGCCCCAAAAGGGCGCGACCAGCCACGGTCAGGGGCCCGAGGAACGGCGCGACCGGCCGCTGTCAGGGGGCGCGGGGAACTGCGCGACCAGCCACAACGCACCCGCACCCGCACGGGAACGGGGGCGCGGGGAACTGCGCGAAAAGCCACCCGCACCCGCACCCGCCCACGGCCAAGGGGCGCGGGGAACTGTGCGAAAAGCCACGACGCGCCCGCACCGGGCCGACGCGTCAGGGGCGCGGGGAACGGCGCGACCACCCCCACGCACCCGCACCCGCTCACGGGAATGGGGGCGCGGGGAACTGCGCGAAAAGCCACGACGCACCCGCACCCGCCCACGGCCAAGGGGTGCGAGGAACTGCGCAAACACCCCACGCACCCGCACGGGCCCTCGCACCCACACCCGCCGACAAGACAAGCCGCCGCGCCCCACCACGCGCCAAAAAACTACGCCCCAGAACTGACCAGCGCCTGAGACAACTCCCCGGCCACTTCCTGAAGCACCGGCACGATCACATCCGTCGCCCCCTCGGTAACCCGCCCCGCGGGCCCGGAGATGGAAATGGCCGCCGCCGTGGGGGAGTCGGGCACCGGCACCGCGAGACAGCGCACCCCGATCTCCTGCTCGTTGTCGTCGACGGCGTACCCGAGCCGCCGTACCTCCGCGAGCGCGGCGAGGAACCCGTCCGCCGTGGTGATCGTCCTCTCGGTCGCGGCCGGCATACCCGTACGGGCCAGCAGCGCACGCACCTCGTCGTCCGGGAAACTCGCGAGCAGGGCCTTGCCGACCCCCGTGGAGTGCGGCAGCACCCGACGCCCCACCTCGGTGAACATACGCATGGAGTGCTTCGAGGGCACCTGCGCGACATACACGATCTCGTCGCCGTCCAGCAGGGCCATGTTCGCCGTCTCCCCGGTCTCCTCGACCAGCCGGGCGAGGTAGGGCCGGGCCCAGGTGCCGAGCAGCCGGGAGGCCGACTCGCCGAGGCGGATCAGCCGGGGGCCGAGGGCGTACCGGCGGTTGGGCTGCTGGCGGACGTAACCGCAGGCCACCAGGGTCCGCATCAGGCGGTGGATGGTGGGCAGCGGCAGCCCGCTGCTGGCCGAGAGCTCGCTCAGTCCGACCTCGCCGCCGGCGTCCGCCATCCGCTCCAGGAGGTCGAAGGCGCGCTCGAGGGACTGGACCCCGCCCGTGGCGGACTTGGCGGAGTCGTTGGTGCTGGCGCTGGACGTCGGCACGGCGCGTTCCTTTCGGGACTGGCGAGAGGGCTGAAGCCTACCCGGCGGCCGGTCGACTCCCCTGTTGTGCGTAACTACGTTCCGCTCAACGGAATGCTATTTCCATCTTGTGAAAAGGTCCAGGAAATGCGCGCGGGGTGCACTGTGGAGGGGTCCGCTCTTGACGGCATCCCTGCGGGAGTGAAGACTCCTAAAGGCCTTCAACAGACTGTTGAATTTCATTGCGCGGAAGTAAACGCGGCAGAGAGGGGTCCGGGTGTCCGACGCTGAACTGGTGCTGCGCTCGACGCGCGTCATCACGCCCGAGGGGACGCGCGCCGCGTCGGTGGCGGTCGCCGACGGCACCATCACCGCCGTACTGCCGTACGACGCCCCCGTGCCGGCCGGTGCCCGGCTGGAGGACCTCGGCGACCACGTGCTGCTGCCCGGTCTGGTCGACACCCATGTGCACGTCAACGACCCCGGCCGCACGGAGTGGGAGGGCTTCTGGACCGCCACCCGCGCGGCGGCGGCCGGCGGCATCACCACCCTCGTGGACATGCCGCTCAACTCCCTCCCGCCGACCACCACGGTCGACAACCTCCGGGTGAAGCAGCAGGTAGCCGCGGACAAGGCGCACATCGACGTCGGCTTCTGGGGCGGCGCCCTCCCCGACAACGTCAAGGACCTGCGCCCGCTGCACGAGTCGGGTGTCTTCGGCTTCAAGGCCTTCCTGTCGCCGTCCGGCGTGGACGAGTTCCCGCACCTGGACCAGGACCGGCTGGCCCTGTCGCTCGCCGAGATCGCCTCCTTCGACGGCCTGCTGATCGTGCACGCCGAGGACCCGCACCACCTGGCCGCCGCCCCGCAGCAGGGCGGCCCGAAGTACGCCGACTTCCTCGCCAGCCGCCCGCGTGACGCCGAGGGCACCGCCGTCGCCCAGCTCATCGCCCAGGCGAAGCGGCTGCGCGCCCGCGTGCACGTCCTGCACCTGTCCTCCGCCGACGCGCTGCCGCTGATCGCCGCGGCCAGGGCCGAGGGCGTACGCCTCACGGTGGAGACCTGCCCGCACTACCTCACCCTGACCGCCGAAGAAGTCCCCGACGGCGCCAGCGAGTTCAAGTGCTGTCCGCCCATCCGCGAGGCCGCCAACCAGGACCTGCTCTGGCAGGCTCTCGCCGACGGTGTCATCGACTGCGTGGTCACCGACCACTCCCCGTCCACCGCCGACCTGAAGACCGACGACTTCGCCACCGCCTGGGGCGGCATCTCCGGCCTCCAGCTCAGCCTGGCCGCGGTGTGGACCGAGGCGCGCAGGCGGGGCCACGGCCTGGAGGACGTCGTCCGCTGGATGTCCACGCGCACGGCCGAACTCGCGGGCCTGGCCCGCAAGGGCGCCATCGAGGCCGGCCGCGACGCCGACTTCGCCGTCCTCGCCCCCGACGAGACGTTCACCGTCGACCCCGCCGCCCTCCAGCACCGCAACCGTGTCACCGCGTACGCCGGCAGGACCCTCCACGGAGTCGTGAAGTCCACCTGGCTGCGCGGCGAACGCATCGTCGCCGACGGCGAGTTCACCGAGCCGAAGGGACGACTGCTCACCCGGACCGACTGAATCCCACCCACCGAGCTTCGAAAGGCAGACCTGATCACTGTGACGGCGACACCCCGCTTCACCGGCGACGCGAACCCCTACGGAGGGGGCGACCCGTTCGCGGACTACCGCACCGCCGACTTCCCCTTCACCCAGTACGCCGATCTCGCCGACCGGCAGCTAGGGGCCGGGGTCGTCGCGGCCAACGACGAGTTCTTCGCCCAGCGCGAGAACCTGCTGGTGCCCGAGCGGGCCGAGTTCGATCCGGAGCACTTCGGCCACAAGGGCAAGATCATGGACGGCTGGGAGACGCGGCGCCGGCGCGGCAGGTCCGCCGAGCACCCCTGGCCCACGGCCGACGACCACGACTGGGCGCTGATCCGCCTCGGCGCACCCGGAGTGATCCGCGGCATCGTCGTCGACACGGCCCACTTCCGCGGCAACTACCCGCAGGCCGTGTCGGTCGAGGGAACCTCCGTGCCGGGCTCGCCCTCCCCGGAGGAACTGCTCGGCGACGACGTGAAGTGGACGACCCTCGTCCCGCGCACCCCCGTGGGCGGCCACGCGGCGAACGGTTTCACCGTGTCCGCGGAACAGCGCTTCACCCACCTGCGCGTCAACCAGCACCCCGACGGCGGCATCGCCCGCCTCCGGGTCCACGGCGAGGTCGTGCCCGACCCGCGGTGGCTGGCCGCCCTCGGCACCTTCGACGTGGTCGCGCTGGAGAACGGCGGCCAGGTCGAGGACGCCTCGAACCTCTTCTACTCGCCCGCCACCAACACCATCCGGCCCGGGCGGTCCCGCAAGATGGACGACGGCTGGGAGACGCGCCGCCGCCGCGACCAGGGCAACGACTGGATCCGCTACCGCCTCGCCGCCCAGTCCCGGATCCGCGCGATCGAGATCGACACGGCGTACCTGAAGGGCAACAGCGCGGGCTGGGCCTCGGTGTCCGTGAAGGACGGCGAGGACGGGCCGTGGACGGAGATCCTCCCGCGTACCCGCCTCCAGCCCGACACCGACCACCGCTTCGTCCTGCCCGAACCGGCCGTGGGCAGCCACGCGCGCGTGGACATCTACCCCGACGGCGGCATCTCCCGCCTGCGCCTGTACGGCTCCCTGACCGAACAGGGCACAGCCGCCCTGGCGGCCCGCCACCAGGAACTCGGCGGCTGACCGGACGTTCAGCCGCGTACGGCGGCAAGGGGACGTGCCGGGGGTGTCCGCCCGCAGTGGCCGCCGTCGAACACCAGAACCCCCGTAGGAGGCCAGTCCGGCGGACCGAGGACGCACATCCCCCGGCGCGGCCCCGCCCCACCCACCGCGGCAGGGGCCGCGAACCCGAGGGCGCGCCGGCCCCGAAGCCGGGGGCGTACCGGCCCCGAAACAACACCGGTGCGCCCCCGCCACACGTCACGCCCCACGTCACGCGGGACGTCACGCCGCGTGGCCGCCGTCGACGGAGAACTCCGCACCCGTGACGTACGCCGCGTCCGGCCCCGCCAGATAGGCGACCATCGCCGCCACCTCGTCGGCCGTGCCGAAGCGGCCGAGGGCGGTCAGGGCCCGCTGCCCGGCCGCGTACGGCCCGTCCGCCGGGTTCATGTCGGTGTCGGTGGGCCCCGGGTGGACGACGTTGACGGTGATCCGGCGCGGACCGAGCTCACGGGCGAGCGCCTTCGACAGTCCGTTCAGCGCGGCCTTGCCGGTCGTGTAGAGCGTCCCGCCGGGGCCGGGCACCCGCTGGGTCATACAGGTCCCGATCATGATGATCCGCCCGCCGTCCGCCATGCGCCGCGTCGCCGCCTGCGAGGCCAGGAACACCCCGCGCACGTTCACCGCGAGCAGCCGGTCCACGTCCCCGAGCCCCAGTTCCTCGATGGGCCCCAGCACCCCGATGCCCGCGTTGTTCACCAGCACGTCGAGCCGGCCCAGCGCGTCGGCCGCCGCGTGCACCGCCCCGGCCGCCTCCGCCGCGTCCCCGGCGTCCGCGCGCAGGGCCACCGCCCGGCGCCCCAGCGCCTCCACCGCCCGGGCGACCTCGCCGGCCGCCCCCTTGCCGTTCACATAGCTCAGCGCCACATCGGCCCCCGCCCGCGCCAGCCGCAGCGCGGTCGCCGCGCCGATCCCGCGACCGCCACCGGTGACCAGGGCCACCTTGCCGTGCAGGGGTACGTCCGTACTGTTCGGCGTCATCTCGTGCGTCGTCGTCATACGACCATCTCAGCGGTGCGCGCCCCCGGATGCTGGCGGGGAACGGACATCGACCACAAGGGGGACGGGCACCCCGGCCGGCGTCTCCCTCCAGACGTACGACCTGGCGGGGCGGCCCGAGTTCGGCGCCTTCGACCTGCCCCCGGAGGCCTGACCCGCCAGGGCACCCGCCCCCGTCGGACCACGGCACCCGCACCCGTCTGACCGGGGGTACCAGCACCCGTCCCACCAGGGCACCCGCACCCGTCGGAAAGGGCTGGTCGAGAGATCATCCGCGCGGGTACGGTGACCGTTCCCGTGCGAGCCGCCGCCGTCTCCACGCCCGTTTGCCCGCTGGAGACCGGGAGCCGCATCCGCCGTGTCGACGATCGCCGTACCCTCCGCCCCCGCACTCCGCCGAGCCTGGCTCGTCGACCTGCCCCTGCTGCTGGTGGCCGCCGTCTGGGGCGCGAGCTATCTCGCGGCCAAGGACGTCACCACCGCCCGCACGGTCCTCGCCGTGCTGGTGCTGCGCTTCGCCCTCGTCCTGCCGGTGCTGCTGCTCGCCTCCTGGCGGTCGCTGCGCGCGCTGACGGCCGCCCAGTGGCGGGGCGCCGGGCTGCTGGGGCTGATCCTGAGCGGCATCTTCCTGCTGGAGACGTACGGGGTGGTGCACACCTCGGCGACCAACGCGGGCCTCATCATCAGCCTCACCATGATCTTCACGCCGCTCGCCGAGGCGGCCGTCACCCGGGAGCGCCCGTCCCGGGCCTTCCTCGGCGCGGCCGCCCTGTCGGTGCTCGGCGTCGTGCTGCTCACCCAGGGGGGCGGCTTCACCCGGCCCGCGGCGGGCGATGTGCTGATGCTGCTGGCCGCCCTCGCCCGGACCGTGCACGTCCTGGTGATGGCCCGGCTGAAGTCGGTGCGGGGCGCGGGTGCGCTGGAGCTGACGACGGTCCAGCTGGGCACCGCCGTGGTGGTGTTCGCGCTGCTGTCCACCGGCTCCGACGCTACGCCGTGGGGCACCGCGGCGGACTTCGGGCCGCGCGAGTGGGCCGCGCTGCTGTTCCTGGCCGTCCTGTGCACGCTGTTCGCCTTCTTCGTGCAGATGTGGGCCGTCCGCCGCACCTCCCCCTCGCGGGTCAGCCTGCTGCTGGGCACCGAGCCGCTGTGGGCGGCCGCGACCGGTATCGCGCTGGGAGGGGAACGGCTGGGCGCGGCGGGGCTGCTGGGCGGGGCGCTGGTGCTGATGGGAACGGCGTGGGGGCGCAGGGCCGCGGGCTGACTCCCCGGAACGACGGGCTGCGGGGGCGTCCTGCCCCGGCACACCACCGGCCACTACCACGGGTACACGGTGAAGACCCCGGGCTCCTCCAACCGGGGTGCCCGGCGCATCGTCACTGGCCAGGCCGCCCAGGAGGACTACTGCACCGCCGGCCACTACGCGACGTTCGACCTGGTCGGCCATTCCTGCTGAGGCGATCGGGCCGGGCGCGTCGCGGTCCCCCGAGGAACGGCGCGCACGAGCGCCGGAGGCCCGGGCCGCGTTCACCCGGACCTCCGGCACTCCCACCGCCCCGCCCCGCGGCCCGCCCCCACCGGCCGCGGGGCGGAGCCGTGTCGCACGAGGCGGGAGCCGGCGGCCCGATGTCGCATGAGGCAGACGCCGGCGACCCTGTGCAGCGAGGCAGGCGCCGACGGCCCCGTCAGCGGTCGCGGTACGCCACCTGCTCCGCCAGCTTGCTCAGGCGCTGCTGCCAGTCGCCCTCCAGCGGGGCCCCCTCCAGGGCGGCGCGGGCCATCGCCACGAGCCGGTCGATGTGGTCCTCCACGTCCTGGCGCACACCGGAGGCGAGCAGCGCCTCGCGCAGCGCGGCCGGGTCCCAGTCGCCGTCACGGCCCTCCTTGACCAGTCGGGCCACCCGGTCGTCCTTGGCCGCCCCGAGGGCGAGCAGCAGGGTCATCTTGTGCTCGCTGACGTCGAGACCGACCGGCTTGCCGGTCGCCGCCGAGTCGCCGAAGGCGTCCAGCAGGTCGTCGCGCAGCTGGAACGCCTCGCCGGCCGTGACGCCGTACTCCTCGAACGGGGTCTGGAGTCCGGGGCGTCCCGCGATGGCCGCGCCGAGGGCGAGCGGGCGGTGGATGGTGTAGCGGCCGGACTTGCAGACCGCGACCCAGCGGGCGAGGCCCGGGTCCGGCGACAGCTCGGCGGCCAGCCGGATGTCCAGCTGCTGGCCGATGATGATCTCGGTGACCAGCTCCGTCCACACCTCCATGGCCGGACCGCTCAGGTCCCGGGTCAGCCGGCCCGCGTAGCTGAGCGCCAGGTCGCCGGCCAGGATGGCGAAGGCGTCGCCGTAGCGGCGGTGCTCGCCGACCCAGCCGTTGCGGGCGTGCAGGTCGGCGTGCCTGACGTGCACGGTCGGAGACCCGCGCCGGGCGGGGGAGTTGTCCATGATGTCGTCGTGGATCAGGGCGAAGACCTGGAGCAGTTCCAGTCCGGCGGACGCGGCGACGACCGCGTCCTCCTGCTCCGGAGCGCCGCCCGCCGCCAGGAAGCCGCTGATGCAGAAGGTGGGGCGCAGCAGCTTGCCGCCGGCGGTGACCAGTTCCGCCACGGCCTCGACCGGAGCCGCGGCCCGCGCGTCGACCGCTCCCCAGCGCGCGCACTCCCCGGCCAGCAGGTCCTCGATGCACACCTGGGTGCGGGCGAGCAGCCGGTCGCAGGAGTCGCCGGCGTCGAAGGCGGCGCGGGCCGGCCGCGGTTCGGCCACGACGGTGCCGGTCCTGGCGGTCTCGGTCATGTCCCGCGCGACATCGGAGAACCCGAGGGACCCGAGCCGTTCGACGACGTCCTCCAGCAGTGCCCCGGGCGCGTCGGCGGCGGCGCTCAGCCGCACCGACCGCACCCCGGCCAGCCACTCGGGGTCCAGCTGGTCCGCGCGCGGCAGCAGCCGGGCGACGGCCCCGGAGGCCTGCGCGGCCTTCACCAGGCGGGCCGACTCGCCCGGGTCGGCGGCACCGACCACGAGGACCAGCGCCTGTTCGTCGGGAGAGATCTCCTTGCGTACGTACACCGGCGCGCCGTGGGGCGCGGACGCGCGCTCCACGGTGTCGACGGCCCTGTGCACTCCGGCGCGGTGGCCGTGCGGCTCGGCGAGCAGGACTCGGCGTGGGACAGACGACATGTTTCCCTCTCAGGTTCGATCAGTGCCTCGGCGGTCTTCGGTCCAGGGACGGAGGCTCGGCCTGAAACGGCCTCCCACCTCGGTTGCCGCGGTCGCCGGGAAATCGGTGCGGTCATTCCGGGGAATTTCCCCGTGAGGGGCCGGCTGTTCCGCGGGGACTTGCCGAGCTGAGGAAATCAGTATCGGCCGAACGACTTGCCCCGGACTGATCGGTGAATTGGTATCGGCTTGGCGGCTGCCAGGACGGTTGTCGGGATGTCCGTGGCGAGCCGATAGATGTGCTGGACGGGTGCTCGAACGCGCCTACACCTTCGATCGAGTCGAAGCGTGGTATTGATCGCGTCCCGCTGGCGCGGCCGGACACTATTCGCTCCCTCCGGAACGGACCGGCGATTTTCGGCCGAGAGCCGCCGTGACCAGCGCCTCGCGACGGTCATGGCGTGACAGTGACTGTCGGTTCGGTCGCTGCCCCGACTGTCGGCCGGACGGCAACGGCAGCTCAGAAGGGGTTCGGAGCCTGCGGAATCAGAGGCTCCGATCTGTGGGCCGCGCGGGGTTCGCGGCGCGGCGACCTTGACGATCAACCCGGTTCCTCCCGCCCGGCCGTGGTCGCACCAGCAAACCGGAGTCGCCGGCGAGGGGGAAACGGAATGACCACAGCGCTATCGCCGGAAGATACGCCTTGACGGGGGTCTCGGCCGCGACGAATCCTTCCGCGACGGGCTCTACAGGGTTCTACACGCGGGGGGCGCGTGGCCGCACGCCAAGGGGAGAAACTGTGTCACGTCAACGGGCATGCAGTGCTGTGTCGTGCAGGAATTCGCACAGCCGTGGCGTCAAGGAGAAGTCGGAAACCGTCGACCGTGGGGAGTTCCTGTGCCGTGACTGTAACGACGGGCTGCGGAACGCCCTGCTGAATCTTCCGGCTCTTCATCACGACTGCGCCGGGAATTCCGGATCGGCGGGTCCGCGTGTGATCCGGCGGACCGCCCGGCGGAACCCCGCCACGGACGCGATGAGTCCGGCCGCGGCCGAGATCCGCTTCGCGATCCGCTCGGTGCTGTCGTCCTGGGCCGGCCTGGTCGCCGAGCAGCGCCGCCTCCCTGCCCCCGGCCGGGACATCGCGGAGCTCACGCGCTTCCTGAACCGCCATCTCGACTGGCTGGCCGGGCACCCGGCCGCCGGGGAGCTGGTGGACGAGGTCCGCGCGCTCGTGCGGACCGCCCATGGAATCGCCTACCCGGACACCGGGCGCCGCGTGCGGATCGGCCACTGTCCGCACCGCGACTGCGACGGCGACCTGACGGCGCTCATCCGCCGTCGCGGTGAGTCCCATCCGCCCAGGATCGTGTGCACCACGACGCCCGGCCACACCTGGCCGGTCACCTGGTGGAGCACGCTCGCCCGTCAGATGCGGACCAAGGAGGGGGAACATGAGACAGGAATCCGCGCCGGCCGGGCTGACGGCCGATGACATCGCCGGCCTGCTGAGCGTCGCCAAGGGCTCCGTCTACCGCTACGCCCATCAGTACGGCTGGCGCCGCTACACCCACGCCGGACGCGCCTACTACCACCCCGGCGACGTCGCCGACACGCTCGACCGGCTGGGCCGCCCGAGCGGCTGAGCCGGCACCGGGACACCCGCCCCGCGGGCCGCCGCACTCTCGCGGCGGCCCGCTTTTTACTGAACTGCCGTTCCGTACAAGGGACTTGACGAAGTATCTGCGAAGAGGCTAAGAATATACTTGTAACCAAGGACTCCGCCCACCTCGCACCCGGCGCAGCGCTCCACGCGCCGTAGGGATCCGGCCATACGGCGCGGGACGAAGAGGGGGTCGCCCGAGTCCCGTCGCCTCCTCCACCCGCCTCAGCGCGCGAAGATCAGCGTGCTCGGGGACGGCGTGCGCTGGAACGTGATCTCCTCGAACCCGGCCTTGACCAGCCACTCGTGGTACTCGGCCCGGCTCCAGCTGTTGCCGTGGCGGCTCTTGAGCAGCATCTCCGCGGCGAAGGTCAGCGGGAAGGGCGGGCCGCTGCGGTCGTCGTCGACGACGTACTCCGAGATCACCAGCGTGCCACCGGGCTTCAGCGCGCTCCGGATCCTGGCGAAGATCGCCACGTTGTCGTCCGGGCCCTCCTGGTGGGCGATGTTGGCGAAGGTCACGATGTCGTGGGCCGCCTCGCCGAAGTCGGCGGAGTGCAGGTCTCCCTCGGCGAAGGTGACGCGGTCCGCCACCCCCCGCGCGGTCAGCAGCCGCTTGGCGATGGCGTTGATCGGCGCCCAGTCGAGCTGGGTCGAACGTGCGTCCGGGTTGCGTTCGAGCCACGTCGCCGAGTAGATGCCCGAGCCGCCGCCGATGTCGAGAATCGAGATCTCGCCGGCCTCCGCCAGGTTCAGCGCGTCCGCGGCGATCTCGGCCACCGGGGCCGACTGCGCGGCGAGCGCCTGCACCAGCCCGGCCCAGTGCGGGTTGTCGGCCACCTCCACCACCGGGTCCGTCAGGGGCCCGCCGACCCGGACGACCTCCGGCAGGCCGGCCAGCGCGGCCATGTGGCCCATCTTGAGCTTCGCGAAGCCGGTCAGCGACGAGGGCCGGCCCTCCACCAGGTAGGCGGACGCCTCGGCCGTGTTGCGGTAGCGGCCGTCGTGCGGCTCGACCAGGCCGATGCTGGTCAGCCCGTCGAGCACGGCCTGTGCGCCGCGCGGTGAGATCCCGGCGCGCACGGCCAGTTCCTCCGCGGTGGCCGCGCCGTCCTCGAGGTGGGTGAACACCGAGTAGCCGGCCGCCGTGCCCAGAATTCCCGTGGCCCAGTAGCCGTTGATGAGCTGCATGATCCGGTCCGACGTCGGTTGGGCGCTGTTCATGCTGTTCCTCCCAGATACGGCGGCGAAGCGCCGGCCGAATTCACCTTTCCGGCTCACCTGCGAATGCCGGGGTCTCTCCCGTTCCCCGGGCGGAGACAGTTCCGCTGATCGCACGGTGTGTACGGCTCCCAATGTCCTGCACCGCTCTTGCCACCTGCTTGTCCTCGGCTTGTCCGGCGGTGCTCGTATCAAGTCCCTTTCAATAAAGAGGAGTTCACGGATGATGAATCAGCGGGGGACCCAGATATCGCTGGAGCGACGACCGGGGGAAAGGCCGGGCGACGCACGGCGTATCGCCGAACTGGAGCGTGAGGTGAGGGAACTGAGGCGGGTGAACGAGACGCTGAAGATGTACTTCGCGAAGGCGCTCGAACTCGACCTCGATCTCCCCCTCCAGGAACCCGGTGCCCGGGCGGTCGGCGACCGGGAGGTCACGAACTTCCCGGCACCCGCGCGGCGGACCCTGCCCGGTCCCGGCCGGTCCGCCGAGGCCCCGCGCCTCCAGGTCGTGGAGACACCCGCGGCCGGGGTGGAACTGCGGGTGCTCGGCCCCGTGGAGGCCGACGTGGCCGGACGGCGGGTGGAGCTGGGCGCGCCCAAGCAGCGGGCCGCCCTCGTCCTGCTCGTCAGCCAGGTGGGCCAGACCGTGTCGGTCGACGTGATGCTGGAGGAGCTCTGGGAGGGCGCGCCGCCGCCCTCGGCCATCACCTCGCTGCACGCCTATGTGGCCAACCTGCGGCGGGCGCTGGAGCCGGACCGGGCGCCCCGGCAGCCGGCCAGCGTGCTGCGCACCCGCGGCCGGGGCTATCTGCTGGACAGCCGGGCCGTCGAGGTCGACGTCCAGCACTTCGGCGCCCACGCGACGGCCGGCTGGAAGGCCCTGGACCGGGGTGACCCGCAGCGGGCACTGCGGGCGTTCGAGACGGGGCTCTCGCTGTGGCGGGGCCAGGCCTACGCGGAGGTGGCCGCGGCCGCGCATGTGGCGCCGGAGGTGGTGCGGCTGGACGAGCTGCGGCTGTCCGTGATGGAGGGCCGCTGCGCCAGCCTGATCGCCGTGGGGGCGTACGAGGTGGCCGTGTCCGAACTGGCCGCCTTCACCCAGGCCCATCCGCTCAGGGAGTACGGCTGCGAGCTGTTCGGCCTGGCGCTGTACCGGTCGGGACGGCAGGCGGACGCGCTGGCGGTCCTGAGGGCGCATCAGCAGCGCATGGCGGAGGAACTGGGCATCGACCCGAGCCCGGCCCTGCGGCGCCTGGAGAGCGAGATCCTGCGCCAGGCCCCGGCCCTGGACTGACCGCGGACGACCGCCGGGGCCGTGCGAGCGGTCCCGGTACGCCCGCGGGACCGTCGTCCGGGGCGTCCGCTCCGGCTCGTCGCCTGTGACGGTGTCGTGGAACGGCTGCCCCCCACGCGCACCGCACACCGCCGGGCGCGTGGGGACGCGGTCGCCCCGGAGTTCAGGCCGGGCGGGCGGGGCAGCCGCGTCCGCCCGCACCCGCCCCGCCGCCCCGGAGTTCGGGCCGGCCCGACGACGCAGCCGCGCGTCCGCCCGCCCCCGCCCCGCCGGAGGCTCTCAGCGCCCAGGAGACGCCCTCAACGCCGTCGAGGGGCTGGCGGGTGGCGCACAACGCCGCGAGGGCGGTGACGGCCCCGTCTGGGGTCGTCACCGCCCTCGGAAGGCGCGGCGCGGGCGACGTGTCAGGCCCGCGCGGTCTCGCGCTCCGGCTCGGCCGCCACCGGCTGCGCGGGCTCCTGCTGCCGGAACAGCTTGCTGGGCCACCACATCCACCGGCCCACGTCCAGGGTCAGCGCGGTGACCAGCACCGAGCGGACCACGAGCGTGTCCAGCAGCACGCCGAACGCCACGGCGAAGCCGAGTTCGGCGGCGAACACCAGCGGCAGCGAGGCCATCGCCGCGAAGGTGCCGGCCAGCACCACACCCGCCGAGGTGATCACGCTTCCGGTGGCGGACAGACCCATCAGCGCCGCCGGCTTCGTGCCGTGCAGCGGGGCGATCTCGCGCACCCGGGTGACCAGGAAGATGTTGTAGTCGATGCCCAGGGCCACCAGGAACACGAACGACAGCAGCGGGAAGGACGCCTCCTCGCCGGCGAAGCCGAAGACGTGCTCGAACACCAGGCTGCTCACGCCGAGGGCCGCGCCGAACGACAGCACCACCGTGCCCATGAGCAGCAGCGGCGCCACGATGGCCCGCAGCAGCGCCGCCAGGATGAGGAACACCACCACCAGGACGATGGGGATGATCACCACCGAGTCACGGGTGGCCGCCTCCTGGGTGTCCAGCAGGATCGCCGCGTTGCCGCCGACCTGGGCGTCCGCCCCGTCGACCTGGTGGACCGCGGTCCGGGCCTGCTCCACCGTACGCATCGCGGCGTCGCCGGTGGGGCTGTCCTCCAGCTCACCGAGCAGAACGGCGTCCTCGCCCTTGACGATCGGCGGCGAGACCTCGGCGACGCCCGGCACATCGGCCAGCGTGGCGCTGACCGCCTGCGCGGAGGCGGCCTTGGTGACGACGTAGATCGGGTCGCCGGAGCCCGCCGGGAAGTGCTCGGCCTGGATCTCCTCGCCGATCGCCGTCTGCGGCTTGTCGGTGAACTGGTCCTTGCTGGCCAGCCCGTCGGCCTTCAGGTTGAACATGCCCAGGCACATCACGCCGAGCGCGAGCGCGGTGCCGATCCACACCAGCCGCGGCCTGCCGGAGACGGCCTTGCCGACCTTGGTCCAGATGCCCTCCTTGGCCGAGGGCTCGGAGCCGTACGCCGGCTTGACCGGCCAGAAGACCCAGCGGCCGCAGATGACCAGCAGGGCCGGCATCAGGGTGACCATGGCGAGCAGTCCGACCAGGACGCCGACCGCGCAGGCCGGGCCCAGTCCCTGGGTGGAGTTGAGGGTGGCCAGCATCAGCAGCATCAGGCTGATGGCGACGGTCGCGGCGCTGGCGATGATCGCGGGGCTGGAGCGGTGCAGCGCCTCCGCCATCGCCTCGTGCCGGTCCTCGTGCCGCCGCAGTTCCTCGCGGTACCGGGAGATGAGCAGCAGCGCGTAGTCGGTGGCCGCGCCGAACACCAGCACGGTCAGGGTGAAACTGGTCTGCGCGTTGACGACCAGGCCGGCGTGCTTGGCCAGCAGGTAGATCACGGCCTCCGAGGCGACCAGGGCACCGCCCACGGTCACCAGCGACACCAGGGGCAGCCAGGGGCTGCGATAGGTGAGCAGCAGGATCAGGACCACCACCAGCGCGGTGATCGTGGTCAGACTGCCGCCTCCGCTGAACGCCTTGATCGAGTCCGATGCCTGGCCGGCCGGTCCGGTGACATGGAAGCCGAGTCCGTCGGTGTCCTTCTCGCCGACGTCGGTCATCGCGTCGACGACCTTGCCGAGCCCCTCCCAGCCCGACTTGTCCTTCTCGATCTGGACGACGGTCTGGATCGCCTTGCCGTCCTGGGACTTGACCGGCCCCTGGGGTAGGCCCACGACGTTGTCCAGGCCCTGGAAGGCCTTGGCGTCGGCGGCGGCCTTCGCCATGTCGGCGTCGGTGACACCGTCGCCACGGTCGTAGACGACGATCGCGGGGACCGTCTTGGTCAGGCCGAACTTGTCAGCCCGCTCGACCACCTTCGTCGACTCGGCATTGCCGGGCAGCCACGCCGAGTTGTCGTTCTCCTCGACGTCGCCGAGCTTGCCGGCCAGCATCACGGCGGGCACCAACAGGACGACCCAGAAGGCGAGGACGACCCATTTCGCCACCCTCCCACTGGGCAAGGACGCCAATTTTCGCAACACGTGGATTCCTCGGTTATCGGTCGACACGGCAGAGTTCTGCGGCGGCGGTGAGTCCGTCGCCGGAGGCGGGGGAGTGAGGGCGGCGGTCGGGCGGGCCCGTCCGTACGGGCCGTGCGGCGGCCGCCGGCCCGTTGTCCGGAGACGGTGGACGGTCGGGGGACGCTGTCCACGGAACCGGCGGGAGACGGTGCATGGTGCGGCCTCCCCGTCGCGGATACGTTCTGGCCGGAAAACTGTCCGGACTACCGGAGTGTGACAGCATCCCCCTCGAGATCCGGTCAAGATCTCCTCGATGTCCCCGGGGAGAGCGACGCGTCAGCGCGCCGCCTCGATCAGGGCCGGCGTGCCCGAGACCCGCGAACGGACATGGCCGAACGCCAGCAGCACCGGAATGTCCGTCAGCACAGGGAACTTGTACGGGAACGGACGCGGGCCGACCATGTCGGGCGGTCCGCCGAACCCGCCGTCCGCGTTCTGGTGCTCGAGCAGCCAGGCCAGCGCGCGGCCGACGGGCTGTTCGTCGTTGCCGCAGGTCAGCGTGATCACACCGTAGGCGGTGCTGATGTCGTCGCTGGGGTCGCCGGGCTGCATGCCCCAGCCTCCGTCGTCGTTCTGCGTGGCGCGCACCGTACGCTCGATCCGCTCGGCCATGGCCGCCGAACGACGGTCCCGCGGGCCCGCGGTGGCCGCCGCCAGGCGGGCCCGGAACAGGGTGTGCAAGCGGCTGCTGCTCCAGCCCGGCTCCCAGCCGCCGTCCGCCAGCTGGCTGTCGGCGAGGAAGCCCAGCGCGCGGTCGCGGTCCGCGGCGGTGGCGGCGTGCGGCGCCAGCGCGCAGATCGCGGCGGCCGTCATGCACGGCTCGGAGGAGGCGCCCGCGACATACGTCGGGAAGCCGCCGTCCTCGCCCTGCACGGCCAGCAGCGCGTCCACCCCGCGCCGGATCCCGGCGCCGTACGCGACCGGGTCGACGGCTTGGAGGAACTCCAGGGCACAGGAGGTGTCGTCGACGTCGTTCTGCGCGACGGCGGGGGACATGGACCAGCCGCCGCTCAGCGTGGCGCCGCGGGAGAGCGCGGCGTGCGAGGCGCCGCCCTGGTGGGCGACGAGCATCCCCGCCATCTGGCGCTGGAGGCCGAAGGGCGCGCCGGCCGCGGCCATGGCGATGCCGCCGGTGGCGGTGCACCAGTTGTGCATCTCCGCCACGAACGGGAAGCCGCCGTCCGCGCGCTGGTGCCGGAGCACCGCCCGCACGCCCCGGCGCACGGTCTCCTCCTGCCCGGGGACACCGGCGAGCGCGTGCAGGGTGAGCAGGTGCATCAGCACATAGCCCTCCCACACCGTGTCCGCCGGGTCGGTGGCGAGCAGAGTGCGCAGCGCGTCCTCGGTGACCTTGTTGCCGACGCCCGCGGCGTTGGCGAGGATCAGCGCCACGGAGGCCTGCTGGACCGCGGCCCAGGAGTGCAGCGGGTCGGTGGGCGACTGCTCGTCGGCCGTCGGCGTGACATCGGCGGGCAGCGGACAGCCGAGCACCGACAGCACCGCGGAGACCATCTTGCGGCGACGCGTGGAGATGAAGCCCGGCGCGGCGCCCAGCACACCCTCGGTGACCCTGCCGACCAGCTCGGCGTCCCCCGCGGCCGCCTTCCCGGTGGCGCGCTGGACGGCGAGCGTGGCGAGCACGCGCTCCAGTCGGTGCGGTGCGTGCTGCCGCACCTGGAGATAGCCGAGCAGGCGGTCCCGCTCGGGGGAGACCGTGCCGACGCGCGTCATCAGCGACAGCGCGAGGGCCGACTCCAGTACCCGGCTGTCGCACAGCCCGCGGATCGCGCCGTCGGACTCGACCTTGTCGCTGACATGGGCGAGCAGCCGCGAAGTGGCCTGGCGAACGTGATTCCGGTCGACGTCGACCGGCCACGGTATCGGGGCCGAACGGGTCAACTGCGGTTTCATTCCTGGCTCCTCGGAAGAAGGGGGGCACCCGGAACCGGCACCGGACACACGGCGGCCCCGGAGCGGGTGTCGATGGGAGTACGGCGGTACGGAGAGGCACGGCCGCCGCCGGGCGTGCCGGAGGGGCACACCGCAGCGGCGGCCGGCGGGAAGCGCCGGATCACCTGGACCGGCGCCGAGTCGTCCGCCCGGCGCCGGACAACTGGGATCAGCGGATGCTCTGCGCGAACTCGAACACGTTGTACGGGTCGTACTTGCCCTTGATCCGGGCCAGTCGCGGGTAGTTCTCCGCGTAGTAGGACCGCTTCCAGTCCGGCAGCCGCGGGTCGATGAAGTTCTGGTACGTCTCGCCGTTGGAGTGCGGGTCGAGCGCGGCGAAGCCGTTGTCGACGAAGCGCAGGGCCGAGGCCTTGGCCTCGTCGGCGACCGGTGAGTCGACGTTCGCCGTCAGGAAGCTCGCGGAGAACAGCGTGTCGCGGTGCACATACGCGGTGGAGGTGCGCGACACCGTGTTGACCTGGCCGCCCAGTGCGGACACCTGGAGCTGACGGGCCTGGCCCGCCATCCGGTCCGACTCGAGCACGGACAGCGCCTGCGCCCAGCCGTCACGCGGCATCGCGTCGCTGAACAGACGGCTGCGCCAGGCGCCGAACGCCGGCCGGGGCACCTTCCCGCCCTCGGTGGTGTCGCCGCGGTGGCACTCGTTCACCGTGAGGTCCGCGCACCGGTAGAGGTTCATCATCACCGACTGGTACGGCGCCGTGAACGCCTGCTTGTACAGCGGCGCCTGGCCGACCAGGGAGATCAGCCGGTCCACCTCGGGGGCGAAGCCGGGGCCGAGGTCCACGGAGGCCAGGAAGACGGTCGCGACCGGGACCTTGCCGGGCGCGGCGTCCTCCAGCGTGACGTTCAGACCGCTGCCGATCGTCCACGGGGCGTCCACCAGCCACTTCGCCCAGCCGTCCAGCATGTCCAGCGACTGGTCGAAGCGCCAGGTGAGGGCGGTGACCGCGAGGTTGGTGAGTGGGGTCGGCTCGACCTCGTAGGAGGTCACGATGCCGTAGTTGCCGCCACCGCCGCCGCGCAGCGCCCAGAACAGGTCGCTGTGCTCCTGCGGGGAGGCCGTCACACGACGGCCGTTGGCGAGGACCACCCGGGCGGACCTCACCTTGTCCGAGGCCATGCCGATGCTGCGGGTGAACAGGCCGAAGCCGCCGCCCTGGAGGAAACCGCCGACGGCCACGGTCGGGCAGTAGCCGCCGGATATCGTCAGGCCCTGCGGCGCGAGGGTGTTGGTGACGTCGACGAGCTGTGCGCCCGCACCGATCCGCGTGCTCTCGCTGCCGACGCTGATGCCGTTGAGCTTCGACACGTCGATGACCAGGCCGGGCGTGGTGGAGAACCCGCCCGCGCTGTGGCCGCCGCTGCGCGCGGCGACGGGCAGCGCGTTGTCCTGGGCGAAGCGCAGGGCCAGCGCCACGTCGGAGGCGCAGGCCGCGTAGAGGACACCGCGCGGCGAGGTCGTGTCGAACTGGACCTGGTAGAGCTGCTTGGCGCGCTGGTAGTCGGCGTCCGACGGCAGGACGAGACGGCCCTTGAGGTAGCGGCTCAGCTGGTCCCACCTGACCCCGGAGGCGCGGGCGGTGGTGACGCCGGACAGCGCAGTCGCGGCCAGCGCGGTCCCTCCCGCACCGACGAGGAACGATCTGCGGTTGATCATGTGCTGACTCTTTCGTCGAGGAAACTTGCAGGCCGGATGGAGGGGGGAGCGGAGCGCGCGAACGGCCCCTGGGGCGGGGCACGCCGCGCGCTCCCGCGGGTCAGACGGCGGAGCGGTCCAGCACCTGGGAGAGGGCGTCGGCCAGGGCGGCGGCCGGGTCCTCGGCGGCGTCCACGCTGCGGAAGGCCACGTGGTTGTCGGGGCGGACCAGGACGGCACCGCCGTCGGTGATCTCCCGGACGCCGGCCCAGGCGCCGTCGGCGTCCGTGTACTCGGCGCCGTCACCGACGCGCGCCGTGACGATCGGGACGGAGAACTTCTCCGCCACCTGCGCGGCCGCCTCCGCCCACGCCGAGCCGTCCGCGCCGGTGATCAGCACGAACCCGGTCTCGGTGCCGGCCAGGTCCAGGGTGGACACCCGCCGCCCGGCGCGCTCCAGCCAGGCGTGCGGCAGCCGGTGACCCGGGCGCGTGGTGGCCCGGTAGACGTCGCCGAGCGGGGCGCGGGCCGGCGGGTTGCTGCCGTCCGCGACGACGGCGCCGGCCTCGTAGGCGAAGCCGATCTCCACGTCGTGGGCCTGGCACTCGCCGCGGTGGGTGGCGAAGATCTCCGCGGCCCGCGCCCGCTGGGCCACGCCCGTCGGGGTCGGCGCGAAGTACCCGAAGAACACCGGCACCCGGCGCTCCGGCGGCACGTGCTGGCCGAGACCGACGGCGGCGTCGATGACGACCGTGTGGTTCGACGCGGCGGACATCGCCCAGCCCAGGTTGAACTGGCCGACCGGGCGGCGCTCCGCCTCGTAGGTGTCCAGGAGGCTGTCGGGCGCGCTGCCCTTGACCACGGCGGCGAGCTTCCAGGCGAGGTTGTGCGCGTCCTGGATGCCGGTGTTCAGGCCGAGGCCGACGGCGGGCGGCTGGCGGTGCGCGGCGTCACCGGCCAGCAGCACGCGGCCGTAGCGGTAGTGCTCCGCGAGCACGGCCTCCACGGTCCAGCTGGTGACCTGATGAAGCGTCAGCTCAAGCTCGGGCAGCCCGAGCACCTCGCGGACACGGGCCGCGACGGCCTGCTCGTCCTCGCGGTCCACGCCCGCCAGGGAGAGGTGGATGCCCCACTCCTCGCAGTGCTTGCCCCAGGTCGGGCCCATCTCGATGAGGGCGCTGGAGAAATCCTGGCGGTAGGGGTTGAGGAACCAGGTGATCAGCGAGCCGCCGTTCCACACCTCGGACAGATCGGCCGAGAAGTAGACCGTCGTGGCGTCGAACAGCGCGGGCAGGCCCTGGAGTTGGGCGCCCACCGCGTCACCGACCGTACGGCCGCCGTCCGCGCCGATCACATAACGGGCCTCGACCGTGGTGATCTCACCGGTCGCGGTGTCGCGGATCTCGGCGACGACCTTGTCGCCCTGGTCCGTGAGCGTGGTCAGCTCGTGCCCGAACAGCACCCGCCCGGGGTTGCGCTCCTCGGCGTGCCTGCGCAGGATCGGCTCCAGCCGCAGCTGCGGCAGCTTCGCCGGCATGGCCGGACCGGCCGCCTCGTACGTCTCGCGCAGCGCGCCGCCGCCGAAGCCGTCCATCTCGTGGATCACCCGCGCGTCCAGCGGCTGCCCGCCGGTCAGCGTGGTCTGCCAGCGCACCTTGCCGAACTGCTCGGGCGTGGCGGCCTGTTCGGCCACCGACTCCTCGAGGCCGTGCTGACGGAATATCTCCATCGTGCGCTGGTTGACGTAGTGCGCCTTCGGCAGCTTCGACGTGTCCGGGCGCCGTTCCACCAGCAGGTGCCCGACGCCGTGGTCGGAAAGGAACACCGAGGCGGACAGGCCGCACCCGCCCCCGCCCACGATCAGTACCGGGACTTCGATGGCTCCCATTTCTGTCCTTCCAGAGAGCAGCGGATTGTCAGAGAGCGTTATTTCCGAGGGCTGTTGAGAGCGGCGCCGCTACACCGGGTCCTCGATGGCCGCGTCGGACAGCTGCATGATGTCCATGACCTCGTCGGCCCAGCGGTAGTAGGACTGGAGCTTGTAGTACTCGCCGTCGGGCTGGGAGGCGACGGCGTAGACGAACTTCCGGTTCGTCTGCGAGGCGCGGACGTGCTCCACGAACCGCTCGATGCGCGGGTCGATCGGCACCCCGAGCTCCAGCGGGTTCGCGGTCGCCACGGCGAAGCAGATGCGCTCCAGCCTCGGGGCGTCCCAGCTGACCGTCACGTAGATGCCGAACGCCTTGCGGCCCAGCGCGATCATGCGCTCGGTCGGGGCCGCCTGGCCGGCCTCGGCCAGCATCGAACGGATGGCCTCCGGCTCGAAGCACTCGGCGGGCTGCTCGCCGAAGTAGATGTTGACCGTCTTGTTGCGGTAGTCGATGCCGAGCAGACCGGCGGTGTCGCCGAGGCCGTGCCGCTGGAAGAAGTCGATGCTCGCGCCCAGACCGCGCGGCATGGAGGGGATCCCGGCGAGCTTCGCCACGCTCTGGAGGTCGGTCCGGGGAAGGACGATCCAGATCTTCTTGAGGCCCCCGACGATCCCGAAGTCGATGCCGTAGCTGTCGACGGGGCAGTGCGCCCGGATGTCCCCGAGCAGTTCCCCGACGGGGTGGCCGGTCCTCGGGAGCAGGCCCTTCTCGACGGCCCGCTGGTACGGATCGACCTCGCGCGGCACCGTGAACCGGGTGTCGAGGTCCCCGGCCCGGCGTTCCCCGGTCGCCACCCGGAACGCGACCACGGCCTCCGCGAGACCGTCGCCGTACGCGTTCAGCAGGGGCAGTACCTTGTCCGGCTCGCACGGCACTTCCAGCGTCCGAGCCGATTCCTCGATCGCCGCGTAGAGGCCTCGCACCGCGTCCTCCGGGCCGGCCCAGGCCGCTTCACTGATGGTGGTGTCCTGATGTTGGCGCTCCATGCGCCCAGGTTGGGACACCGTTCTTGGCCGGCACTGTTCCGTGACTTGCCGCCCGCTTGGCGGGGTGCCCGGGCGGCCCCCGGGCCCGCCGCGTCAGTTCCCCTCCCGGCTCCCGGCCCTCGCGGACAACGCGATCCCCGGCACGACGAGCGCGACGCTCGCGTGCACCTCGTAGCCGTCGAGGACACCGAGCCGCCGCACCAGGCCCATGTCCCGGTGGACCCACTCGTGCAGCAGACCGGGGACGCCCTGCGCCAGGGCGAGGAATCCGAGCACTTCCAGCACGGGTTTCCTCATGCCCACGACTCTCGCGCCGCCGCCCCGCCCCGCGCATCGGGCGGCGGGGCGGCGACCGAAGCCGCCGGTCACGGCGGGGCCGCGGTCCGAAGGATGACGATCGCGCGACTTAAGCAGCCGGTCGTCGGCGCGGGGAAGCGTCGGGGCGCCCACCTGCGTAGATTGGTCGACCGTGAGGACCGAGGGCAGTCAGTCGACGGGGCCGGCGTTCGAGGGGCGCCGGTGGCTGTTCCCGTCCGCCGTGATCCACGAACTCGACCCCGGCGCCGTGCGACCCGGCCACCGTCCGCGGCGCACCGCGCGCGACTGGCTCGTCGACTGCACCTTCTTCCTCGTGGCCGTCGGCTTCGCCGTACTGGCCGCCGAAGCCGTGTCGCGCGAGGAGGACCTGCCGGACGGCCTCGTCCTGCTCGACCAGTGGCTGGGCGCCCTGGCCTGCGTCGCGGTGTGGCTGCGCCGCCGCCGGCCGGTCGGGCTGGCCATCGCCATGATCCCGGTCGGGCTCCTGTCGATGACCTCGGGCGGCGCCGGGCTGATCGCCGTCTTCACGCTCGCCGTGCACCGGCCCTTCCGGTACGTGGCGTGGATCGGCGGCGTCTGGCTCGCGTTGCAGCCCCTCTACTACTGGCTGCGGCCCGACCCCGATCTGCCCTACCTGGTGGCGGTCGCGTTCAGCGTCCTGTTCACCGTCGCGGTGATCACCTGCGGTCTGCTCGTACGGTCCAGGCGGCAGCTGGTGGTGACCCTCCAGGACCGGGCGCGCCGGGCCGAGACCGAGGCGGGGCTGCGGGCCGAGCGGGCGCAGCGGCTGGCCCGCGAGGCCATCGCCCGGGAGATGCACGACGTGCTGGCGCACCGACTGACCCTGCTCAGCGTGCACGCCGGGGCGCTGGAGTTCCGGCCGGACGCGCCCCGCGACGAGATCGCGCGGGCGGCCGGTGTCATCCGGGAGAGCGCGCACGACGCCCTCCAGGACCTGCGGGAGATCATCGGCGTGCTGCGGGCGGGCGAGTCCGACGACGCGGGCCGGCCGCAGCCGACGCTGGCCGCGCTGGACACGCTCGTCGCCGAGTCCCGCGAGGCGGGCATGAAGGTCACGCTCGCCCAGCAGATCACCGACCCCGCCGACGTGCCCGCCTCCGTCGGCCGCACCGCCTACCGGATCGCGCAGGAGTGCCTGACCAACGCCCGCAAGCACGCGCCCGGCGCCGAGGTCACCGTGACGGTCACCGGCACCCCGGGCGACGGCCTGACCGTGGCCGTCCGCAACCCCGCCCCCGACGGCGAGGTCCCGCCCGTCCCCGGCTCCGGCCAGGGCCTCATCGGCCTCACCGAACGGGCCACGCTGACCGGCGGCGACCTGCGTCACGGACCGACCCCGGAGGGCGGCTTCGAGGTACGGGCGTGGCTGCCGTGGGGATAGTGCCCTTCTGACGGCTCTCCGCGGCGCCGCGACGCCCGCCACGCCCTCCCCACCGCCTCAAGGGCGTGGGAGTACCCCCAGTCGCACGGCGCGGAGCCACCTGTCCCTCCGCACCGCACGCCGATCGCACGCACCGAACGCCGCTCCTTCTCCCACGGAGATCCGTCAGAAGGGCACTAGCGGCACGGCCCGGCCGTTGGGACGGGTGAGGGCACACCGCAGGGGCCGGGTGCCGTGAGGGGGAGACCATGACCGAGGTCATCGACCTGGGCCGGTACGGCGACGCGTTCCGCACCGACCCGCATCCGGTCTACGCCGAGCTGCGCGAGCGCGGCCCGGTGCACCGTGTACGGCCGCCCGGCGCGGAGGCCGAGCACGAGAGCTGGCTCGTCGTCGGGTACGAGGAGGCGCGCGAGGCGCTCGCCGACCCGCGTCTGGCCAAGGACCCCGCGAAGCTCGGGATGACCTTCCTGGACGAGGAGCACATCGGCAAGTACCTGCTGAGCGTCGACCCGCCGGACCACACCCGGCTGCGCTCCCTCGTCTCCCGCGCCTTCACCGCGCGCCGGGTGGAGCAACTGCGCCCGCGCGTGCAGCAGATCACCGACGACCTGCTCGACGCGATGCTGCCGCGGGCCGGCGCCGACCTCGTCGAGTCCTTCGCCTTCCCGCTGCCCATCACCGTCATCTGCGAGCTGCTCGGCATCCCCGAGATGGACCGCGCCGAGTTCCGCAAGATCTCCACGGAGGTGGTCGCGCCCAGCAGCCCCGGCAGCGAGTACGACGCCGTGCTGAGCCTCGCCGCGTACCTCACCGAGCTGATCGAGGACAAGCGCAGCGGCGGGCCGAGCGACGACATGCTCAGCGACCTGATCCGCACCACCGCCGAGGACGGCGACCGGCTCTCCGCGAGCGAACTGCGCGGCATGGCCTACCTGCTGCTCATCGCCGGCCACGAGACCACCGTCAACCTCATCACCAACGGGGTCCACGCGCTGCTCACCCACCCCGGCCAACTGGCCGACCTGCGCGCCGACATGGGCCTGCTGGACGGCGCGGTCGAGGAGATGCTGCGCTGGGAGGGCCCGGTGGAGAACGCCACGTTCCGGTTCGCCGCCGAGCCCCTGGAGATCGCCGGGGTGCCGATCGCCCAGGGCGAGTCCGTGCTGGTCGGCCTGACCGCCGCCGACCGTGACCCGGCCCGCTATCCCGACGCCGACCGCTTCGACATCCGCCGCGACCCGCGTGGCCATGTCGCCTTCGGCCACGGCATCCACTACTGCCTGGGCGCCCCGCTGGCCCGGCTGGAGGGCCGTATCGCGGTCCGTACGCTGCTGGAGCGCGCTCCGGGTCTCGCCCTGGACGGACCGGCCGGAGAGTGGCTGCCGGGCATGCTGATACGCGGTGTGCGCACCCTGCCGGTGCGCTGGTGACCGGCCGATCCGGCCGCTCGCCCGACCGGCAGTCCGCCGACCGGCAGTCCGCCGACCGACAGCCCGCCGACCGACAGCCCGCCGACCGTCCGTACGCCCCGGAGGCCGCCCGCAGATGACCCACCCCTCCGACCCCGCCGCCGAGCCGTCCCGCCGCGAGACGTCCTCCGACCCCGCCGCCGGGTCCGCCCGTCCCGGGGCGTCCGCCGCGCTCGACCTCGGCGCGGCCGAACTGGCCCTGCACGCCCAGCCCTTCAGCAAGCTCCTCGGTACCCGCCTGCGCTCCTTCGGCGACGGCGAGTGCACCCTGGAGCTCGACATCCGTGAGGACCTGCTCCAGCAGAACGGCTTCGTGCACGGCGGGGTCCTCTCCTACGCCGCGGACAACGCCATCACCTTCGCCGCCGGCACCGCGCTCGGCGCCGCCGTGCTGACCTCGGGGTACTCCATCCAGTACATCCGCCCGGCGGTCGGCAGCCTGCTGCGCGCGCGGGCCGAGGTGGTGCACGCCGGGCGCCGCCAGGCCGTGGTCCGCTGCGAGGTGCTCACCGTCGCGGAGGACGGCACACAGACCCTGTGCGCGGTCGCGCAGGGCACGGTCCTGTCGGCGGGCAGACCCTGAGAACCCGGACGCGGGCCTCGCGGCCGGGCCCAGGTGTCCGGCGTCGCGGCTCGTGGCCGGGGCGATCGGCCTGGCGGCCCGAGGCCCAGGCCCCGGTGTCGTGCCCGCCTGCTCAGGCCCCGGTGCCGCGCCCGCCTGCTCAGGCCCCGGTGTCGCGCCCCCCGGCGATCTCGGCGAGCCGTACGGACCGGCGCTCGCGCCGGGACACGTCACAGGCCTCCGCGATCCGCAGGGCCTGAAGCGCCTCGCGTCCGTCGCAGGGGTTGGCCCGCTCGCCGCGCACCACCTCGATGAACGCGGAGAGTTCGGCCTCGTACGCGGGCCCGAAGCGTTCCAGGAAGCCGGTCCAGGGCTTGGTGGCGGCCGGCGGCCCGGTCGGTTCGGTGGACGCGATCGGTGTGCGGTCGTCGAGGCCGACGGTGATCTGGTCCAGCTCCCCGGCCAGTTCCATGCGCACGTCGTAGCCGGCGCCGTTCAGCCGGGTCGCGGTCGCGGTCGCGAGGGTGCCGTCGTCGAGGGTGAGCACGGCCGCGGCCGTGTCCACGTCACCGGCGTCCCGGAACATGGCGGGACCGGCGTCGGACCCGGCGGCGTACACGTCGACCACCTCGTGGCCGGTCACCCAGCGCAGCGCGTCGAAGTCATGGATCAGGGTGTCCCGGTACAGCCCGCCCGACAGCGGCAGATACGCGGCCGGGGGCGGCGCCTGGTCGGAGGTGATGGCCCGCACGGTGTGCAGCCTGCCCAGCCGCCCGCCGCGGATCGCGTCGCGCGCGCCGGTGTAGCCGGTGTCGAAGCGGCGCTGGAACCCCATGTGCAGCACGGTCCCGGCCGTCTCCACCTCCGCGATGGCCTGAAGCGTGCCCGGCAGGTCCAGCGCGATGGGCTTCTCGCAGAACACCGGCAGCCCCGAGCGGGCCGCCCGGCCGATCAGTTCGGCGTGCGCCGAGGTCGCCGTCGTGATCACCACGGCGTCCACGCCCCACTTGAAGATCTCGTCCACGCCGGGCGCCGCGGTCTCGCCCAGCCGGTGCGCCACCTCCTGCGCCCGCACGGGGTCCACGTCCGTCACGATCAGGGACCCGACCTCCCGATGACGGCTCAGTGTGTTGGCATGGAAGGTGCCGATGCGGCCCGTACCGATGACCCCGATGCGCATGGAATCAAGGTGAGGGCCGACCGGGCATCTGTCAACGTGCATGTCCGGACAATCTGACTACACAACTTCCCGTCATCCCGTCACGGAGCTACGCTCGGGCCGTGCCGAAACCTGAAGTGGATCCGACCGTGCGGCTCGGACTGAGCGTCGACCGGAGTTCGCCGGTCCCGTTGTACTTCCAGCTGTCCCAGCAGCTGGAGGCCGCGATCGAGCACGGCACCCTCACCCCCGGCAGCCTCCTGGGCAACGAGATCGACCTCGCGGCCCGTCTCGGACTCTCCCGCCCCACCGTCCGGCAGGCCATCCAGTCCCTCGTCGACAAGGGTCTGCTGGTGCGCCGCCGGGGCGTCGGCACCCAGGTCGTGCACAGCCAGGTCAAGCGCCCGCTGGAGCTCAGCAGCCTCTACGACGACCTGGAGGCGGCGGGCCAGCGCCCCGGGACGAAGGTGCTGGTCAACACGGTGGTCCCGGCTTCCCCCGAGATCGCGGCGGCGCTCGGTGTCCCCGAGGGCGGCGACGTCCACCGCGTCGAGCGGCTCCGGCTCGCGCACGCCGAGCCGATGGCGTACCTCTGCAACCACCTGCCGCCCGGACTGCTCGACCTGGACAGCGCCCAGCTGGAGGCCACCGGACTGTACCGGCTGCTGCGGGGCGCCGGGATCACCCTGCACAGCGCCCGGCAGTCGATCGGCGCCCGCGCCGCCACCGCCGTCGAGGCCGAACGGCTCGCCGAGGGCGAGGGCGCGCCGCTGCTCACCATGGTGCGCACCACCTTCGACGACACCGGCCGCGCGGTCGAGCACGGCAGCCACACCTACCGCGCCTCCCGCTACTCCTTCGAGTTCCAGCTCCTCGTACGTCCCTGAGGGCGCCCCTCTGGCGTCTCCCGACCTTCGCGCCGTCGCCGAGTTCGTCGCAATGTCCGGACAATCCAGCCGACGCGCGCCCCCGGCCACCAGGTCCCTGAAGGATGCGGCCGCGGCACGGGACGAGGCTCTGGGTGTTGTTCTCATCACCCACAACCCCCCACCACGTCTACCCGGTCGGCGACCGCTTCGTGCTGCTGAAAAGGGGCACGATGGTGGGGAACCACAGGCGGGACCGGATCACTCCGGACGAGCCGACACACCAGACAGCAGGCGGCACGGAGCTGGAGGCCCGAGGCCACGAACTGCGGCGTGGACACGGGCGCGGGACTGTGTCCGTCTGCAGCTCCGCCGCGGGGCGCGATCAACCACAGATCACCCGCGCACGTCATATGAGACGAGCCACCTCGCTGCGCCACCGCCCACACCCAGCGTGAGCGTACGGCAGAATCAGGCCCTGATGAGCACCTACCGCGACCTAACCGCCCCCATCGGCTCCCGCCGAGCCCCCGTGCTGCGCACGGTCGGCACCAGGGAACGCCGCTCGCACCTGACGGCCCCCCGTGTGCCGACCGTCGGCATCGACATCGGCGGCACCAAGGTGATGGCGGGTGTGGTCGACGCCGACGGCACCATCCTGGAGAAGCTCCGCGCCGAGACGCCGGACAAGTCCAAGAGCCCCAAGGTCGTCGAGGACACCATCGTCGAACTGGTCCTGGACCTGTCCGACCGGCACGACGTGCACGCGGTCGGCATCGGCGCCGCGGGCTGGGTCGACGCCGACCGCAACCGCGTCCTGTTCGCCCCCCACCTGTCCTGGCGCAACGAGCCGCTCAGGGACCGCCTGTCAGGCCGCCTCTCGGTGCCCGTCCTCGTCGACAACGACGCCAACACCGCCGCGTGGGCGGAGTGGCGCTTCGGCGCCGGACGCGGCGAGGACCACCTGGTGATGATCACCCTCGGCACCGGCATCGGCGGCGCGATCCTGGAGGACGGCCAGGTCAAGCGCGGCAAGTACGGCGTCGCGGGCGAGTTCGGCCATATGCAGGTCGTGCCCGGCGGCCACCGCTGCCCGTGCGGCAACCGCGGCTGCTGGGAGCAGTACAGCTCCGGCAACGCCCTGGTGCGCGAGGCGAGGGAACTGGCCGCCGCCGACTCCCCGGTGGCGTACGGGATCGTCGAGCACGTCAAGGGACAGGTCGCCGACATCACCGGCCCGGTGATCACCGAGCTCGCCCGCGAGGGCGACGCCATGTGCATCGAACTGCTCCAGGACATCGGCCAGTGGCTCGGTGTCGGCATCGCCAACCTCGCCGCCGCCCTCGACCCGTCCTGCTTCGTGATCGGCGGTGGCGTCTCGGCCGCCGACGACCTGCTGATCGGCCCCGCCCGTGACGCGTTCAAGCGCCACCTGACCGGCCGGGGCTACCGCCCCGAGGCCCGGATCGTCCGCGCCCAGCTCGGCCCCGAGGCCGGCATGGTGGGCGCCGCCGACCTGGCCCGACTGGTCGCCCGCCGCTTCCGGCGTGCCAAGCGCCGCCGCGTGGAACGCCACGAGCGCTACGAACGCCTCGCCGCCCGTCGTACGGAGGACTCGCTGTGACCGGGTCACTGCCCCACCAGTCCGGTCCGCCCGACGAGCCGGCCCACGACGCCGAGGACCGCCGGCACCGCAACCGCCGCCGGGCGCTCACCCTGCTGATCATCGTGCTGCTCATCGGTGTGCCGGCCGGCTATCTGGCGATCTCCGCCGAGCAGAGCCGCGACAGCGGCAAGGACAAGGAAGCGCGCTACTCGGCGCGCGGCCTGACCGAGGACTGGCCGTCCAAGGTCCAGCGCCGCCTCTACCAGGTGCCCGTCCCGCACCCGTCCGGCAAGGTCGCCTACTACGAGACCAACAACTGGCGGACCAGCAGGCTCTACGTCCAGTTCCAGACGCCGAACGCGAACCTGGACGAGTTCCTGCGGAACATGGGCACCGACCGCACCGCCCTCCAGCGCGACGACATCACCATCGGCGCCCGCGACCAGAGGATCACCGGCTGGGACTTCAGCGGGCCGGGCCCCTGGTACGGCCTCGTCCACGAACAGGACAAGCCCGCGCCCACCCAGGACGTGGTCGTGAACATGTCCGAGCCGAACAACCCGTTCGTGTACGTCGTCTCCCGCACGGTCCCGTGACGGAGCGGCCCCGGCCGTTCCCCGGGGCCCGATGTCAGACCCCGCCCGTAGAGTCGAAGACCTGGATCCGACGTGCGGAGGGGAGGTGGCGGGACCGATGAGCGGCACGGCGACGGCGACAGCCGCGCAGGCACCCGTCGTGCCCCGTGTCCCCGCGCGCCTGGCGGCCGTGTTCCTGCCCGCGCCGCTGCCGCGCGACAGCCGCGTCGCGTTCTGGGACCCCGAGGGCGAGGCCGCGCCCTTCGACGGCCCCACCGAGCTGACCGTGGTCCGCCCGCACGGCAAGGGCGTCCGCCGGGTGCGGACCACCGCGCTCACCCTGTCCCTCGCCGAGGCCCTGCCCGTCCTGGTCCGGGCCCGGCGCGACCCCGCCGCCCACCCGGCCACCGTCTGCTGGGGCGCGGCCGCGCTGCACGCGCTGCGGATCGCCGCCCGGGGACGGCTGCTGCCCGGCCTCACGCCGTCCGGGCACGACGCCTGGCGGGCCGGACCCCTCGACCCGGACGACATCGCGCATCTGCGCGCGGTGGCCGCCGCCCTGCCCGCCGAGGGACACGCCGTCCCGCTGCCCGGACCCGGCCCCCTCCGGCTGCCCGAGCCGGAGCCGCTCGTGCGCGCCTTCCTCGACGCCGTCGCCGACACCCTGCCCCGCACACCGGCCGCCCCGCACGCCGTCGGCAGGCCCTTCGCCGACCACCGCCCCCAGCGGCTGCCCGACGCCGAGGCGTGGGCCGCGGAGGTCGCCGCGGGCATGGACGCGGGCGTGCGCGTCTCGCTGCGCCTGGACCTCTCGGCGCACGAGGTGTTCGACACGGACGGGGCGGACGCCGACGGTGCCTCCGGCCGCGGCCTGCGGCGCGCGGGGGCGGCGCTCGTCCAGGTGCACAGCCTGGCCGACCCCACCCTCGTCACCGACGCCGCCGCGCTGTGGGCGGGGGAGGCCGACACCGCGTTCGGGCCCCGCGCGCGGGTGGACGCCGCGCTCGCCGTCCGCCGTGCCGCCCGCGTCTGGCCGCCGCTGGAGCGCCTCGCCGAACAGGACGTGCCGGACGTCCTGGCGCTGTCCGAGGAGGAACTGGCCGACCTGCTCGGAGTCGCCGCCTCCCGGCTCGCGGCGGCGGGCGTCGCCGTCCACTGGCCCCGCGACCTCGCCCGGGACCTCACCGCGGCCGCGGTGGTACGTCCCGCGCCCGGCTCGGCGACCGACGGCACCGGCTTCTTCGAGAGCGAGGAACTGCTCAGCTTCCGCTGGCAGCTGGCCCTCGGCGGCGACCCCCTCACCGAGGGCGAGATGGACGCCCTGGCCGAGGCCCACCGCCCCGTCGTCCGGCTGCGCGACCAGTGGGTGCTCGTCGATCCCGCGCTGGTCCGCAAGGCCCGCAGGCGCGAACTGGGCCTGCTCGACCCGGTCGACGCGCTCTCGGCGGCGCTCACCGGCAGCGCGGAGATCGACGGGGAGACCGTGGAGGCGGTGCCCGTGGGCGCGCTCGCCACCCTGCGCGACCGCCTCACGGCCGGGGTACTGCCGGCCCGGCCGCCCGCCGGACTCGCCGCCACCCTGCGCGACTACCAGCTCCGCGGTCTGGCCTGGCTCGACCTGATGACCTCCCTCGGCCTCGGCGGCTGCCTCGCCGACGACATGGGTCTCGGCAAGACCGTCACGGTCATCGCCCTGCATCTGCGGCGCGCCCGTACCGAACCGACCCTGGTGGTCTGCCCGGCCTCGCTGCTCGGCAACTGGCAGCGGGAGATCAACCGCTTCGCGCCCGGCGTCCCCGTCCGCCGCTTCCACGGCCCCGAGCGCAGCCTCACCGACGTCGACGGCGGCTTCGTGCTCACCACCTACGGCACCATGCGCTCCGCCGCGGCCACCCTGGCCGAGCAGAAGTGGGGCATGGTCGTCGCCGACGAGGCACAGCACGTGAAGAACCCGTACTCCGCCACCGCCAAGGCGCTGCGCACCATCCCGACGCCCGCGCGGGTGGCCCTCACGGGCACCCCCGTGGAGAACAACCTCTCCGAGCTGTGGGCCCTGCTCGACTGGACCACCCCGGGCCTGCTCGGCCCCCTGAAGTCCTTCCGCGCCCGGCACGCGCGCGCCGTGGAGAACGGCGAGGACGCGGAGGCGGTGACCCGGCTGGCCCGGCTCGTGCGGCCGTTCCTGCTGCGCCGCAAGAAGTCCGACCCGGGCATCGTGCCCGAACTGCCGCCCAAGACCGAGACCGACCATCCGGTCCCGCTCACCCGCGAACAGGCCGCGCTGTACGAGGCGGTGGTCCGCGAGTCGATGCTCGCCATCGAGACCTCCGAGGGCATCGCCCGGCGCGGACTGGTCCTCAAACTCCTCGGCGCGCTCAAGCAGATCTGCGACCACCCGGCGCTCTACCTCAAGGAGGGGCACACCCCCGCCGACACCGACCGGCTCGCCGCCCGCTCCGGCAAACTCGCCCTGCTGGACGAGCTGTTGGACACCTTGCTCTCCGAGGACGGCTCGGCCCTCGTCTTCACCCAGTACGTCGGCATGGCCCGGCTCATCACCGCGCACCTCGAGGCCCGCGCGATCCCGGTGGAGCTGCTGCACGGCGGCACGCCGGTGGCGGAGCGGGAGCGCATGGTCGACCGCTTCCAGAGCGGCGCCACCCCGGTGCTCGTGCTCTCGCTGAAGGCCGCGGGCACCGGCCTCAACCTCACCCGCGCGGGCCATGTCGTCCACTTCGACCGCTGGTGGAACCCGGCCGTCGAGGAGCAGGCCACCGACCGTGCCTACCGCATCGGGCAGACCCAGCCGGTGCAGGTCCACCGGCTCATCACCGAGGGCACGGTGGAGGACCGTATCGCCGAGATGCTCGCGGCCAAGCGCGCCCTCGCCGACGCGATCCTCGGCTCCGGCGAGTCGGCCCTCACCGAGCTCTCCGACCGGGAGCTGTCCGACCTGGTCTCCCTGCGGAGGCCGGCATGACGGACGAACACCCCGCCGACGAGGCCCGCCGCGCACTGCGCGCCGCGTTGCGGCGGGCCACCCCGGACCCGGACACCGAGCAGCCCCCGGCCGGTCCGCGCCAGGCCGCCCCCGCACGACCCGAGGACGGCCGTCCGCGCCCCGGTGACGCCGCCCGCGCCGCGCTGAGGGCCGCCAGAGCCGCCCACCGCACGGAAGACGCGGCCCGGCGCGACGCCGAGCAGACCGGCGGGCACCCCGAGCAGGACGACAGGCACCCCGAGCAGGGCGACACCGCCCCGGCGCCCACCGTCACCGCACCGGGCCCCGGCCCCGGTCCCGCCGCCGAGCCCCGGCCGTCCGCCAGGACGGTCGCCTCACCCGCCTCACCCGCCGCGCCCGAGAAGGACCCGCTCCCCGAGCCCGCCGCCGAAGCGCCCGCCCCGCCCGCCGGAGAAACACCCGCCTCGGCCGCCAAGAACCGCCTCCGCGAAGCCCTCGCCGCCCACCGCCAGTCCCGCGCCACCGGCGAGACCGCCCCGCCCCCGAAAACCGTCACCCGCACCTCGACCTCGAAAGCCCCCGTCGGCACCCCGACCCGAAAGGCCCCCACCGCCACCCCCGCTCCGGAAGCCGACCCACCGGCGGCCCTCCACTCCGCCCATCCGGCGCCCCGCTCCGCGCACCCGACCCCCCAGACCATGGCCACCCCCCACCGTGACGGCGATCTCCGCCGCACCTTCCCCGCCCTCGCCCCCACCACGGGCGCGGCCGCCTTCGCCACGACCTGGTGGGGCAACGCCTGGGTCACGGCCCTGGAGGAGGGCGCGCTGGACGCCAAGCGGCTGGCGCGCGGCCGCGGTTACGCCGAGCAGGGCCATGTCGACGCGATCACCGTCACCCCCGGACTGGTGCTGGCGTACGTACAGGGCAGCCGCCCCCGCCCGTACCGGGTGCAGGTCCGGCTGCGCACGCTCGACGACGCCGACTGGGAGCGGTTCCTGGACACGGCGGCCGAACGGCCCGCGCACATCGCCGCGCTGCTCGACAAGGAGCTGCCCCCGGCCCTCGCGGAGGGCGGCACCCCGCTGCTGCCCGGCCCGGGAGACCTGGCGCCGCAGTGCAGCTGCCCGGACCGCGGCCACCCCTGCAAGCACGCCGCCGCCCTGTGCTACCAGACCGCCCGGCTGCTGGACGCCGACCCGTTCGTGCTGCTCCTGCTGCGCGGCCGGGGCGAACGGACGCTGCTGGACGCCCTGTCACGGCGCAACGCGGCCCGCGCGGCCCGGGCCGCCCGCGAGCGGGAACCTGCGGCGCTGCCCGCCGTCCGGGCGAGCGAGGTGCTCGCACGGCGCGAACGGCCGCCGCTGCCGGACCCGTTGCCCGTCCCCGCGCACCCCGAGCAGCCCCCCGCCTACCCGGCGGCCCCCGGCGGCCCGGACCCCCTCGCGCTGGACCAGCTGGCCACCGACGCCGCCGCGCGGGCCCACGCGCTGCTCGCCACCGGCCGCGACCCGGTCGCCGAACTGACCCTGTGGCAGGACGCGGTGCGCCTCGCCGCGGCCCGGCCGGGTTCCGGGCTGACCGCGGGCACACGCGCGTTGTACGCCTCGCTCGCCGCCGCGGCCGGACGCACACCGGCCGAACTGGCGCGCGCCGTCGCCGCCTGGCGGCAGGGAGGCCCGGACGGGCTCGCCGTGCTGGAGGAGCCCTGGGACCCGCCGGCGGGCCGCTTCGACCGTGCGCGCCCCCTGCTCCTCGCCGCCGACCTGCCCGCCTTCCGTCCCACCCGCAACCGCCTCACCCACCCCGGCGGCCATGTCCAGCTCCGCCTCGGCCGCGACGGCCTGTGGTACGCCTACGAGTCGGAGCCCGGCGCCGACGACTGGTGGCCGCGCGGCACCCCCGACCACGACCCGGTGGGCGCCCTCACCGGCCTCGGCACAGAGTCCGGCCTCTGACCGCTTGCCGGGCCCCGGCCTGCCGCGTGCCGCCGGGGCACCTGCCCATGCCGACGGGTCTGCCGCGCGCCGCCAAGGCACCTGGCCACGCACCCGTCCACGTACCCGCCCGTCCCGCCGCGGCCACTACTGCGCGGGGAGTACCGCAACCGTGGTAGTGGCCACGCCATAGTGCCTGCGTACGCACATCGACGCCGTGAGGCGGCCTCACCAGGATTGAGGGCGACGCTCAGCCACTCGATCGAGGAGAGACGATGCCAACCGAGACTCGGCGCGCGGAAGGGGCCCTGGCGGGGCTGGCGCGGTTCTGTTACCGGCGCCGCCGTCTGGTCCTCGTGACCTGGATCATCGGCGTGATCGCCCTGGCCTTCGTCGGCTTCCGCTGCAACGTACAAACACTTCCGCCTTGCTGCTCTCCGGTCCGCACGCTGACCCGCGCGCATCGACCGTCCAGGGGACGCGATGAGACACATGACGGCCGATGCGCGCGAAGTCATGGTGATGGCTCAGGAGGTCGCCAGACTTCGAGACGCTGTCCAACTCGAGCCCAGAGATGTCGCGTTGGCCGTGCTGATCCTCCACTTCATCCGCGTGCCGGAGGGAGTGGAGGCCTCGAGAGCCGCATCGCACTCACCGCGGCAACTGCCGATGGCGATGAGGTGCAGCAGATCATGACCGCGTAAGGAGGCGACCTCCGAAACGTCGACCTCGTCGAACTGGCGCAACCCAAAGCTTCCGGCCTCGCCGGATACCTGGGTCCTGTGCAGCGGGCATCAAGGGATCACTGACCGCCCTGACCCTTTGACTCTGCGTGGCCTCGGCGCAGGAACGACCGGATGAGGCCCACTGGTTGCTGACTGTCTATTGCTCCGCAGGCGCGTCAGCCGCAGGAGGAAACGGATATGCCGTTGGTGAGGCGCCAGGATCTCGAGGTGTATGTCGAGTTCTACGCTCTCTGGACGGAGGACTCGGACGAGGTGGATCCCGGCGAAGTTCCGGTGCCCGCCGAGACTGAACTCCTGGCATCGCGTGACCGGCGGCTGTGTTTCAGGAGCGGCGGTCACACGCATTCAGCCGCGAGCACCACGGAGATCTGGGACCGGGAGCCGCCTCAGGACGAGCGTGAAACCTGGGAAGCGTGCGCGGACGCCGAGTGGTTCTGCAGGTCCGGGGAGGTGGCACTGTGGTCGTACGGAGGACCGAGCGAGCCCCTCGTGGAACTGGGACTGCCGGACACATCGTGGCAGGTGCGGGCTTATGTCACTGGCCAGGAGCGTGCACGGCGGCTCGCTCAGCAGGGGGCGCCTGAAGACGTGGAACGATTTCTGGTGCAGTTCTGGCCAGCGAAGTGAGGGGCAGGCCTGGCGGTGGCGCGAGGCCTGCCCCTCGGCGCCTGCTCTGTCCGTCTGCCGTCCCGTCGTGGGACCGAGAAGGCCACGAGCGCACGCCGCAGAGCCCGTAGGCTGGGACCGGCGATGTGAGATCTCGTGAGAGATGAGAGAGTCGACGGGTGAGCGAGACACCACCGAACATCCTGCAGTACCGCCTCGAAGGGCCGGAAGACGCCCCCGTCCTGATTCTCGGACCCTCACTGGGGACCACCTGGCACATGTGGGACCGCCAAGTGCCGGAACTGGCGCAGCAGTGGCGCGTCTTCCGGTTCGACCTGCCGGGCCACGGCGGGGCGCCCGCCTACCCCGCCGGGTCGGTCGCGGATCTGACGGCACGGCTGCTGGCCACCCTCGACGGGCTCGGCGTGCAGCGGTTCGGCTTCGCGGGCTGCGCGCTCAGCGGCGCCGTCGGCATCGAGCTGGCGCTGCGTCACCCCGAGCGCCTCGCCTCGCTGGCGCTGATCGCCACCTCGCCGCGGTTCGGCACCGCCGACGAGTTCCGCCAGCGCGGGGTGATAGTCCGTACGAACGGACTCGACCCGATCGCGCGCACCTCGCCCGAACGCTGGTTCACCGCCGGATTCGCCGCCGCCCAGCCCGCCATCACCGACTGGGCCGTGCAGATGGTCCGCACCACCGACCCCGGCTGCTACATCGCGGCCTGCGAGGCGCTCGCCGCCTTCGACGTACGCCCCGAACTGACCCGGGTCGGCGTGCCGACGCTGGTGCTGGTCGGCTCCGAGGACCAGGTCACCGGACCCGCCGAGGCGCGCACCCTGGTCGCCGGCATCCCGGACGCCCGACTGGCCGTCGTGCCGGGAGCCTCGCACCTGGTGCCCGTCGAGCAGCCCGCGGCCGTCACCGACCTGCTGCTGCGGCACTTCTCCACGGCCTGGCAGAACGCCCAGGACTCCGGCACCGGCCAGATCCCGATGCCGCTCGCCCCGGCCCAGCCGTTCCTGGTGCCCGCGCAGGCCGCGCCGATCGCCGAGCTCGCCCCGCCCCCGGCCCGGCCCGAGGCGGGCGGCCGGGCCGACGCCTACGAGACCGGGCTCAAGGTGCGCCGCGAGGTGCTCGGCGACGCGCACGTGGACGCCACCCTGTCCCAGGCCGACGACTTCGCCGCCGACTTCCAGGACCTGCTCACCCGGTACACCTGGGGCGAGATCTGGGACCGGCCGGGACTGGACCGCCGGGCCCGCAGCTGCGTCACGCTCACCGCGCTGGTCGCGGGCGGACACCTGGACGAGTTCGCCGTGCACACCCGCGCCGCCCTGCGCAACGGCCTCACCCCGGCCGAGATCAAGGAAGTGCTGATGCAGGCGGCCGTGTACTGCGGGATGCCCGCGGCGGGCAGCGCGTTCCGGGTCGCGCAGCAGGTCATCCGGGAGGAGACCACCCTCCAGGACTGAGGCCCCGGGCGGGCACGGCGGCGGTGGGCGCGGGCCGGAGCCGCGCGGCAGGATGGTGGTCATGAAGCTCACCAAGATGTCGCACGCCTGTGTCCGCCTGGAGAAGGACGGCCGTGCCCTCGTCGTGGACCCGGGCATGTTCACCGAGCCGGACGCCGCGCTCGGCGCGGAGGCGATCCTGGTCACGCACGAGCACCCCGACCACTTCGACGAGGGCCGGCTGCGCGCCGCCCTGGAGGCGAACCCGGCGGCGGCCGTCTGGACCCTGAAGTCCGTCGCGGACCAGCTCTCGGCGGCGTTCCCGGGCCGGGTGAACACCGTCGGGCACGGCGACACGTTCACCGCCGCCGGCTTCGAGGTCGAGGTGCACGGGGAACTGCACGCGGTGATCCACCCGGACATCCCGCGCATCACCAACGTCGGCTATCTGGTCGACGGCGGCCGGGTCTTCCACCCCGGCGACGCCCTCACCGTCCCCGGACGCTCCGTGGAGACCCTGATGCTCCCGGTGATGGCTCCCTGGAACAAGATCTCCGAGGTGATCGACTACGTCCGCGAGGTACGTCCGCAGCGCGCCTACGACATCCACGACGCCCTGCTCACCGACCTGGCGCGGCCCATCTACGACCGCCAGATCGGCGCCCTCGGCGGCGCGGAGCACCTGCGGCTGACCCCGGGCGACTCCGCCGAGGTGTGACGGCCGCGGACGGGCGTTGTCAGACCCTCCGGGTAGGTTGTGAGGCATGCGCATCGCGACCTGGAACGTGAACTCGATCACCGCCCGCCTGCCGAGGCTGCTGGCCTGGCTGGAGAGCAGCGGCACCGACGTGCTGTGCCTCCAGGAGGCCAAGGTCTCCGAGGAGCAGTTCCCGGCCGACCAGCTGCGCGAGCTGGGCTACGAGTCGGCGGTCCACGCCACCGGCAGGTGGAACGGGGTGGCGGTGCTCTCCCGCGTGGGCCTGGAGGACGTGGTCAAGGGCCTGCCAGGCGGCCCCGGCTACGACGGCTCGGTCGAGCCCCGTGCCGTCTCCGCGACCTGCGGCCCGGTCCGCGTCTGGTCGGTCTACGTGCCGAACGGCCGCGAGGTGGACCACCCCCACTACGCGTACAAGCTCCAGTGGTTCGAGGCCCTCAGAGCCGCCGTCGCCGGGGACGCGACGGGCAGCCGCCCCTTCGCGGTCCTCGGTGACTACAACGTGGCGCCGACCGACGACGACGTCTTCGACGTGGCGGCCTTCGAGGGCGCCACCCATGTCACCCCCGCCGAGCGGGCCGCCCTGACCTCGCTGCGGGAGGCCGGACTGAACGACGTGGTGCCGCGCCCCCTGAAGTACGAGCACCCCTACACCTACTGGGACTACCGCCAGCTCTGCTTCCCCAAGAACCGCGGGATGCGCATCGACCTGGTCTACGGCAACGAGCCGTTCGCCAAGGCCGTCACCGACGCCTATGTGGACCGTGAGGAGCGCAAGGGCAAGGGCGCCTCGGACCACGCCCCGGTGGTCGTGGACCTGGACGTCCAGTAGGGCGGCCGGGTTCCGCCGGGTGACGCGGGCATGGCCGCGCCCGCGGGCCGGGGGGCCCGGACCCGCGGGCGTGGGCGGAAGCGGCGGATCGGCGGATCGGCGGATCGTCAGAGGGTCTCCAGATCCACCGCCGCGCCGAGCGCGGCCATCCCCGCGTCACCCGGGTGCAGATGGTCGCCGCTGTCGTAGGCGGGCAGCATCCGGGACGGGTCGGCGGGGTCGCGCAGCGCGGCGTCGAAGTCGGTCACCCCGTCGAACACCCCGCTCGCCCCGGCCCGCCGGATCCAGGTGTTCAGCTCGGTCCGCTCGGCCTGTACGGCCGGGGTGCAGTTGGCGTGGCCCGCGCAGGGCAGAAGGGTGGCCGCGAGCACCCGCAGTCCGCGCTCACGGGCACGGTCCGCGATCTCGCTGAGGCCGGTCGCGACCTGATCGGCGTCGACGCCGCCGATCAGGTCGTTGATGCCCTCGAAGACGAAGAGGGTGCGCACGGAGGTCTGGGCGAACACGTCCCGGTCGAGGCGGTTGAGGGCGCTGACCCCCCAGGTGGTGGTCTGGGTGCCGTCGCCGGGGTAGCGGTCCTGGGTGACGCGGTTGCCCGAGACTCCCTGGTTGAGCACGCCGTAGCGTGGCAGGGAGGCCTGCGACCCGAGCCGGTCGGAGAGCACGTCGGGCCAGCGCCGGTTGGCGTCGGTGGTGGAGCGTCCGCCGTCGGTGATCGAGTCGCCGAGCGTCACCACGGAGCCCGGCCCGCCGGTGACGTCCACGCCGGTCAGCAGCGGCCAGTGGGTGATCGTCGTGGTGTACGCGGCACCCGACACATCGGCCGTGTGGTCGCCGGGCTCGCTGACGTACGACCGCTGCACCGCGAGGGAGTGCACGGGCAGGGCGCTCACCGTGCCGGCCAGCCGGAGGCTGACGAGCAGATTGGTGTCCGCGGGCACCTCGAAGTCGAGCGGGTCGCTGTAGACCTGCGCGCCCGCCGCCAGTGAGACGCCCGCCGAGCCGTCGAAGCCGAGCGGCACGGGCGCGGTGAGGGCGTCCGCGCCCTGCCCCTGCACGGCCACCGACGCGGCGCCGATCGTCACCGGGCCGGACGCGAAGGTGTTGTCGAAACGCAGCCGTACCCGCGGGCCGCCCGTCGAGGTGTGCACCACCAGCCGCAGCGTGCGGTCGGTCCACGGCCCCACGGCCGGGTGCCCCGCGGTCGCCACCCCCCAGGTGCCGGTCCAGCCGGTCGTCGCCGGGCGCACCGAGAGCGCGAGAACGTGCAGATCACCGGCCTGCGGCAGGCGCACCGCGCTGACCTCGCGGTTGCCGTCGAGCGGCACCGTCACCACGTACAGCCTTGCCTTCTCGGCGAGTTGTCCGCCGGGGGTGTTGATGTGCGGCAGGGCGACGGCCTTGGCGGCCAGGGGGCCGGTGCGCCAGTCGGGGGCGGTGAGGCGGTAGAGGCCGGTGGTGCCGTCGCCGTACTCGACGGTGCCGGTGCCGCTGGTGTCGGCGCCCGTGCCCGAGACGAGGAAGGCGAGCGCGTCGCCGTGGCCGGTGACCCGCACCAGCTGTCCGGCGGCCCGTACGTTGTCCGGGCTGCCGGGCGCGCCGCGCGACCAGGTCAGCCGGGCGCCCTGCACCGTCAAGGTGCGGCCCGCCGTCCAGCCCGCGGCGGCGAGGTCCTGGGCCGACAGCGAGCCGCCCGCGCCGTCGAAGTCGGCCCTGCCGGGCCGGGCGTCGTCGCTGACGGCGGTGTTGTCGAACAGCCGCTCCAGCGGCTGTGGGAGTGCCGCCACCGACGCCGTCGCGCTCGGCGTGTTCGGCGGGACCGCCGACGCGAGCATGACGAACAGGGCGGCAGCGATGATCCGGCGTCCCCGGCGTACCAACCGATCCTCCAGGTCACAGGTGGGGCGAATCGGCCGCTGTGCACTCGAGCGGCGCAGGTCGAAGCTAGGAAGACGGTACGACCTCGTCAAATCACGACGGTGCGGGCCCCGGAAAATCACCCGGAAGGGCCGACCCGCGCGCCTGTGGTGCGCACCGGGGGGCGAATGACAGTCTGGACGTATGAACATCCCGTTCCTCGGCCATCTGCGGAAGAAGCACGGCCCGGCACGTGGTGTCGCGGTGTACGAGGCCGACGGCGCCGCCCCGGACCCCGAGGGGATCGCCGCGCTGCTGTCCGAGTGCGAACTGCTGCGCTCCCACGCGGAGCGGGCGGGGGTGCGACTGGACGACACGGCGGCCTCGCTGGAGGCCCTGGACCAGTTGCTGCCTCGCTGGCGCGACGACGAGGAGACCCTGTCCTGGCTCGGCAACGACGCGGGTCTCTATCTGGGCACGGTGCTCGTGCGGACCGTGCCGGGCGCGGCATGGCGGCTGTGGCCGAACGGACAGCCGGTCGTACGGCTGGCCTCGGGGAGGGAGTTCGACGTCGTGACCGCCGGACGCGAATGGGCGGCCAGCGGAGTGCCAGAACTCTCCCAGCTCTACGGGGAGGTCGCGGAAGCCTGAGCCGGTTATACGGCTTATGACCGAATAGTGCGTGTCGTTGATCAACCCCCTTTCCGGGTGGATAGTTTGCGGCAGCCACGACACGGCGACGAGCGAGTGGGGCTGGGAATGGCCGTCGATCCATTGATCGAGCTGCGTGAAGTGAACAAGTACTTCGGGGAGCTGCATGTCCTTCAGGACATCGACCTCACGGTGGGCAAAGGGGAGGTGGTCGTGGTCATCGGCCCCTCGGGGTCGGGCAAGTCCACGCTGTGCAGGGCCGTCAACCGGCTGGAGCCGATCGAGTCCGGCACCATCACGCTCGACGGCAAACCGCTCCCCTCGGAGGGCAAGGCGCTCGCGGCCCTGCGCGCCGACGTCGGCATGGTCTTCCAGTCCTTCAACCTCTTCGCCCACAAGACGGTACTGCAGAACGTGTCGCTCGGTCAGATCAAGGTCAGAAAGCGCAAGAAGGAGGACGCCGACAGGCGTTCGCGCGAACTCCTCGACCGCGTCGGCGTCGCCGACCAGGCCGACAAGTACCCCGCCCAGCTCTCCGGCGGTCAGCAGCAGCGCGTGGCCATCGCCCGCGCCCTCGCCATGGAGCCCAAGGCCCTCCTGTTCGACGAGCCCACCTCCGCGCTCGACCCGGAGATGATCAACGAGGTGCTGGAGGTCATGCGGCAACTCGCCCGTGACGGAATGACGATGGTCGTCGTCACGCACGAGATGGGCTTCGCCCGGTCCGCCGCCAACCGCGTGGTGTTCATGGCCGACGGCCGCATCGTGGAGGACCGCAGCCCCGACGAGTTCTTCAGCGACCCGCGCAGCGACCGGGCCAAGGACTTCCTGTCGAAGATCCTCCACCACTGACCGGCCGGCTCGGGCCGTGCTCCACGGCACACCCGTGCGTGCCGCCGGGGCCGGGCCGACCCCCACCGGCCGACGCGCCGCGGGGGGTCTCGACTACGATCGGACCTTCGTCCCTCCGGCGAGGGCGGCCGCGGTCGTCGCCGCCGGACCAGGGACGCTGCTGCCGGGTGGGGATCCCCCCACGCCCCTTGACCACGGGTGGCAGCAGTCGCGGAGAGCCAGACCCGCCCGGCGGCAGCCGGAGATCACTGCTCGCGCAGCGGGACCGTCACATAGGACGGGTCGTTCGCCGGCGAGGAGAAGGTCAGCTGCGCGCCGGTCGGGTTGTGCTCGATGTAGAGCGGGTCGACCGTGTCGACGACCAGGGCCAGCCGATGCCCTGCCGGGACGTCGTAGGCCGTGGAGAACACCTCCAGGTCGACACCGAACGGCTTCCCGGGGGTGCGCCCGTGGAAGGTGTACGGCGCGTGGCCGACCAGCTTGCCGAGGCCGAGCGGGCCCACGTCGTACAGGTACGCGACGAGGGTTCCGCTCTCCTCGGTCGCGGTGACGGTGGTGTGCAGCCGGGCGGTGCCGCGGACGTGCTGGGCCGTCGGGTACTTCTCCGACTGCCAGACGGCGGCCCACAGGCGCGGGATCAGCGGGATCGACGCCATCGGCGGGAGCTTGGCGAACTGGTCGAGGACGCTGGACAGCAGGACGATGCCGCCGCTCGCGCCCGAATCGATGTTCGTGTGGATCCTCTTCGTGCCGGACAGGGCGATCTTGCGGTCCGTCGCGGCGACCGACTTCCAGTCCGGATAGCCCTCGTAGCCGTCGCCCGTACGGGACCTGAGCCGCACCGGCGGCTCGCGGTCGACGCCGTTGGCGGCGCCCCTGAGGTGGTGGTCGAACCAGCGGCCGGTGTCGGTCCACACGTCGTTGGGCAGCCCGAACAGACCGGTGATCTCGGCCGTTCCGTGGTCGCCGGGGCGCAGCTGGAGACGTTTCGGGCCGGTCAGCCGCTCGTAGAACTCCGCGTACTGCCCGGGCGGGAAGACGGTGTCGCCCCAGGCGTTGGCGAGCATCACGGCGGTGCCGTTGGCGTTCAGGCGGTCGACGTAGGTCCCGGGGGAGCGGACCTTGCCCCAGGCGATCAGGTCCGCCTCGTTGCCGAGCTCGGCGGCGTAGAAGTCGTCGAAGACCCGTCTGGACTCGGGGCTGAGGCGGCCGGTGAGCGCGCCGGCGACGTCCAGCAGCCTGGCCGCCTGGACGTGCTGGGTGCGGCCGCCGTAGATGGAGTCGATCAGGTCGGCCCAGCCGCTGAGCGCGGCCACGGCCTTGACCCGCGGGTCGTGCGCGGCCGCGAGCAGGCTGATCCCGGCACCGTAGGAGACACCGGCCATGCCGATACGGCCGGGGTCGGCGGGGGTGTGGGCGAGCGCCCAGTCGATGACCTCGGAGGCGTCGGCCACGTCCGCCGGCCCGGCGACCTCGATCGAGCCGCCGGACTGCCAGAAGCCGCGCACGTTGTAGGTGACGACGACGTAGCCGGAGTCGGCGAGCCGCTGGGCCGGGACGAGGTACTCGGCCTGGGGCAGGCCCCAGCTCGTGGGCAGCACGACGAGCGGGTGGCGGCGGCCGCCGTCGGCGCCCCGGGGCGTGACGACGTTGGCCTTGAGCACGGTTCCGCCCTGGCCCGTGATGTCGACGAAGCGGACGCTGTTCGGGGCCGCCTGGGCGGCGGGGGCGAGGCCGAGGGCGCTGCCGGCGATCAGGGTCGCGGAGACGGCACCCACGGCGGCGGTGCGCAACGCCTTGCGGTGGGGCCCGCCCGTCTCCCACCACCCCCCTGCTCGAAGGTGCTCCGCGCCCCTTTGCTTCATGGGTCACTCCTCACTCGACGCGTGTCAGTGGCAAAGTGACCTGACGGTAACCTCGGCCGGATACCACGGGTAACCCACCGGTAAGTTACGTACGAGTAACGATCTTCCGCGGCGACTTGCTGACGCGGCGTCAGGAGGCCCGGCGGGACGCCCTCGTAGACGGGGCGGGCAGCGCCTCCTGGGCCGCCCGCGTCACATCCGCCACCAGCTCCACCACATCGGCCCCGTACGCCTGCGAGTTGACCACCTTCAGCAGCAGCACGAAGGAACCCGTGCCGTACTTGCGGGTCAACCGCTCGTGGTTGCGGGCGAGATAGCGGGTCGCCGCCTGGTTGGTGATCGCCCGCTGGCCACAGAAGAGGAACACCGGCCGCGCCTTGGGGTTCTGACTGTCCGTCAGCCTGGCCAGCAGTACGTACTCGGTACGGCCCGCCTCCAGCCGGTAGCGCTCGGAGCCGACCTGGAACGCGCCGCGGTCCGGCCCCGGTTCGGCGTCCACGTTGATCCGTACACCCGGCAGCATGGCCGACATGTGCGCGGCCATGCGCCGGTTGGAGCCGGGCCCACCGACACAGAACTCCGTGCGCTCCCCGAAACCGGGCTGGGCCGTGTCCTGGGTGACGAGCTGCGCGTGCGCCCCGCAGTCCTTGATCAGGGCGGACAGCTCCACCAGCGCGAACACGTCGAAGCGGTGGACGGCCGGTTCCGCGGCCGCCGGGTCGCGGTTGACGACGAGTACGGCCTCCGCGTTCTCCGGCAGGCCGAGGAACCGCTGCTTGCGGCGGAGTCTGCGCCGCCACAGATAGGTGCGGGCGAGCCAGCCCAGCGTGGCGCTGATGCCGGCCGCCAGGACCCCCAGAACAATGTTGCGGACGTCGTCATTCATGGGCGCGCATGCTAGCGGTCCCCGGCGAACTCGTGTTCGGCGCACCTCGCAGTGCCCTCCCCGCGCGCTCCTGACGGGGACGGGAGCGGTCGATTAGGCTGCGCGGACGGTCCCGACTGGAGGTGCGCATGCGTCGCCCTGTCCGTGTCCCACCCGTCTCCCGGAAGCTGACGATCCTGGCGGTCTCGGCCGCCGTCGTCACGGTGGGGGCCGCGGCGCCACCCGCCGCACCGCCCACGCCCGTCGAGAAGGTCCCTGTCGCGACCGGCTACGGCGGCGCCGTCGCCAGCGTCGACGCGGACGCCTCCGCCGCGGGCATCGAGGTCCTGCGCAAGGGCGGCAACGCCGTCGACGCGGCCGTCGCCACCGCGGCCGCCCTCGGCGTCACCGAGCCCTACTCCGCGGGCATCGGCGGAGGCGGCTACCTCGTCTACTACGACGCCGCCTCCCGGACCGTGCACACCGTCGACGGCCGCGAGACCGCGCCGCTCGGCGCCGGGCCCGACCTGTTCCTGGAGAACGGCAGGCCGGTCCCCTTCGCCGAAGCGGTCAGCAGCGGCCTCGGCGTCGGCGTCCCCGGCACCCCGGCCACCTGGCGGACCGCACTGGAACGCTGGGGCAGCAGACCCCTCGCCCCGCTGCTGAAGCCCGCCGAGCGCCTGGCCCGTGACGGCTTCACGGTGGACGCCACCTTCCGCGCGCAGACCGCCGCCAACGAGACCCGCTTCCGCGCCTTCCCCGACACCGCCGGCCTGTTCCTGCCCGGCGGCGAACTCCCCGTCGTCGGCTCCACGTTCAAGAACCCCGACCTCGCCCGCACCTACGCCGAACTCGGCGCCAAGGGCGTCGGCACCCTCTACCGCGGCGGCCTCGGCCGCGACATCCTCGACACGGTCAACCACCCGCCCGTGGACCCGGCCTCCGGCTGGAACGCCCGGCCCGGCCGGCTCACCACCGAGGACCTGCGCGCCTACCGCGCCAAACTCCAGGCCCCGACCCGGACCTCGTACCGCGGACTCGGCGTCTACTCCATCGCGCCCTCCTCCTCCGGCGGCACCACCGTCGGCGAGGCCCTCAACATCCTGGAGAACACCGGCCTGTCGAAGGCGCCCGAGGCCCGCTATCTCCACCGTCTCATCGAGGCGAGCCGTATCGCCTTCGCCGACCGCGGGCGCTGGGTGGGCGACCCCGCCTTCGAGGACGTACCGGCGAGGGAACTGCTCTCGCAGCGCTACGCCGACTCCCGCGCCTGCCTGATCAAGGACGACGCCGTCCTCACCAGCCCGCTCGCCCCCGGCGACCCCCGCGACCCGGCCGACTGCGCCGCGACGGGCACGGCGGCCCCGACGACGTACGAGGGGGAGAACACCACCCACCTCACCACCGCCGACAAGTGGGGCAACGTCGTCGCGTACACCCTCACCATCGAGCAGACCGGCGGCAGCGGCATCACCGTCCCCGGCCGGGGCTTCCTGCTCAACAACGAGCTGACCGACTTCTCCTTCGCGCCCGCCAACCCGGCGGTGCACGACCCGAACCTGCCGGGACCGGGCAAGCGGCCGCGCTCCTCCATCTCCCCGACCATCGTGCTCGACGCGCACAACCGCCCTGTCCTGGCGCTCGGTTCACCCGGCGGCGCGACCATCATCACCACCGTGCTCCAGACCCTGACCGGCTTCCTCGACCGCGGCCTGCCGCTCGTCGACGCCATCGCCGCGCCCCGCGCCAGCCAGCGCAACCAGACCACCACCGAGCTCGAACCCGGGCTCTACGACAGCCCGTTGAGGGCCCAGCTGGAGGCGATCGGGCACGGCTTCCGGCTGAACCCGGAGATCGGCGCGGCGACCGGTGTGCAGCGGCTGCCGGGCGGGAAGTGGCTCGCCGCCGCCGAGAAGGCGCGCAGGGGCGGCGGATCGGCGATGGTCGTCCACCCGGCGCCCTGACCCCGGCCCCGCCCGCCCGGGAAGCCCCTCGGGCGGTGCTACGCGCCGCCCGAGGTGTCCTGGACCACGTTCTCCGTACGGAAGTCCAGGTGCCCGTCCGTCACGTCCACCGTCACCCGGTCGCCCTCGCCGACCTTGCCGTCGAGCAGCAGCCGCGAGAGCCGGTTGTCGACCTCGCGCTGGATGGTGCGGCGCAGCGGACGGGCGCCGTACTCCGGCTGGAAGCCGTGCTCGGACAGCCAGTCGATCGCGGCACCGGTGAAGTCGACCGTGAGGCCCTGCGCGTGCACCAGCCGCCGGGTCCGCTCCAGCAGCAGATTGGTGATCCGGTGCAACTGCTCGGAGGTGAGCCGCCGGAAGACGACGATCTCGTCGATGCGGTTCAGGAACTCCGGCCGGAAATGGTCGCGCAGCGGGCGCAGGACACGCTCGCGGCGCGCCTCCTCGTCGGTCGCGCCGTCCCCCGGCCCGAAGCCGATCCCGCCGCCGCCCCGGGTGATGGCCTCCGAACCGAGGTTGCTGGTCATCACGATCACCGTGTTGGTGAAGTCGACCGTGCGGCCCTGGGAGTCGGTGAGCCGGCCGTCGTCCAGCACCTGGAGCAGGATGTTGAAGACGTCCGGGTGCGCCTTCTCCACCTCGTCCAGGAGCAGCAGCGAGTACGGGTGGCGGCGGACGACCTCGGTGAGCTGCCCGGCCTCCTCGTGGCCGACGTATCCGGGCGGGGCGCCGACCAGCCGGGAGACGGTGTGCCGCTCCTGGTACTCGCTCATGTCCAGCCGCACCATGCGGTCCTCGCTGCCGAACAGCGCCTCCGCCAGCGCCCGCGCCAGCTCGGTCTTGCCCACGCCGGTCGGCCCGAGGAAGAGGAAGCTGCCGATCGGCCGGTCCGGGCTCGCCAGGCCCGCCCGGGAGCGCAGCACCGCGTCGGCGACGACCCGTACGGCCTCCTCCTGGCCGATCACCCGCTGGTGCAGATGCTCCTCCAGGCCGAGCAGCCGGTCCTTCTCCTCCTCGGTCAGCCTGCTGACCGGGATGCCGGTCTGCCGTGACACCACCTCGGCGATGGCCTCCGCGGTGACCTCCAGATGCTGGCCCTCGTCGGCGGTGCCCTCCCCGGTGGCGTCGGCGATCCGCTGCTTCAGCTCGGCGATCCGGTCGCGCAGCCGCATCGCCTCCTCGTAGCTCTCGTCGGCGACCGCCTGGTCCTTGTCCCGGGTCAGCTGCTCGGCCTCGCGTTCCATCGCGCGTACGTCCGTGCCCTTGGTGCGGGCGCGCAGCCGGACCCGGGCGCCCGCCTGGTCGATCAGGTCGATCGCCTTGTCGGGCAGCCTGCGGTCGGTGAGATAGCGGTCGGAGAGCTCTACGGCCGCGTCCAGCGCCTCGTCGGTGTAGCGGACCTGGTGATGGGCCTCGTAGCGGTCGCGCAGGCCGCGCAGGATCTCCAGCGCGTCCTCCGGGGTCGGCTCGGGCACCAGGATCGGCTGGAAGCGGCGGGCCAGCGCCGCGTCCTTCTCGATACGGCGGAACTCCTCCAGCGTCGTCGCGCCGACCACGTGCAGTTCGCCGCGGGCCAGGGCGGGCTTGAGGATGTTGCCCGCGTCCATCGAGCCGCCCTCGCCGCCACCGCCCGCGCCGACCACCGTGTGCAGCTCGTCGATGAAGACGATGAGTTCGTCGGAGTGCGTGCGGATCTCCTCGACGATGGAGTTCAGGCGCTCCTCGAAGTCGCCCCGGTAGCGGGTGCCGGCCACCACACCGGTCAGATCGAGGGCCACCACCCGGCGGCCGGCCAGGATGTCCGGCACGTCTCCGTCCGCGATCCGCTGCGCCAGGCCCTCCACGATGGCGGTCTTGCCGACGCCCGCGTCGCCGATCAGCACGGGGTTGTTCTTGCCCCGCCGCGACAGCACCTCCACGGTCTGCTCGATCTCCGTCTCCCGGCCGATCACCGGGTCGATCCGGCCCTGGCGGGCCTGGTCGGTCAGGTCCCGGCCGTACTTGTCGAGGGTCGGCGTCGTGGTGCCAGGCCGCCGCTCGGTCCGCGGCGGCGCCAGCTCCGGGGCTTCGGAGGGCGCGGCGGCGCCGGGGTTGAAGTGCGCCTGGTTGAGGATGTGCCCGGCGGCCGAGTCGGGGTTCGCGGCGAGGGCGCTGAGCACGTGCTCCGGGCCGATGTACCCCGCGCCGCGCGAGCGGGCCAGCTCGTGCGCGTCGAGCAGGGCGCGCTTGGCGGCCGGGGTGAGCGACAGCGAGGTGGGCGGCGGGGCCTCGGCGGGCTGGTGCACGACCGGGCCGGACCGTTCGTCGATCTCCGTGGCGAGGGAGTCGGGGTCCGTGCCGGACCTGCTGATCAGGGTCCTGGTGGGCTCGGCGGCCAGCGCGGCGCGCAGCAGATGCTGCGTGTCCAGATCTCGGCTGCCGTGCTCGGCGGCGTACTGCGCGGCGCCGCGCACCAGCTCCCTGGCCGGCTGGCTGAGCAGCTGGCCGATGTTGATCTGCCGGGGACCGGGGCGAGGTCCGCCGAAGAAGCGGGCGAGGAACTCTCCGAAGGCGTCGTACCCCTCCGGACCGCTGAAACCGCTGGTCATGGCGTTCCCATCCGGCTTCCCTGCGCGGGCAGGGTCGCCCTCGCTGATCGACATGCCGGAGCCGGGTAACCCGGCCGGAAGCCGGTTACACCTGACCGCGTCCGTAGAACACCTTCGCACGAACAGGGACCGGGGGCACCTCCAGAGGGCGCCCGGCGGGAGGGGCTCCTCGCGGGGTACGCCGGCCCCTGCCTCGGGAGGCGGACGCGTGCACCAGGGCTCTGCCGGGGCTCGCGGAGCACGAGGCGGGGGACCGGGTTTCCGCACCAGCGGCGGCGCCACGGCCCGCCAGCTTCGCGCCGCTCGGCGAGGCGTGCTTCGAAAGTCCCGCCCGGCACGCCCCGCCCGCCCCGCCCGGCACGCCCCGCCCCGCCCTAGCCCGCCCGAAGACCCGTGCCCCGCACCGCCGTCGTGTCCGTGCGGGCCGTCAGCACGCGCGGCCCGGCGGCCGTGATCGCCACCGTGTGCTCGGCATGCGCCGCGCGGGAGCCGTCGTTCGTCCGCAGGGTCCAGCCGTCGCCCGCCGCGTGGTAGTCGTCGCGGCCGCCCGCGACCACCATCGGCTCGATGGCCAGCACCATGCCGGCCCGCAGGCGCATGCCGCGGCCGGGCCGGCCCTCGTTCGGGACCCCGGGGTCCTCGTGCATACGGCGGCCGATGCCGTGTCCGCCGAAGCCGTCCGGGATGCCGTAGCCGGCCTCGCGGCAGACCGAGCCGACGGCGTGGGCGATGTCGCCGATGCGGTTGCCGGGGACGGCGGCGCCGATCCCGGCCGCGAGGGCGCGCTCGGCGGTCTCGATCAGGCGCACGTCCGCCGGGCGGGCCCGGCCCACGGTGAAGCTGAGGGCGGAGTCGCCGACCCAGCCGCCCAGTTCGGCGCCGCAGTCGACGGAGACGAGGTCGCCGTCGCGCAGCCGGTAGGCGGTCGGGATGCCGTGCACGATCGCGTCGTTGACCGAGGCGCAGATCACCGCGGGGAACGGGGTGGGCGCGAAGGAGGGCCGGTAGCCGAGGAAGGGGGAGCCGGCGCCCGCCGCGCGCAGTACGCCACGGGCCACCTCGTCCAGCTCCAGCAGGGAGACCCCCACGTCGGCGGCCTCGCGCACCGCCGTGAGGGCCCGCGCGACGACCTGTCCCGCCTCGTACATCGCTTCGATCGACGATTCCGTCTTCAGTTCCACCATGCCAATTACTATACCGGTATAAGAATGGGGATCGATAGTAGACTGACCTCATGGTGCGCACCCCGCTGACTCCCGAAGAGCGTGAACGTGGCGAGCGGCTCGGCCGACTGCTGCGCGAGGCCCGTGGCGGCCGCAGCATGGCCGAGGTCGCCGCGGACGCCGGCATCTCCGCCGAGACCCTCCGCAAGATCGAGACCGGCCGTGCCCCGACCCCGGCCTTCTTCACCGTGGCGGCGCTGGCGCGTGCGCTCGGTCTGTCGATGGACGAACTCGTCGCGCATTGTGAACTTTTGCCTGCCTGAGGTCACCGCAGGTCGGAGTGCCCGTGGAGAGGTCCGCGCCCTTCCGGAAAACTCCCCGTAGCCGGTCCGTAACACGGCTGGTGTTCGCTAACGAACCGGAATGCTCCGGTCTTGCGGGGGTCGTACGATGTCAGTGGATCAACTCCCGACTCAGGTACGGGAGTTCGCGAACTACCTGGACGGCCTGCTGGCCCGCCTGGACGAGAGCGGCGGCTGGTGCGGGGTGTTCTGGCAACGCGACCCCGAAGGCATGCAGGCCTGCCTCGACGGGCGGGAGCTGCCGCCCTGGGACGTCCTGGAGGCCCTGCTCCAGGACTACGCCGCGGAGTACGGCCCCGGAGTCGCGGCCGAGGAGACGGCCCGCGCCCGCCCGCTGCACACGGCCGCGCTCACGGCCCACGACCTGCGCCCCGGCGGCCGGGAGGCCCTCCGCGACCGCCTCGACGTGATGCTCCGCGAGCAGAGGTACGCCGCCGAACGCCTGACCACCCTCACCGCGGCCCTGGCCGTCGCCACCTCCGCCGCCGAGGCCGAGGCGCTGCGTGTCGACCTCGCCTGGGCCCGCGACGACCACGTCCGCGCGGGCGCCCGGTGCGTGGAGCTGCGCCGGCGGATGGGAGACCTGGACCGCGCCACGGGGCACGAAGGACGGCTCGCGTGGGGTGACGACAGGGTGCCGCCCCAGGCGGGTGCCGTAGGCCGCGCCCCGCGCGCCGGGGGAGCGGCGGGGCCCGGCCCGAGGGGCGGCGGCACGCCCGCCCCGGCCGACGGCGGGCCCGGCGCGCCCGCTCCCGCCCCCGCGCCGCAGTGGCCGCCCGACCCGGCGGCGGCACGGGCGGTCCGGGGCGAACGGGGCCCCGCCGGGCACCCCCACGCCCCGACCGCGCCCGTACCCGCTCCCTACAACCACCCGGCCCCGGCATCCGCTCCCTACAGCCAACCGGCCCCGGCCCCCGAACCCTCCGCCTACGCGCACCCCGCCCCGGCCCCCGAACCCACGCCCGCGCCCTACCGCCGACCGTCCACACCCGCGCAACCCTCCACGGCCGGACCCGCGCCCCGCAACCGCCCGCACACGCCCCCCACGGCCGACCCGGCCCCCGCCCCCGCACCGCCCGGCGCCACCGCCCCCACCCCCAAGCAGCGCAAGCGCCGCCGGGGAAGTGCACGCTTCGCGGGGATGGCCGAGGAGGTGACCGCGGCGCCCGTGCCCGTGCCGGACGCGGCGATGCCGGAGCTGCCCGTGCCGCCCAGCTCGGGCGGCCGTACCCCGCGCGGGGCCAGGTTCGCCGGGTCGGCCGGGGAACCGGAGCGGACGGCCGTGCCGGAGTTGCACGCCGACGCCGAGGACCGGGCCGCCGTGGTCGGGGCCGTCCGCGCGCTGCTGCGGCTGCGCGGCGAGGGACGCAGCGGGGAGGCGCACGCCCTGCTCGTGGAGGCGGCCCACTGGCCCGCCGTCCGCTTCCCCGTGTTCGCCGCCGAACTCGAGCAGGCCGGGCTCGGCGCGGACTGGGCGACCCTGCTCTGGGAGGCCGCCTCGCTGCCGCCCGAGCGGCTGGTCGCCGCCGCGGACGCGCTGGCCGCCGCGGGCCGGGAGGCCGACGGGCACCAGATCCTGCGGCAGGGCGTCGTACGGCCCGCGCACGAGGTCGCGCAGGCCGTCGTGGCCATGGCGGCCGAGGGCCGGCGCCGCGAGGTGGGCGCGCTGCTCGACGCCTACGTGCGGATGCGCACCCCCGAGGAGGTCGCCCGCAGCGCCGCCGTCGCCCCCCAGGCCCTGGTCCCCTTACTGCTGGAGGCCGCCCAGGGAGTGTCCGACGAGCGGTACTGGGACCTGCTGCACGCCCTGCGGGTCGCGGGCTTCGCCGTCTGAGCGGGACGGCCGCGCGGCCCGCGGCCCTGCCCCGGCTCACCCACGGGAGTGGCAATCGCCCCGGACCCCGCGGGTTGACGACAATGGTCTTGGCAAGGCTCTCGGGGAGGCATACGTTCATCCCTCTACGTCCCTGTTCTACGGGCGTAGAGGCGCTGACGTCCCGTCGAAGGAGCAGCTCATGGCGAACGTCGTCCGTGCCGCTCTGGTCCAGGCCACCTGGACCGGCGACACCGAGTCCATGGTCGCGAAACACGAGGAGCACGCCCGCGAGGCGGCCCGCCGGGGAGCCAAGGTCATCGGCTTCCAGGAAGTCTTCAACAGCCCCTACTTCTGCCAGGTCCAGGAACCCGAGCACTACCGCTGGGCCGAGCCGGTCCCGGACGGCCCCACCGTGAGCCGGATGCGGGAGCTGGCCCGCGAGACCGGCATGGTCGTCGTCGTGCCGGTGTTCGAGGTCGAGCAGTCGGGCTTCTACTACAACACCGCTGCCGTGATCGACGCCGACGGCACCTACCTAGGCAAGTACCGCAAGCACCACATCCCGCAGGTGAGGGGCTTCTGGGAGAAGTACTACTTCAAGCCCGGCAACCTCGGCTGGCCCGTCTTCGACACCGCCGTCGGCAAGGTCGGCGTCTACATCTGCTACGACCGCCACTTCCCGGAGGGCTGGCGGCAACTGGGGCTGAACGGTGCACAGTTGGTCTACAACCCGTCCGCCACCCACCGAGGCCTGTCCTCCTATCTGTGGCGCCTGGAGCAGCCCGCGGCCGCCGTCGCCAACGAGTACTTCGTCGCCGCCATCAACCGGGTCGGCGTGGAGGAGTACGGCGACAACGACTTCTACGGCACCTCGTACTTCGTCGACCCGCGCGGGCAGTTCGTCGGCGAGGCCGCCAGCGACAGCAAGGAGGAACTCGTCGTCCGCGACCTCGACTTCGACACCATCGAAGAGGTCCGGCAGCAGTGGGCCTTCTACCGGGACCGCCGCCCCGACGCCTACGAAGGGCTGGTGCAGCCGTGACCGACGACCTGCTGGGCCGACACCGCCGCGTGCTCCCCGACTGGCTCGCCCTCTACTACGAGGACCCGCTGGAGATCACCCACGGCGAGGGCCGGTACGTCTGGGACGCGGCCGGCAGACGCTACCTGGACTTCTTCGGCGGCATCCTCACCACCATGACCGCGCACGCCCTGCCGGAGATCACCAAGGCGGTGAGCGAACAGGCCGGACGGATCATCCACTCCTCCACGCTCTACCTCAACCGGCCGATGGTCGAACTCGCCGAGCGCATCGCCAAGCTGAGCGGCATCCCGGACCCGAGGGTGTTCTTCACCACCTCCGGCACCGAGGCCAACGACACCGCCCTGCTGCTCGCCACGACGTACCGGCGCAGCAACACCGTCCTGGCGATGCGCAACAGCTACCACGGCCGCTCGTTCAGCGCGGTCGGCGTCACCGGCAACCGGGGCTGGTCACCGACCTCGCTGTCCCCGCTCCAGACGCTCTACGTCCACGGCGGTGTGCGCACCCGCGGGCCCTACGCGGCCCTGAACGACCGGGAGTTCGTCGCCGCCTGCGTCGAGGACCTCCAGGACCTGCTCGGCCACACCCGTGCCCCCGCCGCGCTGATCGCCGAGCCGATCCAGGGGGTCGGCGGCTTCACCTCACCGCCCGACGGCCTCTACGCCGCCTTCCGGGAGGTCCTGGCCCAGCGCGGCGTCCTGTGGATCGCCGACGAGGTGCAGACCGGCTGGGGCCGCACGGGCGAGCACTTCTGGGGCTGGCAGGCGCACGCCAAGGCCGGACCGCCCGACATCGTCACCTTCGCCAAGGGCATCGGCAACGGCATGTCCATCGGCGGCGTCATCGCCCGCTCCGAGATCATGAACTGCCTGGACGCCAACAGCATCTCCACCTTCGGCGGCACCCAGATCACCATGGCGGCCGGCCTCGCCAACCTCAACTACCTGCTGGAGCACGACCTCCAGGGCAACGCCCGCCGGGTCGGCGGACTGCTCATCGAGCGGCTGCGGGCCGTCGGCGCGCAGATCCCGGCCGTGCGCGAGGTCCGCGGCCGCGGGCTGATGATCGGCATCGAGCTGGCCCGCCCCGGCACCGACGAGGCCGACCCGCAGGCCGCGTCGGCCGTCCTGGAGGCGGCCCGCGAGGGCGGACTGCTCATCGGCAAGGGCGGCGGCCACAACACCAGCGCCCTGCGGGTCGCCCCGCCGCTCTCCCTGACCGTCGCGGAGGCCGAGGAGGGAGCCGCGATCCTCGAACGCGCTCTGAGGAGCATCCGCTAGCAGCACGTGAGTTGAGGGAGCGCCGCCGATGACCATCGCCCTGGAGTCCCTGGAACCCGCCCTGTCGGTCCGTCAGGTGCTCGGCCTGGAACGGGTGCTCGCCGGGGAGCCCGAGGTGGTGGCCGGGGCTGGCCATCTCGACCGGCCGGTGCGCTGGGTGCACGTCGCCGAGGCCGCCGACGTCGGGGTGATGCTCTCCGGCGGGGAGATGGTCCTCACCACCGGTGTGCTGCTCGCCGGTGACGAGCACAAACAGGCCGAGTACATCCGCTCCCTGCACCGCGCGGAGGCCGCCGCCGTGGTCCTCGGACTCGGCCGCGCCTTCCCCGCGCCGCCGGACGTGATGCGCCGGGCCGCCGAACGCTGCGGACTGCCCCTGGTCGTTTTGCACCGGCCCTTCCCCTTCGCCGAACTCACCGAGGAGGTCCAGTCCCGGCTGGTCCGGCGGAAGTTCGCCGCCGTCAGCCTCTCCGAGGCCGTACGCACCGCGCTCACCGGCCTCATCACGGCCGGGGCGCCCCTGCAACGGCTGCTGGACGAGGTCGCCCAGCACAGCGGCTGCCCCGTCGTCGTCACCAACCTCGCCCACCGGGTGCTGGCCACCGCGGGGGAGCGGCCCGCCGTCGACGACGTCCTGCGCGACTGGGAGCGCATCGCCCGGCAGGCCGGCGGACGCGAGGGCGACGGCTGGATCCGCGCCGAACTCGGCGGCCGCGGCGAGCGCTGGGGCCGCCTCGTGCTGTGCGGCTTCCGCGGGGACACCGCCGCCGGACGCCTCCTCACCGACCGCGCCGCCGAGGCCCTCGTCCTGCACCGCATGCTCGGCGGCACCGCGGCCTCCTGGGAGGAGCAGTCCGCGCAGAGCCTGCTCACCGACCTGGTCTCCGGCGTCGTCCCCCCACGGCAGCTGCTGCCGCGGGCGCGGGCCGCCGGACTGCCGGTCAACCGCCGTACGTTCGTCCCGCTCGTGGTGCGCGGGCCGGATCGCGAGCGGCTCGACCGGGTGCTGCGGCTGATCGGTCTGCCGGGCCTGGTCGCCGAACTCGCCGACGACGCCACGGCCGTCCTGCTCAGCCTCGCCCGAGACCAGGACGCCGAGACGCTCACCGGGCACTTCGCGGCCCGGCTGCGGCAGGAGGGCCCGGTGGCCGTGGTGGCCGCCGCCGCGCCCCGCCCCGACTGGGACGACGTCCCCGCGGGGCTGCGCGAGGCCCGGCACGTCGCGGACGCCGTCGCGGGCTCCGCCCTCGAACCGCCGCCGGTCGTCCGTCTGAAGGACGTCCATCTGCGCGGCCTCGTCCGGCTGCTGCGCGACGACCCGCATGTGCAGTCCTTCGCCGAGCGGGAGCTGGCCGGACTGCTGCGCGCCGCGGACGAGGACCTGCTGGCCGTGCTGCGCACCTATCTGGCCACCGGCCGCAACAAGTCCCTGACCGCGCAGCTCCATCACGTCTCCCGGCCCGCCCTCTACCGCCGGCTGGAGGCGATACAGGCCCGGCTCGGTGCCGACCTCGACGACTTCGAGCAGGCGGCCTCGGTGCACATCGCGCTCCTCGCGCATGACGCGCAACAGGGGTGAAACATGCGACGACCTGGGAAAACGGTGAGGAAACATGGGGTCGGTCAAGGGTGACACGGTGCCACGCCGCACCCCCGCAGACGTGACACGGTGCAACTCAAAGCGGACGCGCGGACTTTCTAGGCTCACCGGACACCGAGCTACCGGAGGTCCCGATGAGCCGAGTGATCCGCGCCGCCGTCTTCCAGACCGCCTGGACGGGCGACAAGGAGTCGATGATCCGGGTGCACGAGCAGGCGGCCCGCGACGCCGCCGCCCAGGGCGCCCAAGTCCTGTGTTTCCAGGAACTGTTCTACGGACCGTACTTCTGCCAGGTGCAGGACCCGGCGTTCTACGAGTACGCCGAGCAGATCCCCGAGGGTCCGATCGTGCGCCGCTTCCAGGCCCTCGCGAAGGAGCTGGGCCTCGTCCTGGTGCTGCCCATGTACGAGGAGGAGCAGCCGGGTGTCCTCTACAACACCGCGGCCGTGATCGACGCCGACGGCTCCTACCTCGGCAAGTACCGCAAGACCCACATCCCCCAAGTGCGCGGCTTCTGGGAGAAGTTCTACTTCCGCCCCGGCAACAGCGGCTGGCCCGTCTTCGACACCGCCGTCGGCAGGGTCGGTGTCTACATCTGCTACGACCGCCACTTCCCCGAGGGCTGGCGGGCCCTGGGCCTCGCGGGCGCCGAGCTCGTCTTCAACCCCTCCGCCACCTCGCGCGGCCTGTCCGGCTACCTCTGGCAGCTGGAACAGCCCGCGGCGGCCGTGGCCAACGAGTACTTCGTCGGCGCGATCAACCGGGTCGGCGTGGAGGAGTACGGCGACAACGACTTCTACGGCACCTCGTACTTCGTGGACCCCGAGGCCCGGTTCGTCGGCGAGGTCGCCAGCGACAAGGAACCCGAACTGGTCGTCAGGGACCTGGACATGGGCAAGCTCCGGGAGGTCAGGGACCGCTGGCAGTTCTACCGCGACCGCGCCCCGGGCGCCTACGGCCCGCTCACAGCTCCCTGACAAGAGACCCGGACGGCAACACCCGCAAGGGGCGCGGGGCCCTGTTCCCCGTGCGGCTGCCGCCGCGTGAGCGCGACCAGCCACAGACAACCGGCAGACGCAATCCGTGAGGAGCGAGCAATGAGCCGTAGCGTCATCCGAGGCGGCCTCGTCATCACCGCATCCGACGAACTCCACGCCGACGTCCTGATCGAGGACGGCCGCATCGCCGCCCTCGCAGCCACCGGCACCCCCGCCGCGGAGGCCTTCACCGCGGACACGACGTTCGACGCCACGGGAAAGTACGTCGTCCCCGGCGGCGTCGACGTCCACACCCATATGGAGCTGCCCTTCGGCGGCACCTCCGCCTCCGACACCTTCGAGACCGGCACCCGCGCGGCCGCGTGGGGCGGTACGACCACGATCGTCGACTTCGCCGTGCAGAGCGTCGGCCAGTCCCTGCGCGAGGGCCTGGACGCCTGGCACGCCAAGGCGGAGGGCAACTGCGCCATCGACTACGGCTTCCACATGATCGTCTCCGATGTGAACCAGGGGACGCTCAAGGAGATGGACCACCTCGTGGAGGAGGGCGTCACCTCCTTCAAGCAGTTCATGGCCTACCCGGGCGTCTTCTACAGCGACGACGGCCAGATCCTGCGCGCCATGCAGCGCTCCGCCGAGAACGGCGGACTGATCATGATGCACGCGGAGAACGGCATCGCGATCGACGTCCTCGTCGAACAGGCCCTGGCCCGCGGCGAGACCGACCCGCGCTACCACGGTGAGGTCCGCAAGGCCCTGCTGGAGGCCGAGGCGACCCACCGGGCGATCAGGCTCGCCCAGGTCGCCGGAGCCCCGCTGTACGTCGTGCACGTCTCCGCCATGGAGGCGGTCGCGGAACTGGCCAAGGCGCGCGACGAAGGCCTCAACGTCTTCGGCGAGACCTGCCCGCAGTATCTGTTCCTGTCCACGGACAACCTCGCCGAGCCGGACTTCGAGGGCGCGAAGTACGTGTGCTCGACCCCGCTGCGGCCCAGGGAGCACCAGTCCGTGCTTTGGCGGGGCCTGCGCACCAACGACCTCCAGGTCGTCTCCACCGACCACTGCCCGTTCTGCTTCGTCGGCCAGAAGGAACTGGGCCGGGGCGACTTCTCGAAGATCCCCAACGGCCTGCCGGGCGTGGAGAACCGCATGGACCTGCTCCACCAGGCCGTGCTCGACGGACACATCTCGCGCCGCCGCTGGATCGAGATCGCCTGCGCGACCCCGGCCCGCATGTTCGGCATGTACCCGAAGAAGGGCACCATCGCGCCGGGCGCCGACGCCGACGTCGTGATCTACGACCCGCACGCCGAGCAGGTGCTCTCCGCCGGGACGCACCACATGAACGTCGACTACTCGGCGTACGAGGGCAGGCGGGTCGGCGGCCGGGTCGAGACGGTGCTCTCGCGCGGGGTGCCCGTCGTCACCGAGCGGGAGTACACCGGCCGTGCCGGGCACGGCGTCTACACCCCGCGTTCCACCTGTCAGTACCTCAACTAGGAGTGGAGCAGATGGACTTCGGACTCGTTCTCCAGACCGACCCGCCGGCCTCGCGGGTCGTCAGCCTGATGAAGCGCGCCGAGCGCAACGGCTTCTCGTACGGCTGGACCTTCGACTCCGCCGTGCTCTGGCAGGAGCCGTTCGTGATCTACAGCCAGATCCTCGCGAACACGACCCGGCTGAAGGTCGGACCGATGGTGACCAACCCCGGCACCCGCACCTGGGAGGTCACCGCCTCCACCTTCGCCACCCTCAACGACATGTTCGGCAACCGCACCGTGTGCGGCATCGGCCGCGGTGACTCGGCCATGCGGGTGGCCGGCCGCAAGCCCAACACCCTCGCCCGGATCAGCGAGGCCATGAAGGTCATCCGCGCGCTCGGCAGCGGGCAGGAGGCCGACCTAGGCGGCACGGTCGTCCGCTTCCCCTGGATCAAGCCGGGCGCCGAACTGCCCGTGTGGATGGCCGCGTACGGCCCCAAGGCGCTGAGGATGACCGGCGAGGAGGCCGACGGCTTCATCCTCCAGCTCTCCGACCTCTACCTCACCGAGTACATGGTCAAGGCGGTGAAGCAGGCCGCCGCGGACGCCGGACGCGACCCGGACTCGGTCACCGTCTGTGTCGCCGCGCCCGCCTATGTCACCGCCGACGACTCGCCCGAGGCGCTCGCCCACGCCCGCGAGCAGTGCCGCTGGTTCGGCGGCATGGTCGGCAACCACGTGGCCGACCTGGTCGCCAAGTACGGCGAGCACTCGGCGCAGGTCCCCGACGAACTCACCGAGTACATCAAGTCCCGCGAGGGCTACGACTACGCGCACCACGGCCGCTCCGACAACCCCGACACCCAGTTCGTGCCCGACGAGATCGTCGACCGGTTCTGCGTCGTCGGGCCCGTCGAGAAGCACATCGAGAAGCTGAACGCGCTGCGCGAACTGGGTGTCGACCAGTTCGCCGTGTACGACATGCACGACGCGCAGGAGACCGTGATCGACGCGTACGGCTCCCAGGTGATCCCGGCCGTCAACGGCTGATCCCTCCCCGGACTCCCCCTTCCCGCCGTCCCGGGAAGGGGGCCAGGGCGCATCCGCGCCCCGGGCCGCCGACGTCGCGCGGCCCCGCGCACCCCCCTCGGCGCCACCCGCACGGCCTCTCCCGTCCCACCTCGTCCGATTGGCCTGCCCATGACCGACACCGCTCCCACGGCCATACCGCCGACCACCCAAGTCACCCTCGCCGACGGGCGCGTGGAGATCGCCCCGGACTCCCCGCCGCCGAGCGGCCGCTTCGCCAACGAGGACCTGCTCCCGGTCCCCGTGGCGCGGCGCACCTGGACGACGTACAACTTCTCCGCGCTGTGGGTCGGCATGGCCCACAACACCGCCTCCTGGACGCTCGCCTCCGGGCTGATCGCCGTCGGCATGGACTGGAAGCAGGCGGTGCTCACCATCGCCCTCGCCAATGTGATCGTGCTCGTCCCGATGCTGCTCACCGGGCACGCCGGCCCCAAGTACGGCATCCCCTTCCCGGTGTTCGCACGGGCCTCCTTCGGCATCCGCGGCGCCAACCTCCCCGCTGTCGTACGGGCGTTGGTGGCCTGCGGCTGGTTCGGCATCCAGACCTGGATCGGCGGCGAGGCGATCTACTTCCTCGCCGGGAAGCTGATCGGCGAGGGCTGGACGGACGCCGCGAAGGTCGGCGGCCACGCCTGGACGATGTGGCTGTCCTTCGCCGTCTTCTGGGCGATCCAGGTCGCCATCATCTACCGGGGCATGGAGACCATCCGCCGCTTCGAGAACTGGGCGGCGCCCTTCGTGCTGGTCGGCGCGTTCGTGATGCTGTGGTGGATGAGCAGCAAGGCGGGAGGCCTCGGCCCGCTGTTCGACCAGCCCTCCCGGCTCGGCTGGGGCGGCGACTTCTGGAAGCTGTTCTGGCCCGCCCTGATGGGCATGATCGGCTTCTGGTCCACGCTGTCGCTGAACATCCCCGACTTCACCCGCTACGGCAGGAGCCAGAAGGCGCAGACCCGGGGGCAGGCCCTGGGCCTGCCCACCACCATGACGCTGTTCGCGTTCCTGTCCGTGCTCGTCACCTCCGGCTCGCAGGCCGTCTACGGCGAACCCATCTGGGACCCGGTGCAGTTGGCGGCGAAGACCGACAACACGGTGGGCCTGCTGTTCGCCCTGGTGACCGTGCTGGTCGCGACCCTGTCCGTCAACGTGGCCGCCAACCTGGTCTCCCCGGCCTTCGACTTCTCCAACATCGCGCCCAGGAGGATCAGTTTCCGGGCCGGGGCGCTCGCCACCTGTGTCCTCGGCGTGCTGATCTTCCCGTGGAAGCTGTACTCCGACCCGCAGGGCTACATCTTCACCTGGCTCGGCCTGGTCGGCGGACTGCTCGGCACGGTCGCGGGCATCCTCATCGCCGACTACTGGATCCTGCGCCGCTCCCGCCTCGACCTGGTCGAGCTGTACCGCGAGGGCGGCCGCTACTGGTACGAGGGCGGCTGGAACTGGCGGGCCGTCGTCGCCTTCCTGACGGGCGGTGTCCTGGCGGTCGGCGGGGCCACCTTCAAACCGCTGATCGACGGCCGGCCCGTCCCCGCGCTGGAGCCGCTCGCCGACTACGGCTGGGCCGTCGGACTCGGCACGTCGATGGCGCTGTACCTGCTGCTGATGCTGACGACCGGACGGCAACACACCGCCCGCTGACGGCAGTCCGCCGGAGAACGGCTCAGGCCCCGCCGTTCTCCAGCGCGGCCGTCGCCTCCTTGGCCGCCTTGATGGCGCCCTTGTTGATCTCGTCCGTGCTGGGCGCGTCCTTCGACTCGAAGTCGCTGCCCGTGTAGGTGACGACGACCAGCGCGTTGTGCGTCCGGGCCAGCACCATGCCCTCGCGGCTCTTCTGGCCGTCCTCGGTGGTGAGGTTGACGACGGAGTAGCCCGCGTCCCCGAGACCGGGGACCTCGCCGCCGCCCTTCGCCTTCTCCACCCGTCCCCGGTACGACTTCTCCGCCGCCGCGTCCGAGTCCATCACCTCGAAGGACACGTCGAGCCAGCGGTAGTCGTAGCCGTCGAGCGCGTTCCAGGAACAGGTGCGGCGCACCTTGGAGTCCGTGGACTTGATCTCCTTGCCGGCCGTCTTCGCGCTGGGCACCAGCGAGGTGATCGTCTTCTTCGCCAGGCTCGTGCAGGGCGCGGGCGAGGTGGCGTACGTGCGGGGCGCGGTCGACGCGGACGACTCGGAGGCCGACTGCGTGCCCGTCTTCCGGCTGGGCGTGTCCTTGGCGGCCGCCGCGGTCTCGGGGCCGGACGTGAGGACCCAGCCGGCGCAGGCGAGTACCGCGACGGGGGTCAGTCGGGCGGTGAGGGCGAGCGGCAGAGGAAGAGAACGCACGGCGCACTTTTCGTGGGGGACGGTGCGGAAGCGGTCCGCACAGCGGACGGGGACGCCAGTGTCACACGACTGGCAGTGGGGCGGAAGTGCCAACTCGCTCCGTACGCGGCCGGTGACGGGGGCGAGTTACCGGCGGGTATTCTGTCCGGTTATGTCCCTGCGGTGGGAAGGGGCGTGCCGTCGCGGCGACGTGAGTTGCCCGGGCCGGCGACCCGCCCCGGTGGCGCTTCCGTCGAGGTTCCGGTGACCCGGTCAGGGCGCCTTCGGGTGCGGTTCGGGCGAGTTGTCCGTTTCGGTGAACCCGCGCCCTGGTCCCCCTCGTGGCCAGCCCTGGTGATCCGCACCTGTGATTCCCGCTCGCGGCCCGCCCGGGTGGTCCGCCTCCTGGCTCCCTTCGCGGCCCGCCCCGGTGATCCGCACCGGTGATTCGCGCTCGTGGCCCGCCCCGGTGATCCGCACCCGTGATTCGCCCTCGTGGCCCGCCCGGCGATCCCTCCCCGCGCCGGACCGCCGTCGTTACGATCACCCGGTCCGTCGCCGCACCGTAGGGGAGTCCGCCCGTGTTCACCACACGTCCCACCCTCCAGGGCACCTTCGGCATGGTGTCCTCCACGCACTGGCTGGCCTCGCAGTCGGCGATGGCCGTGCTGGAGGACGGCGGCAACGCCTTCGACGCGGCCGTGGCGGGCGCCTTCGTGCTGCACGTGGTCGAGCCCCATCTCAACGGCCCCGCGGGCGAGGTCCCCATCCTGCTCGCCCCGGCCGGCGGCGAGGTGCGGGTGCTGTGCGGACAGGGCGTCGCCCCGGCCGGGGCCAGCGCGGCGCACTACCGGGGGCTCGGACTGGACCTGGTCCCCGGCACCGGCCCGCTCGCCGCCGCCGTGCCCGGCGCCTTCGACGCCTGGATGCTGCTGCTGCGCGACCACGGCACCAAGGGCCTCGACGACGTCCTCGAGTACGCCGTCGGCTACGCGGAGCACGGCCACGCACCCGTGGAGAACGTCGGCGCGACCGTGGAGTCCGTACGCGAACTCTTCGAGACCGAGTGGACCTCCTCCGCCGAGGTCTACCTCCCCGGCGGCCGGGCGCCCCGCCCCGGCGAGCTGCTGCGCAACCCCGCCCTCGCCACCACCTGGAAGCGGCTGCTCGCCGAGACCGCCGGAGCCGGGGACCGCGAGGCGCGGATCGAGGCCGCCCGCGAGGTGTGGCGCACGGGCTTCGTCGCCGAGGCGCTGCTGCGCCAGTCGGCCCGGCCCACCCTCGACACCAGCGGACGGCGCCACACGGGCACGCTCACGGCGGCCGACCTGGCCGGCTGGTCCGCCTCCTACGAGTCGCCGGTGACCTACGACTGGAACGGCTGGACCCTGTGCAAGGCGGGCCCCTGGAGCCAGGGCCCCGTCCTCCTCCAGCAGCTCGCGCTGCTCCCGCGGCGGCTGCCGCCCTACGGTTCCGAGGCGTATGTGCACCTCCTGGTCGAGGGCTGCAAGCTCGCCATGGCCGACCGTGAGGCGTGGTACGGCGACGCCGCCGAGGTGCCGCTCGCGGAGCTGCTGTCGGAGGCGTACAACGCCGGGCGGCGCGAGCTGATCGGTGACTCGGCGTCGTACGAACTGCGACCCGGGGCGCCGGGCGGCCGGGAGCCGCGGCTGAGCGGCCACGCGCGCGTGGCCGTGACGGAGCCGCCCGGCTTCAGCCCGATGGGCGTGGGGGAGCCGACGGTCGCGGGCTTCGATCCGGCGGGCGGGCCGGTGGGCGGGCCTGGGAGGGCGGGCGTACGGCCGCCGGGTGAGCCCTCCGTCGCCGCCGACGGAGGCACCCGTGGCGACACCTGCCACCTGGACGTGGTCGACCGCTGGGGCAACATGGTCGCGGCCACGCCCAGCGGCGGCTGGCTCCAGTCCAACCCCGTCGTCCCCGAACTCGGCTTCCCGCTCGGCACCCGGCTCCAGATGGCCTGGCTGGAGGAGGGCCTGCCGAACACCCTGACGCCCGGCCGGCGTCCCCGTACGACCCTCACGCCGTCCCTGGCGCTGCGCGACGGTGTGCCGGTGATGGCGTTCGGCACGCCCGGCGGGGACCAGCAGGACCAGTGGCAGCTGCACTTCTTCCTGGCCGTCGCGCTACGGGCCCCGGTGCGTGGCGGGCTCGACCTCCAGGGCGCGATCGACGCCCCGAACTGGCACAACGACTCCTTCACCGGTTCCTTCTACCCGCGCGGGATGCGGCCCGGCAGCCTGACGGTGGAGTCCCGGACGCCGCCGGAGGTCGTGGCCGGGCTCCGGCGGCGCGGTCATGACGTCACCGTCGGTGACGCCTGGTCGGAGGGGCGGCTGTGCGCGGTGGCGCGGGACCCGCGGACGGGAGTGCTGTCGGCGGCGGCGAACGCACGGGGCATGCAGGGGTACGCGGTCGGGCGGTGAGCGGGGGTGAGCGGCGGACCCCCAGTGGCGGATCCCGGACCCGGCCGGGCGAGGGCGTGAGCCCCCTCACCCGGTATTCATCGCAATTCTGCTGGTAGTTCACGAAACGGGCAGGGATTGTCAGTGGTCCGTGCTCTTATGGGGGACATGATCGAAGACACGGAAACCATCGACGAGTTTCTCGCGCGCCGCTCGGCCGACGTGGAGGAGGCGGTCCGCAAGGCCGCCGCGGCCGAGATCATGCCCCGCTTCCGGCAGCTCGGTGCCCACGAGATCGACCAGAAGAGCGGCCCGCACGACCTGGTGACGGACGCCGACCGCGAGGCCGAGCGGTATCTCACCGAGGCCCTCACCCGTCTGCTGCCCGGCTCCGTGGTGGTCGGCGAGGAGGCGGTGCACGCCGACCCGGCGACCTACGAGGCGATACGCGGCGACGCGCCGGTGTGGATCGTCGACCCGGTCGACGGGACACGGCAGTTCGTGCACGGCGACGACGGCTTCTGCACCCTGGTCGCCCTCGCCCGGCACGGCGTCCTGCTCGCCTCCTGGACGTACGCCCCCGCCCGCGACCAACTCGCCACCGCCGTAAGGGGCCGGGGCGCGTACCTCGACGGGGAGCGGCTGCTCGCCGGACCGCCCGCGGCTCGCAGCCCGCTGCGGATAGCCACCTCGCATCCGGACTACACGACGGACGAGCAGAAGCGGGCCCTGCTCGGGGTGTGGGCCGCCAGCACGGCCCCGCGCCCGTGCGGTTCCGCGGGCCTGGAGTATCTCGCCCTCGCACGCGGCGAGTTGGACGCCATCGCCTTCTCCTGGGAAGCGGCCTGGGACCACGCGGCGGGCCTGCTGCTGGTCGAGGAGGCGGGCGGCGCCCACCTCACGCTGACCGGCGAGCCCTTCCGTGTCACGGGCGGCAACACCCTGCCCTTCACGGCCGCCCGGGACGCCGCGACGGCCCGGACCGTGCGCGACCTGCTGGCGGGTGCGGCCTGACGAGGGACGACCCGGCCCACGCGTCCGGCACCCGGCCGGACGCCGAGGGCCGGGCCGGTACCGCCGCGCGGAGCGGAACCCCGGCCTCCTGAGACCGTCGCGATGCACGGAGTCCGCACCGGGCATGCAGGGGGCGCCCCGGGCACGGGTGTTGTCAGCGCCGCGGCATATCCTGAACCCTGGGGCCTGTCGTCACCTTCCCGTCCGCCTCGCGACGCCCTGCACGCTCCCCCGCTTCGTGGGAGGTGCCCCCACCCGCCGCACCGGGCGAAAGCCCAAGCACGTCCAGTACGAGGACTCCCGCCCGGCACTCCCCCGGAGGGGGGACCCCCAGAGCACGCACCGGACGCCGCGAGGCCGCCCTTCGGGCGACGACGGGAAGGTGACGACAGGCCCCGGCAAGACCGTCCGCTGACGAAGGGGTCAGAAGGTGCCGTCCATGTTCGATGCCGTCGTGGTGGGTGCGGGGCCGAACGGGCTCACGGCCGCCGTCGAGCTGGCTCGCCGCGGCTTCTCCGTGGCCCTGTTCGAAGCACGCGACACCGTCGGCGGGGGCGCCCGCACCGAGGAACTGACCCTGCCCGGATTCCGCCACGATCCGTGCTCGGCCGCACACCCGCTGGGTATCAGCTCACCCGCGTTCCGCGCCCTGCCGCTGGAGGAGCACGGGCTGCGCTGGCTGCACTCCGAACTGCCCATGGCGCATCCCTTCCCCGACGGCAGCGCCGCGGTCCTCGCCCGGTCCGTCGCCGAGACCGCCGCCTCGTTCGGACCGCGTGACGCGGGCGCCTACCGCCGGCTGGTCCAGCCGTTCCTGCCGCACTGGGACACCCTGGTGCGCGACTTCATGTCCCTGCCGCTGACCGCGCTGCCCCGCGACCCGGTCACCCTCGCCCGCTTCGGACTGCTGGGCCTGCCGCCGTCCACCTGGCTGACCCGCCGCTTCCGGGACGAGCGCGCCAAGGCCCTGATCGCGGGCCTGGTCGCCCATGTCATCGCCCCGCTGAACGGCCTCGCGACCGGCGCGATCGGCCTCGTCTTCGCGCTCGCCGCGCACGCCCGCGGCTGGCCCGTCGCCGAGGGCGGCTCACAGTCGATCTCCGACGCGCTGGCCTCCCTGCTGCGGGCCCACGGCGGCACCATCCACACGGACTACGAGGTCAAGCGGCTCGACGACCTGCCGCCCGCACGCGCCTACGTCTTCGACACCTCGCCCACCGCCCTCGCCCGGATCGCGGGCCTCGGCGACCGCTACGACCGCTACCGCTACGGCGCCGCCGTCTTCAAGATCGACTACGCCCTGGACGGCCCGGTGCCGTGGACCGCGCCCGAGGCCCGCGCCGCCACCACGGTCCAGGTCGGCGCGAGCGCCACCGAGATCGACACCGCCCTGCACGCCGCCGCCCGCGAGGGACGGGCGCCCGAGGTGCCGTTCCTGATCACCGTGCAGCCCGGAGTCGTCGACCCCACCCGCGCCCCGGCGGGCAAGCACGTCTTCTGGGCGTACTGCCATGTGCCCAACGGCTGGAAGGGCGACCTCACGGACGCCATGGAACGCCAACTGGAGCGTTTCGCCCCGGGCTTCCGCGACCGCGTCCTCGCCCGCGCGATCGCCGGCCCGCCCGAACTCGCCGCCCGCAACGCCAACTACGTCGGCGGCGACATCGCCACCGGCGCGTTCACCGGCCTCCAGTCACTGCTGCGCCCCCGCCCCTCCCTGCGGCCGTACAGCACCCCGCACCCGGCCGTCTTCATCTGCTCCTCGGCGACGCCGCCCGGCCCCGGTGTGCACGGCATGTCCGGGCACAACGCGGCGAAGGCGGTCTGGAGACGGCTCCGCCAGGCGTGAGGGGCACCCCCGACCGGCCGGAACACACCGGGAGAAGGCCACCATGACCACCATCGAGCTCGTCCAGGGCGACATCACCGACCAGACCGTCGACGCGATCGTCAACGCCGCCAACTCCTCCCTGCTCGGCGGCGGAGGCGTCGACGGCGCCATCCACCGCCGCGGCGGCCCCGCCGTCCTGGAGGACTGCCGCCGCCTGCGCGCCGGCCACTACGGCAAGGGCCTGCCCACCGGCCAGGCCGTCGCGACGACCGCCGGCGAGCTGGACGCCCGGTGGGTCATCCACACCGTCGGCCCCGTGTTCAGCCGCGAGGAGGACCGCTCAGCCCTCCTCGCGTCCTGCTACCGCGAATCCCTCCGCGTCGCCGACGAACTCGGCGCCCGTACCGTCGCCTTCCCCGCCGTCTCCGCCGGCATCTACGGCTGGCCCCTCGACGACGCGGCCCGCATCGCGCTCGAGACGGTCCGCGGCACGGACACCTCCGTCGACGAGGTCCGCTTCGTGCTGTTCGACGAGCAGGCGTACAACGCCTTCGCGAAGCAGGCCGGTTGAGAGCGGCTCAACACGCCCCGGGCCTGTCCGGCAGGTCCCCGTCACCACCCCGGCACGGGCGGCAGCGGCCAGCCCGGCGGCTTCGGCAGCGGGGCCGGGTGGACGCCGGACGCCGGGGCACGGCCGGCGAGCCAGGCCAGGAGGACGTGCCCCGGTGCGGCCGGACTCGGGCCGTGCGGGGAGAGCCGCCAGGTGCGGCCGAGGTCGGTCGCCTCGACGGTGCCCAGGGCGAAGCCGCGGGCGGCGAGGGACCGCAGGGTGTCGTCCAGCGCCCAGGTGACGTAGGAGGCGGGCCACTCCGCGCTGCCGTAACCGGCGTCGAGGTCGGCGTGATGCGTCTCCAGCTCGCGCCGGCAGCGGTGCAGGGTGAACCAGGCGGGGTGCCGCCAGCCCGCCAGCGCGGTCACCAGAGCCTCCCAGGCGGGCTCCGGCAGCGTCCGCGCCCGGACGACGAAGCGGTCCACGCTCGTGCGCAGATCGGCCAGCAGCTCGTCGGCGGGCAGTGCGACCGCGCTCGCCGTCGCCTCGGCGAGGGCCGTGGCGTCCGCCCGTGTGCCGGAGCCGCCGCTCTCCGCCTCGTCCAGCAGACGGATGTACGCCTCGGCGCCGCGGGCCACGTGCGCGAGGACGTGGGCGCGGCTCCAGCCCGCGAGGGCGGACGGGGCGCGCAGCCGCTCCTCGTCGAGCCGGGCGGCGGTCGCGAGGAAGCGGTCGGCGGAACGGACCACGTCCGAGAGAAGAGCGGGGACGGCCGCACTGGTCACAGGTGCTCCCGGTGGACGGCGGGGACGAACACCCGGGCGTCCGCACCAGCTCGTGGATCATGAACGGACAGGTTCCCACACCGAGGAACTGCGCCACCGGCGGAACGGGCGACAATGGAAGGCGACGCCCCCCTCCACCCAGGAGGTGCCCATGTCCCGGCAGATACGTGACGTGATGTCGCCCGGCACCGCGGCCGTCGAACCGATGACCACGGTCGCACGGGCCGCACGGCTGATGAGCGAGCAGGACATCGGCGATGTGCTGGTGGCCTACGACTGCGACCTGTTCGGTGTGCTGACGGACCGGGACATCGCCGTCCGGGTCGTCGCGGAGGGCCGCGATCCGCAGGCCACCACGGTCGGCTCGGTGTGCACCCGGCCGCCGGTGGTGACGCTGTCGCCCGAGGACAGCACCGACCGCGCGGCCGAGCTGATGCGGCTGCACTCCGTGCGCCGGCTGCCCGTCGTCGAGCACGGCGGCTGCCCGGTGGGCATGGTCACGCTCGGCGACCTGGCCGCCGCCGACGACCCGCACTCCGCGCTGGCGGACATCAGCCGGGCGGTCCCCAACCACTGAGAGGGTGATCACCTTTGGTGGAGCTGTGTGGCGGTGAGCGGGGCCGGACGAAACAATCTGAGGCGCACCAGGCGGTCACCCCGCTCTCACCTCACCGAGCGGTCACCCCGCTCCCACTTCACCGAAGAGGACCACCATGAACGAGCAGGACGAGCACTTCGACGTCGTCGTACTCGGAGCGGGCCCCGGCGGGTACGTCGCCGCCGTGCGCGCCGCCCAGCTCGGGAAGACGGTCGCCGTCGTGGAGGAGAAGTACTGGGGAGGCGTCTGTCTGAACGTCGGCTGCATCCCCACCAAGGCCCTGCTGCGCAACGCCGAACTGGCGCACATCTTCACCCGCGAGGCGAAGACCTTCGGCATCAAGGTGGACGGCACGGTCTCCTTCGACTACGGCGAGGCGTTCCGGCGCAGCCGCAAGGTCGCGGACGGCCGGGTCAAGGGCGTCCACTACCTGATGAAGAAGAACAAGATCAAGGAGTTCGACGGCCGGGGCACCTTCCTCGACGCGAACACCCTCCAGGTCGCGGGCTACGACGGCGACACCCGCACCATCGGCTTCACCGACTGCGTCATCGCCACCGGCGCCACCCCGAAGCTGCTGCCGGGCACCAAGCGCAGCGCGCGCGTGGTGACGTACGAGGAGCAGATCCTCGCCGACGACCTGCCGGAGTCGATCGTGATCGCGGGCGCGGGCGCGATCGGCATCGAGTTCGCCTACGTCCTGCACAACTACGGCGTGAAGGTCACCGTCGTCGAGTTCCTGGACCGCATGGCCCCGCTGGAGGACGCCGAGGTCTCGGCCGAACTGGCCAAGCAGTACCGCAAGCTGGGCATCGACGTGCTGACCTCCACCCGCGTGGACGCCATCGACGAGTCCGGCCCCACGGTGCGCGTCACGGTCACCGGCAAGGACGGCGCCCAGCAGGTGCTGGAGGCCGACAAGGTGCTCCAGGCGATCGGTTTCGCGCCGAACGTGGAGGGCTTCGGCCTGGACAAGACCGGTGTACGCCTCACCGAGCGCGGCGCGATCGACGTCGACGGCCGCTGCCGTACGTCCGTGCCGCACATCTACGCCATCGGTGACGTGACCGCCAAGCTGATGCTCGCGCACACCGCCGAGGCCATGGGCGTGATCGCCGCCGAGACGCTCGCGGGCGCCGAGACGATGGAACTCGACTACGCGATGATCCCGCGCGCCACCTACTGCCAGCCGCAGATCGCCAGCTTCGGCTACACCGAGGCCCAGGCCCGGGAGCTCGGCTACGACGTGAAGGTCGCCAAGTTCCCCTTCACCGCGAACGGCAAGTCGCACGGCCTCGGCGACACCACCGGCTTCGTCAAGCTGATCAGCGACGCGAAGTACGGCGAGCTGATCGGCGGCCACCTCATCGGCCCCGACGTCACCGAGCTGCTGCCGGAGCTGACCCTGGCCCAGCAGTGGGACCTCACCGTCCACGAGGTCGCCCGCAACGTGCACGCCCACCCGACCCTGGGCGAGGCCGTCAAGGAGGCCGTCCACGGCCTCGCGGGACACATGATCAACATGTGAGACGGGGCGGGGCCGTTCACCCGAACGGCCCCGCAGCGCTCGCCGCCGCCGCTCCGGCGGGTTGTCCTTCTTGCGTCGGACGCACTCCGGCGCACAGGAGGGAGCCGCCATGGCGGACGGCGAGGCCCCGCAGGGCCGCGGCGAGAGCGAACTGGATCGTCTGCACGCTCGTATCGCGGCGCTGGAGGCCGAACGGGTCCGTCCGCAGCACCACCGCGTGCGGGCCTTCTTCTCCGTGGTGCTCATCTTCCTCGGCTGTGTCCTCGCCCCGCTGAGCCTGGTCGCGGCCTGGACCTCCAGCATCGTCGGCGACACCGGCCGCTACGTCGACACCGTCGCCCCGCTCGCCTCCGACGAGGACGTGCAGAACGCGGTGGCGAACCGGGTCACCGACGCGGTGATGAAGTACCTGGACCTGCCCTCTCTGCTGTCGGACGTGGCTCCGCCGGACCGGCCGCTGGTCGACAAGGCCCTCGGCAAGGTGGGCGACTCGCTGGAGAGCGCGGTCAAGAGCTTCGTGCACGACAAGGCCGAGGCGGTGGTCGCCTCCGACGCCTTCGAACGGATCTGGACCGAGGCCAACCGCCGTATCCACGGCGCCGTGGACGAGGCGCTGACCGGCGGCGGCGACGGCACCGTGCAGCTCAACAACGACACGGTCACCGTGGACCTCGGACCCGTCGTGGAGCAGGTCAAACAGCGACTGGTCGACTCCGGCCTCACGGTCGCCTCGAACATCCCCGAGATCCACACCAGCATCACCGTCGTGAAGTCCGACGACATCGGCAAGATCAAGACGTACTTCCGGCTGCTCCAGCTGCTCGGCTTCTGGCTGCCCGTCATCTCGGTCCTGCTGGTCGCCGCCGGTGTGTTCCTGTCCACCCACCGCCGCAAGGTCCTGGTCGCCGCGGCCCTGTGCTTCGCCTTCGCGGCACTGGTGCTCGGCGTCGCCCTCACGGTCTTCCGGGGCGTGTACCTGGACGCCCTGCCGTCCGGGGTGAACCAGCCGGCCGCCGGGTCGGTGTACGACACGCTGATCCGCTATCTGCGGGCCGCGGTGCGGATGGTGGTGACGCTGGGCATCGTGGTCGCGCTCGCCGCCTGGCTGTCCGGGCCGGGCCGCTGGGCGACCGGGCTGCGGAACATGTGGCATTCCGGTATCCGCGCGGTCCGCTCCAGCGCCGACCGGCTGGGCATGCGCACCGGCCCCGTGGGCCCGTTCGTGCACCGCTACCGCACCTGGATCACCTGGATCCTCGTCGCGGCCGCCGTGCTCGCCTTCGTCCTGTGGTCGTACCCGACGGGCTGGGTCATCTTCGGCCTGGCGCTCGGCCTGCTGTTCGCGCTGACCGTCGTCGACTTCCTGGCCGAGGACGACGCCCCCGGCCCGGGCACCCCGGGCGACGGCGGCGGGCAGGGTGAGGCGGACGACAAGGGCGGACCGGGCCCGGCGAGCGGACCGGCCGACGGGACCAGGGAAGGCGGGACCAGGGAAGGCGTCGCGTCATGAGCGGACAGACGGCACAGCCCGGCGGCGAGCCGGAGGGCGAGGTCGGCGACGCCTGGACCGCGCCGAAGCGGGAGCGGCCGTCCGCCGACCCCGGCGAGCGCACCCCCTGGGTCTCGGGCGGAGTCCTCTTCGCGGGCGTCCTGATGCTCTGCAACGGCGTCCTCGCCGTCCTCCAGGGCATCGCGGCCGTCGCCGACGACGACGTGTACGGCCGGATCGGCTCCTACGTCTACGAGCTGGACCTCACCGGCTGGGGCTGGATCCACGTCGTCCTGGGCGTCCTCGTCGCGGTCACGGGCGGCGGCCTGCTGAAGGACGCCGTCTGGGCCCGGCCCGTGGGCATCTTCCTCGCCGCGCTCAGTCTGGTCGCCCAGTTCCTGTTCCTGCCGTACGCGCCGGTCTGGTCCATGATCATGATGGCCGTCGACGTGTTCGTCATCTGGGCCCTGGCCAGCCGTATGGAACACGCGGGGTGAGGCGCGGATGATCAGCAGACTCGACGGGATGCCGGACGGGGTCATCGGCTTCGAGGCGTCCGGGACGATCTCCGCGGAGGACTACCGCGACGCGGTCCTGCCCGCGCTCACCGAGGCCGCGAGCGGGGGCGAGGTACGGTTCCTGCTCGTCGTCGGCGACTTCGACGGCATGACCGGCGGCGCGGTCTGGGAGGACCTGAAGGTCGGCGTCGAGCACCTGCGCTCGTGGAAGCGCATCGCGCTGGTCACCGACATCGAGTGGATGACCCATCTCACCGCGATGTTCGGCTGGATGACGCCGGGGGAGACCAGGACCTTCCCTTCGGCGCGACGCGCGGAGGCGACCGCCTGGGTGGCGGGCTGAGGGTGCGGCGGGCGGGGGGGCCGTGGCGGGGGCCCTGCCGGCCTGCGTCGGGCACATGAAGCGACGGCCCTGCCCGCTAGCGCATGGCAGGCCCAGGACAGACGGGGTTGATGTCGGATTCTCGCCAGCCCCGCGGGTGCGCGTCCGGGATGCTGGACGCATGCAGAAGGCGATGCACACCGACCGGGAGAGCTGCGTGCGCGCGGTCCAGGGCAAGGACGCGCGGTTCGACGGATGGTTCTACACCGCGGTCCGCACCACCGGGATCTACTGCCGGCCCAGCTGTCCCGTGGTACCGCCCAAGCCGGAGAACATGGTGTTCTACCCGAGCGCGGCCGCCTGCCAGCAGTCCGGCTTCCGGGCCTGCAAGCGCTGCCGCCCCGACACCACCCCCGGCTCGCCCGAGTGGAACCGCCGGGCCGACCTGGTGGCCCGCGCCATGCGGCTCATCGCGGACGGCACGGTCGACCGCGACGGCGTCCCCGGCCTCGCCGCCCGGCTCGGCTACAGCGCCCGGCAGATCGAACGCCAGCTCCTGGCCGAGCTGGGCGCGGGCCCGCTCGCCCTGGCCCGCGCCCAGCGCGCCCAGACCGCCCGCCTGCTGATCGAGACCACCCAACTGCCCATGGCGGAGGTCGCGTTCGCCGCCGGGTTCGCCTCGATCCGCACCTTCAACGACACCGTCCGCGAGGTCTACGCCCTCACCCCGAGCCTGCTGCGCGACCGCGCGCCCCGCACCGGCGCCCAGAACGGCGCCCTCACCCTGCGCCTGCCGTTCCGCGCCCCGCTCAACCCCGACAACCTCTTCGGCCACCTCGCCGCGACCGCCGTACCCGGCGTCGAGGAGTGGCGCGACGGCGCCTACCGCCGCACCCTGCGCCTGCCGTACGGACACGGCGTCGTCGCGCTCACGCCGAAGCCGGACCACATCGGCTGCCGGCTCTCCCTCAGCGACCTGCGCGACCTGCCCGTGGCCATCAGCCGCTGCCGCCGCATGCTCGACCTCGACGCCGACCCGGCCGCCGTGGACGGCCAGTTGCGCGCCGACCCGGTGCTCCGGCCGCTGGTCGACAAGGCGCCCGGCCGCCGGGTGCCGCGCACCGTGGACGAGGCCGAGTTCGCCGTCCGCGCGGTCCTCGGACAGCAGGTCTCCACGGCCGCCGCCCGCACCCACGCCGCGCGCCTGGTCACCGCCCACGGCGACCCGGTCGAGGACCCCGAGGGCGGGCTGACCCACCTGTTCCCCACGCCCGCGGCGCTGGCCTCGGTCGACCCCGGGACGCTGGCGATGCCCCGCACCCGTCGCACCACGTTCACCACCCTGGTCGGGCGGCTCGCCGACGGCTCGCTCCACCTCGGCGTGGAGAGCGACTGGGCAGAGGCCCGCGCCCGGCTCCTCGAACTGCCCGGCTTCGGCCCCTGGACCGTCGACGTCATCGCCATGCGCGCCCTCGGCGACCCGGACGCCTTCCTGCCCACCGACCTCGGCATGCGCCGCGCCGCCCGGGAACTGGGCCTGCCCTCCACCCCGGCCGCCCTCACCGCCGCCGCGGCGGCCTGGCGCCCCTGGCGGGCCTACGCCGTCCAGTACCTGTGGGCGACCGACAGCCACCCGATCAACTTCCTGCCCGTATGAGGACGTTCACCATGAAGCAGCACTCCGTCATCGACAGCCCCTACGGCCTGCTCACCCTCGTCGCCGACGACGGTGTCCTGTGCGGCCTCTACATGACCGACCAGCGCCACCGTCCCGCCGAGGACACCTTCGGCACCTTCGACGACACCCTCTTCGCGGAGGCGGAGGAACAGCTCCAGGCCTACTTCGCGGGCGAGTTGAAGGAGTTCAACCTCGAACTGCGGCTGCACGGAACCCCGTTCCAGCGCTCGGTCTGGGAGCAGCTCGTCCGCATCCCCTACGGCGAGACCCGCAGCTACGGCCAGCTCGCCGACGCCCTCGGCAACCCCAACGCCTCCCGCGCGGTCGGCCTCGCCAACGGCAAGAACCCGGTCAGCCTCATCGTGCCCTGCCACCGCGTGGTGGGCGCCGACGGCAGCCTCACCGGATACGGCGGCGGCATCGCCCGCAAGCAGCGGCTGCTGGACTTCGAGCGAGGGGCGGTGCTCTTCTAGGGCCCGCGGGGCGGTACCGGCCTGGGGCAGCCTGCTGGGTGTACCGCTCCAGGGCGGCCCGCGGGGCGTACGGGCGCGGCGGCACGGGCGTCCCTCCCGTGACGCGCCCCGGATGCCCGGCTCCGCACGAAATGCGGCCCCTGCGGCGCGGTGGTGGAATGAGGCCGGGCGCCGATGGCGGTACCCCCGTGCCGTTCGCCTGTGAGGAGTCGCCATGAGTGACGACGTGGAGGAGATGGGGCCCGTCGACTACCTGGTCGTCGAGTTCCCCGGCAACCGGATGACCGGCGAGGGGCTGCCGCTGCTCGTCGATCTGGTCGATCGCGGCATCATCCGCGTCCTCGACCTCCTCTTCGTCCGCAAGGACGAGGACGGCTCGGTCGCCGTCGTGGAGCTGACCGACCTCGGTGACGAGGTGGACCTGTCCGTCTTCGAGGGAGCCTCCTCCGGCCTCATGGGCCAGGACGACCTCGACGAGGCGGGAGCCGTGCTCGAGCCGGGCAACTCCGCGGCGCTCCTCGTCTACGAGAACCTGTGGGCAGCGCCCCTGGCCCGTGCCCTGCGGCGCGGCGGGGCCCAGCTGGTGGCCAGCGGGCGTATCCCGGTCCAGGCACTGCTGGCCTCGCTGGAAGCCGTCGAGGAGACCCCGCCCGGGGCCGGCCCCACTGCAGCCTGACCGACGCACACCCTTGGGAGATGAGGGGACATGCCCGGACTGCTTCGCGGTGTCGCGCGCACCGCAGTCGTCGCCGGCACCGCCACGGCGGTGTCCAACCGTGTATCGCGCCGCCAGGCCGGCCGCTGGGCGCAGCAGAGCTACGAGCAGCAGCAGACCTACCAGCAGCAGCAACCCGCCGAACCGCCGCCGGCCGCCCAGCCGGACGACATGTCGAGCAAGCTCGACCAGATCAAGAAGCTGGGCGAACTGAAGGAACAGGGCCTGCTCAGCGAAGCGGAGTTCGCGGAGCAGAAGCGCCGCATCCTCGGCTGACACCGATCGGCCCACCGGGGGGGGGGGGGGGGGGGGCGCGCGGCGGGGGGGGGGGGGGGGGGGCGCCCCCCCCCCCGGGGGCCG
>NZ_JBIALD010000002.1:0-98821 GCF_042873115.1 Streptomyces sp. NPDC005017 | reverse complement strand
CCTACGACTGGCCCTGCCCCCCCCCCCCCCCGCCGCGCCCCGCGGGGGGGGGGGGGCGCGCGGGGCCCGGGGGGGGCCCCGCCCCCCCCCCCCCCCCCCCGGTGGGCCGTGTCCCCGCCCCGGCCGGGGCGGGCACCCTCCGCCCGGGGCGCTCGCCGTGCGCGACACCGCGGCGGCGCGGCGCCCGGGCGGTTCACCGTCAGGGAGACCATGGTGCGCAAGCACGAGCGCCTCGCGACCGTCTGGGCCGCCGGAGTGGCCGGGGTGGTGTTCGCGCTGCTGATGGCCGCGGTGATCGTCCTCGTACGGACCGCCCTGCCCGGCGGCGCCGACGGCGAGGACGTCGCCGACCCGGGGCAACGCGGCGCCGTGCGCACGGCACTGGCCCTGCTGCCGTTCGCCGGGATCGCGTTCCTGTGGTTCATGGGTGCCCTGCGCGAGCAGGCGGGGGCTGGCGAGGACCGCTTCGTCTCCACCGTGTTCCTGGGCAGCGGCCTGGTCTTCGTCGCGACCCTGTTCGCCGCCGCCGCGGCGGCCGGGAGCGTGCTGGAGGAGAACCAGCAGAGCTCGGGCTTCGGCCGGCACCTCGCCTACACCCTGCTGACCACGTACGCGATGCGGATGGCGGCGGTGTTCGTCATCACGACCTCGACCATCGGCCGCAGGCTCGGCGTGCTCCCGCGTCCGCTGGTCGTCTTCGGCTATCTGGCGGGCCTGACCCTGCTGGTGATCGGCGCCAACGTGCCCTGGTCCGAACTGATCTTCCCCGCCTGGGCGCTGGTGCTGAGCCTGGACATCCTGCGGGGCAGACGTCCCCCCGCGGCACGCCCCGCCGCCCCGGCCTGATCCGTCACTCGAACGGTCTCCCCCTCGTCGCCGCGTCCGGGCAGGCCACCGAGAGTGGTCAGGAGGAAAGACCGGGCCCCTGGAGAGGACCGATCCCGTGGTCAGGATTGCCGTCGATCTGAACCGCTGTCAGGGGTACGCGCAGTGCGCGTTCCTCGCCCCCGACCTCTTCGTCATGCACGGCGACGAGGCACTGCTGTACGACCCGGACGCCGACGAGGCGCAGCGCGACAAGCTCGCCCAGGCCGCCGCGGCCTGCCCCGTCCAGGCCATCCTGGTCGACGCCGTGGACGTACCGGCCGAGGCGGTGTCCGATGGCCGCTGACGCCACCCTGGAACGTCTCAGGCGCGAGGGCCGCATCGTCGTGGTCGGCGCCTCGCTGGCCGGTCTGCGCGCCGCCGAGACCCTGCGGGCCAAGGGCTTCGAGGGCTCACTGACCCTGATCGGCGACGAGCCGTACGAACCGTACGACCGCCCGCCGCTGTCCAAGCAGGTGCTGCTGGGCAGGGCGCGTGCCGAGCGCACCGCGCTGCCGAGGCTCCGGTCCGTCGACGCGACCTGGCGGCTGGGCGTCGCGGCCACCGGGCTGGACATGACGGCCCGGCGGGTGCGGCTGGCCGACGGCGACGAGGTGCCCTACGACCGGCTGCTGATCGCCACCGGCGTACGGGCACGGCCCTGGCCGCACGAGGCCGAGGCGGAACTCGACGGCGTCTTCGTGCTGCGCACCCGCGACGACAGCGCCGCGCTCGCCCGGCGGCTGGACGAGGGACCCCGGCGGGTGCTCGTCATCGGGGCCGGGTTCACCGGCTCGGAGATCGCCTCCGCCTGCCGCGAGCGGGGCCTCGCCGTGACCGTCGCCGAACGCGGCGCCGCGCCCCTGGTCGGCGCGCTCGGCGGGGTCGTCGGCGCGGTCGCCGCCGAGCTGCACCGCGAGCACGGCGTGGACCTGCGGTGCGGGGTCATGGTGACCGCGCTGGAGGGCGACGCGGCGGGACGGGTGCGCGCCGCGCACCTGTCGGACGGCTCCACCGTGGAGACCGACGTGGTGGTCGTCTCGCTCGGCGCCCTGCGCAACACCGAATGGCTGGCCGGGTCGGGCCTCGGGGCCGGCCCCCGGGGCATCGCCTGCGACGCGGGCTGCCGCGCCTTCGACATCCGGGGGATCGTCACCGACGACATCTACGCGGCCGGCGACGTCGCCCGCTGCCCGCACCCCCTGTTCGGCTACCAGTTCCTGTCCCTGGAGCACTGGGGCAACGCCGTCGCCCAGGCCGGGATCGCCGCGCACAACATGCTGAGCGAGAGCCCCGGACGCGTACCCCACATGGAGGTGCCCGCCTTCTGGTCCTCGCAGTTCGGGATCAACATCAAGTCGGTCGGCGTGCCCTCGCTCGGCACCGAGATCCTCATCGCGCAGGGCTCGCTCGCGGACCGCCGGTTCATCGGCGTCTACGGGTACCAGGGGCGCGTCATCGGCGCCGTCGCCTTCGACCAGGCCCGCTGGCTGCCGTTCTACCAGGAGCTGATCGAGTCCACCGCGCCGTTCCCCCCGCCGTTCGCCACGGTGGACCGGCGCCCGGAGGGGCAGCGGCCGCTGGACGCGGACTTCCCCGACCCCTCGGTCCCCACCCACGGCCCCACCGTGACCCTCAGCGGATACTCGCCGGCCGACCGCCGGATGACGTTCACGCCCGCGCACTGACCCGAACGGCCACGAGGACCCGCCATGACGCACCCCCTGCTGCACCAGATCCTGGACTACGCCAACCGGGCCGATCCCTACCCGATCTACGAGGAGCTCCGCAAGACACCGGTCCACCACGAGGACGGCGGGCCGTATGTGATCAGCACGTACTACGAGATCCGCAGCCTGCTGCACGATCCCCGGATCAGCTCCGACGCCCGCAACCTCGCCTCGCACGCCCCCGACCCGCTGGCCGGGGAGTCCCCCGAGGAGGGCGGCGCGCTGCCGCCGGGCTTCCTGAAGCTCGACCCGCCGGAGCACGACCGGCTGCGCCGGATGACGAACCGGCCGTTCGGCCCGCCGCACTCGCCCCGCCGTGTCGACGGGATGCGCCCGGAGCTGCACGAGATCGTCACCGGCCTGATCGACGGCATCGGCGACCCGGGCCGGATCGACCTGGTCGAGCAGTTCTCCTACCCGTTCCCGGTGACCGTGATCTGCCGGCTGCTCGGCGTGCCCCGCGAGGACGAGGCGCGCTTCCACGTCTGGGCGGACACCCTCGCCGCGAGCCTGGACCCCGACCCGGACGCCGATCCCGCCGAGCGGGGCAAGGGCGCGCACGACGCCCGGATGCAGCTGGGCATGTACCTGGCCGGCCTGATCGAGGAGCGCCGCAGGAACCCGGGCGAGGACATGCTCTCCCAACTGGCCACGGCCAAGGGCGAGGACGGCCCGATGACCACGATGGAGCTGCTCAGCACCGCCGCGCTGCTGCTGATCGCCGGGCACGAGACCACCGTCAACCTGATCACCAACGGCATGCTCACCCTGCTGCGCCACCCCGACGTCCTCCAGCGGCTGCGCACCGAGCCGCGTCTGGCCGTGCCCCTGGTCGAGGAGCTGCTGCGCTTCGAGCCGCCGGTGCAGCTGGTGCCGCAGCGCACCACGCTCGCCGACATCGAGGTCCGGGGGGTCGCCATCCCCAAGGGCTCGGCCCTCTGGCTGGTCCTGGCCTCCGGCAACCGCGACCCCCGGCGCTTCACGGACCCCGACCGCTTCGACCCGGACCGCCCCGACATCCAGCACCTCGGCCTGGGCAGCGGCGTCCACAGCTGCTTCGGCGCCCCGCTCGCCCGCCTGGAGACCCAGCTCGCCCTCTCCGAACTGGCCCGCAGACTGGAGAACCCGCGCCTCGTCGAGGACCCGCCGCCCTACCGCCAGAACGCCGTACTGCGCGGCCCCCGCCACCTGTACATCGCCTGCGACGGCATCCGTTCCTGACGGCCTGCCGGGGCGGGCCGGATCAGGCGACCCGGTCGCCGCCCGCGCCGAGCGTGCGCAGCAGTCGCGGCAGCGCCGTGCCGATCGGCTCGCGCACGACCTCGTCGGCGATCTCGTCGTACGGCGTCGGCTCCGCGTTGACGATGATCAGACGGGCGCCGTGGTCGACGGCGAGACCGGCCAGCGCGGCGGCCGGCTGCACCTGGAGGCTGGTGCCGACGGCGATGAAGACATGGCAGGCCCTGGTGACGGCCAGGGCTTCGCCGAGGACCTCGGGGTCGAGGTTCTGGCCGAACATGACGGTCGCGGACTTCAGGATGCCGCCGCAGACCGCACAGGCCGGGTCGTCCTCGCCGGCCTCGATGCGGGCGAGGGCGTCCTCCATCGGCCCGCGCACCCCGCACTCCGTGCAGACGAACTGCCGTGCGGTGCCGTGGAGTTCGATGACCTTGCGGGCGGACAGCCCGGCCAGCTGGTGCAGCCCGTCCACGTTCTGGGTGATCACCCGCACCGGAACCCCCGACCGCTCCAGCTCCGCGACCGCCCGGTGCGCGGCGTTCGGTTCGGCGAGGAGCGTGCCGGCCCGGCGCCGCATCCGCCAGGAGCGCCGCCGGATGTCCGGGTCGCCCATGTAGTACTCGTACGTCACGAGCTTCTCGGCCTCGGGGTCCTTGCGCCACAGCCCGTTCGGGCCGCGGTAGTCGGGGATTCCGGAGTCCGTGCTGATACCGGCGCCGCTCAGGATCGCGACGAGGGGCTTGGTCATGGCTCCGAGCGTAGGCGGGGGCGCCCCCGGGCGGCGAGGCGATTTCCCTGTCGCGCGGGGACGGCGGCTGTTAGCGTCCGGGGCATGGTCAAGATCAGCATCTCCCTGGACGCCGAGCTCGTCGTGGAAGCGATGGTGCTCTCCGGCGCCGGGAACCCCCAGGACGCCGTCGAGCTCGTGGTGCGGGACTACATCCAGCGCGGTCACCGCACCGAGGCCAGGGTGCTGGAGCAGGACGAGGCGCTGCACGACCGCACCGCCCGGCCCCGGGACGTGGAGGGCTGACGCCCGTACCGGCCACCGGCTCAGGCGACCGGGAGGCCGTTCTCCAGCTCGGCCGTTCCCGCGCCGGACTCGACGACGTCCAGTGCCGTGAGCACCCGGCGGCCGAGGTTGCCCGGCAGGAGCCCGGCGAGGTCCTCGCGCGCCACCATCCGCCAGGACAGCAGCTCGTCCTCCTGGAGCCGGATCGCCTTCAGGTCGTCCTCGCCGAGCACCCCGCCGTCGTAGAGGTACGCCACCAGCGGCGGCCTGCCGGGGCCGCGGGACCAGTCCACCGCGAGCAGCCGTCCGATCTCACGGTCCAGGCCGATCTCCTCTGCCGTCTCCCGCCGCGCGCCCTCGCGCGGGCTCTCCCCCTCGTCCGACTCGACGGTCCCGCCCGGCAGGCCCCAGCCCTCGCGGTAGTTCGGCTCGACGAGCAGGACGCGCCCCTCGGCGTCCCGGAACAGGGCGGCGGCCCCGACGAGGACACGGGGCAGGCCCGCGATGTACGCGGCGAAGTCAGCAGTGGTCATCCGGGCAGCGTACCGAGCGTGCGCCCTCCCGCGGCGGGCGCACGGGGGCGCACCGACGGCCGCCCGCGCCCCTGGCTCAGACGGTGGACTCCGCCAGGCGCAGGGTGCGTTCCGCCAGCTCACTGATGCGTACGCCGTCGAAGCCGAACACCGCCGTGCGGACCGTGTCCTCCAGCGGGTCCGTCCACTGCTCCGGGATGCCGTGGGCGCCCGTCAGGACGCCCGCCACCGAGCCCGCCGTGGCGCCGTTGGAGTCGGTGTCCAGGCCGCCGCGGACGGTCAGCGCGACGGTCCGGGTGAAGTCGCCGTCGCCGTAGAGCAGCCCGGCGGTGATCACCGCCGCGTTGGGCACGGTGTGGATCCAGCCCAGGCCCGCGGTCTCCTCGGCGACCGTGGCCACCGTCTGCTCCCAGCTCAGACCGCTCTCGTGCAGCGAGGCCACCCGGCGGACGGTCCTGGCCAGCCGGCAGCCGCCGGGGATCACGGAGAGGGCCTCCTCCAGCGCGTCCCGCACGGTCCCGGCGGTGAACGCCGCCGCGATCAGCGCGGCCGCCCACATCGCGCCGTACACCCCGTTCCCCGTGTGCGACAGCACCGCGTCCCGGCGGGCCAGCGCGGCGGCCCGGTGCGGATCGCCGGGGCAGGTCCAGCCGTGGATGTCGGCACGGATCAGCGCGCCGATCCAGTCCTGGTAGGGGTTGTCGTACGTCGCCGTCAGCGGCGGCCGCAGCCCGTTCGCCAGATTGCGGTACGCCGCCCGCTCCGCCGTGAAGGTCTGGAGGTACGGCAGGGACAGCAGCCACAGGTCGCCCACCTGCTCGGTGCTGAACGCGAAGCCGTGCCGCTCCAGCAGACGCAGCCCGAGGATCGCGTAGTCGACGTCGTCGTCGCGGCAGCTGCCGTGGATGCGGCCGCGTACGCACCGGCGCCACTCCGGGCGCAGCGCCGCCGCGTCCTCGGCGCTCACGGGCTCGGGGAGGTAGTCGGTGAGCGGCAGCGCGCCGGCGTCACCCAGATAGCGGTCGATACGGGCGCGGGTCCACACCTCGCCCTGCTCCACCGGCTTGCCGAGCATGTTGCCCGCGATCCGGCCCAGCCAGCCGCCGTGCACGCGGTCGGCGAGCGTGCCCGCGGCGGTGCCCACAGTGGTCATGCAGGAAGGTCTACCCCGTCCCGGGGCCGCCGGCGCGGGTTCCACGCTGTGGGCAGGGGCATGACGGGGGTCGTGTCCTGAGGTTATGGTCACAGCGGCGCGACTGCCTTGACATGCGCAAGGCTCGGAGAGCAAGGGGATCGCAAGGTGGCAGACGCTGCACTGGAAGGCACCCGCAGGGTGCTCGTTGCCGCGGACAAGTTCAAGGGGTCGCTGACGGCGGTGCAGGTCGCCGAGCGGGTGACCGCGGGACTGCGTCGGGTCGTGCCGGACATCGAGGTCGAGGCGCTGCCGGTGGCAGACGGCGGTGACGGGACGGTCGCCGCGGCGGTCGCGGCCGGGTTCGAACGCCATGAGGTACGGGTCTCGGGGCCGCTCGGCGACGAGGTGACCGCCGCGTTCGGGCTGCGCGCGGGCACGGCCGTGGTGGAGATGGCCGAGGCGAGCGGGCTCCAGCGGCTGCCGGAGGGTGTCTTCGCGCCCCTCACGGCGTCCACGTACGGGTCGGGGGAGCTGCTGCGGGCCGCGCTGGACGCGGGGGCCCGCACGATCGTGTTCGGTGTGGGCGGCAGCGCGACCACGGACGGCGGGGCCGGGATGCTGGCCGCGCTGGGCGCGCGGTTCCTGAACGCGGCCGGGGAGCCGGTGCCGCCGGGCGGCGGCGGGCTCGCCGCGCTGGTCTCGGCCGATCTGTCGGGGCTCGACGCCCGGCTGGCCGACGTGGAGCTGGTGCTGGCCAGCGACGTCGACAACCCGCTGACCGGGCCCATGGGGGCGCCCGCGGTGTACGGGCCGCAGAAGGGTGCCTCGCCGGAGGACGTGCGCGCGCTGGACGAGGCGCTGGGGCACTTCGCGAAGGTGCTGGAGGACGCCGTCGGGGCGCGGGCCGCCGAGTTCGCGGCTGCGCCGGGGGCGGGGGCGGCCGGGGGCATCGGCTACGGCGCCCTGCTGGTCGGGGCGCGGTTCCGTCCCGGTATCGACGTGATGCTCGATGTGCTGGGGTTCGCCCCCGCGCTGGAGCGGGCCTCGCTGGTGATCACGGGGGAGGGGTCGCTGGACGAGCAGACGCTGCACGGCAAGGCCCCTGCGGGGGTCGCCGCTGCCGCGCGGGCCGCCGGCAAGGAGGTTGTCGCGGTGTGCGGGCGGTTGGCGCTGCCGCCGGAGGCGTTGGGGCGGGCCGGGATTCGGCGGGCCTATCCGCTGACGGAGGTCGAGCCGGACGTTTCGCGGTGCGTCGCGGATGCCGGGCCGATCCTGGAGCGGGTCGCCGAGTCGTTGGCGCGGGACTTCCTGTCCTGAGGCGGGTTCTTCTCGCCCCCGCCGCCCCTTCCCGTCCCGTCCCCGGGGGCTCCGCCCCTTCGGCCCCGCCAGGGGGCTCCGCCCCCTGGGCCCCAGGGCCTTTGCCCACCCACCACCCGAAACGGGCGGTCGAGGAGGCGCTGTGCAAGCGGATCCCGGGGCTGTGCCCGACCGAAACGGGCGGTCGAGGAGTCGCTGTACAGGTGGACTCCGGGGGCTGTGCCCGACCGAAACGGGCGGCCGGGAAGTCGCTGCTCCAGCCGCCCGGGAATCGGGCGCCGAGGAGTCGCTGTACGACGACAGGGCCCGAGCTCGGTGGCGAGCTCGGGCCCTGTCGTGTGTGCTGCGGGGTGGTTACGGCAGCTGGGCCGCTCGGGCCTCGCGACGGTTGTCGCGGAAGTTGTTCACCCGGCGGGCCGTGGCGAACAGGGGGATCACCGCGGCCGTGACGAGCTGAAGGGCACAGCCGGTCTGCAGGAGCACCTCGCCGCTCGGGGCGTCGAAGGCCCAGGCGGTGAGCAGGCCCATGCTGAGGACGATCCAGGTGAGCATCGCCACCGCGAGGCGGCCCCGCGGCTTCGGGTACTCGACCCGGCTGACCATCAGCCACGCGGTGCCGATGATCGCCAGCAGGGTCGCCACGAAGGGCAGCTCCAGCAGGACGATCGAGACCACCGTCAGCGCGCCGAAGGGGGAGGGCATGCCCTGGAACATGCCGTTCGTCGGCGTCACACAGGAGAACCGGGCCAGTCGCAGGACCACCGCCAGCAGGACCACGATCGCGCCCACCGCCGCCACACGCTGGTGCGCGTCGTCCGCGACCATGCCGTAGACGAGGACGAAGTACGCCGGCGCGAGGCCGAAGCTGATCAGGTCCGAGAGGTTGTCCAGCTCGGCGCCCATCGGCGAGGAGCGCAGCTTGCGCGCCACCAGGCCGTCGAAGAGGTCGAAGACCGCCGCACAGAGCATCAGGATGACCGCCGTGGCCGCGCTGTGGCGGGCCATGCCGGACTCCTGGCTTCCGGTGAGGTGCGGGATCAGGATGCCGGTGGTGGTGAAGTACACCGCCATGAAGCCGCACGTGGCGTTGCCGAGGGTGAGCGTGTCCGCTATCGACAGGCGCAGCGAGAGCGGCATCTCCTCCTCGTCGCTCTCATCGGCCTCCGGCACCCATTCGGTCCGGGTCTCCGGGTCAATCACGGTCAATGCGAGTCACCCCTGCCACGGTCTTCTGACCCACCTCGACCGCGATCTCGACGCCCTCGGGGAGGTAGATGTCGACGCGCGAGCCGAAGCGGATCAGACCGATGCGGTCGCCCTGCTCGACCTTCGTGCCCTGGGGCAGGTAAGGAACGATGCGGCGGGCCACGGCGCCGGCGATCTGGATCATCTCGATGTCACCGAGCTCGGTGTCGAAGTGCCAGACGACGCGCTCGTTGTTCTCGCTCTCCTTGTTGAAAGCGGGAACGAAGCCGCCCGGGACGTGCTCGACGGACGTCACCGTGCCCGACAGAGGGGCGCGGTTGACGTGGACGTTGAGCGGGCTCATGAAGATCGCGACCCGGGTCCGTCCGTCCTTCCACGGCATGATGCTCTGCACCACTCCGTCGGCGGGGGAGATGACCCGTCCCTTCGCGATCTCTCGCTCGGGGTCGCGGAAGAACCACAGCATGCCCGCCGCGAGAGCGGTGGCGGGTACGGCGACGGCCTTGGCGACGCCGGAGCGGCGGGCCCTGACCAGGCTGAGTGCTGCGGTGGCGACGGTCGGGAGAAGCCACGGCGATGCTCCGCGCGCGAGGCGTACGCCGGCCCGGCTGTCGCGTGGTGCAGAGGTTTGGCTGTGGGGCATGGATGACCTTCGTAGCGGATGATGCCGCGCTTGAGGGGGGACGGCGGCTTTCCGGCGATCGTAGCGGTTAAGAGCCGCAACTGGGTAAGCCAGGAAGCCGAGTCGGCAGCCGAGGAGTGCCTACGGGGTGTGATCTTCTTCTCGAAGAAAACACCCCGTTCCCGGACAATCAGCCCTGGAATCGATACTCTTCGAGCAGCCTGCGCCCGATGATCATTTTCTGGATCTCGGCGGTACCCTCGCCGATCAGCAGCATCGGAGCCTCGCGGTAGAGGCGCTCGATCTCGTACTCCTTGGAGAAGCCGTAGCCGCCGTGGATCCGGAAGGCGTCCTCGACGACTTCCTTGCAGTATTCGGAGGCGAGGTACTTCGCCATCCCTGCTTCGAGGTCGTTTCGTTCCCCGGAGTCCTTTTTGCGTGCCGCGTTCACCATCATGGCATGAGCGGCCTCGACCTTGGTAGCCATCTCGGCCAGCTTGAACTGGATCGCCTGGTGCTGGGCGATCGGCTTGCCGAAAGTGTGACGCTGCTGGGCGTACTGGACGCCGAGCTCGAAGGCACGCTGAGCGACACCGCAGCCACGCGCGGCGACATTGACGCGGCCGACCTCGACCCCGTCCATCATTTGGTAAAAACCTCGTCCGGTGACCCCGCCGAGCACGCGGTCGGCGGGAATCCGCAGGCCATCCATGATGAGCTCGGTGGTGTCGACACCCTTGTAGCCCATCTTGTCGATCTTGCCGGGAATGGTGAGGCCGGGCCGGACCTCTCCGAAGCCGGGCTCCTTCTCGACGAGGAAGGTCGTCATCGACTTGTGGGGCTTCGCGGCCGCCTCTTCGGGGGTGAGTCCTTCGTCACTCCGGACCAGAACGGCCACCAGAGAGGACGTGCCGCCGTTCGTCAGCCACATCTTCTGGCCGTTGAGGACGTACTCGTCGCCGTCCCTGACCGCCTTGGACGTGATGGCCGACACATCGGAGCCCAGGGCCGGCTCCGACATCGAGAAGGCGCCGCGGATGTCGCCGGCCGCCATGCGCGGCAGGAAGTGGTCCTTCTGCTCCTGCGTGCCGTGCTGCTTGAGCATGTACGCCACGATGAAGTGCGTGTTGATGATGCCGGACACCGACATCCAGCCGCGGGCGATCTCCTCCACGCACAGGGCGTAGGTCAGGAGCGACTCGCCCAGGCCGCCGTACTCCTCCGGGATCATCAGGCCGAAGAGGCCGAGTTCCTTGAGGCCGTCGACGATCTGCTGCGGGTACTCGTCACGGTGCTCCAGCCCGGTCGCGACCGGGATGATCTCCTTGTCCACGAAGTCGCGGACGGTCTTGAGGATCTCCTGCTGGACGTCGGTCAGACCGGCGGTCTGGGCGAGACGGGCCATCTCTACTTCTCCTGCTGCTTCAGTTCGGGACGGCCCGGCTGCTCGCCGCCGCGCTCCTTGATGTACGTCTCGGTGGGCACCATCACCTTGCGGCGGAAGACGCACACCAGGGTGCCGTCCTGCTTGTAGCCCTTGGTCTCGACGTAGACGATGCCGCGGTCGTTCTTCGACTTCGACGGCCACTTGTCGAGCACGGTCGTCTGGCCGTAGATCGTGTCGCCGTGGAAGGTCGGCGCCACGTGCCTGAGCGACTCGATCTCCAGGTTGGCGATCGCCTTGCCGGAGATGTCCGGCACGCTCATGCCGAGCAGCAGGGAGTAGATGTAGTTCCCGACGACGACGTTCTTGCCGAAGTCCGTCGTCTTCTCCGCATAGTTCGTGTCCATGTGGAGGGGGTGGTGGTTCATGGTGAGGAGACAGAACAGGTGGTCGTCGTACTCCGTGACCGTCTTGCCCGGCCAGTGCTTGTACGTCGCCCCGACCTCGAACTCCTCGTAGGTGCGTCCGAACTGCATGGCCCTACGCCTCCGGGATCTCGAACTTGCTGGTGCGCTGCATGCCGGCGGCCCGGCCCTTGCCGGAGATGACCAGGGCCATCTTGCGGCTGGCCTCGTCGATCATCTCGTCGCCGAGCATCGCGGAGCCCTTCTTGCCGCCCGCCTCGGACGTGTAGTAGTCGTACGCGTCCAGGATCAGCTCGGCGTGGTCGTAGTCCTCCTGCGACGGCGAGAAGATCTCGTTGGACGCCTCGACCTGGCCCGGGTGCAGCACCCACTTGCCGTCGAAGCCGAGCGCGGCGGCGCGCTGGGCGACGGCGCGGTAGCCGTCGATGTTGCGGATCTGGAGGTAGGGGCCGTCGATCGCCTGGAGGTTGTTGGCGCGGGCGGCCATCAGGATCTTCATCAGGATGTAGTGGTAGGCGTCCGCCGGGTAGCCGGGCGGCTGCTCGCCCACGACCAGCGACTTCATGTTGATCGACGCCATGAAGTCGGCCGGGCCGAAGATGATGGTCTCCACGCGCGGGGAGGCCTGCGCGATGGCGTTGACGTTGTTCAGGCCCTGCGCGTTCTCGATCTGCGCCTCGATGCCGATCTTGCCGACCTCGAAGCCCATCGTCTTCTCGATCTGCGTCAGCAGCAGGTCCAGCGCGACGACCTGCTCGGCCGTCTGCACCTTCGGCAGCATGATGCAGTCGAGGTTCTGGCCGGCGCCCTCGACGACGGTCACGACGTCGCGGTACGTCCACTCGGTCGTCCAGTCGTTGACCCGCACGACCCGCGTCTTGCCGGTCCAGTCGCCCTCGTTGAGGAACTTGACGATGGTGTGCCGCGCCTCGGGCTTGGCGAGCGGGGCGCAGGCGTCCTCCAGGTCCAGGAAGACCTGGTCAGCCGGCAGGCCCTGGGCCTTCTCCAGGAAGCGGGGGTTCGAGCCCGGCACGGCCAGGCAGGAGCGCCGCGGACGGAGACGGTTGACGGTCATGCGGGGACCTCCAGGGGGTCGAGCTTGTTCGCTTTCCGGATCTCGTCGACGATGCGGCCGATGATTCCGGTGATGTCGAAGTCCTTCGGGGTGAACACCGCGGCCACTCCGGCGGCCCGCAGCTGTTCGGCGTCACCACTGGGGATGATGCCACCGGCGATCACCGGGATATCTGTGGCACCGGCCACACGCAGCCGTTCCAGGACATCAGGCACCAGCTGGGCGTGCGAGCCGGACAGGATCGACAGGCCGACCGCGTGCACGTCCTCGGCGAGGGCCGCGTCGACGATCTGCTCCGGGGTGAGCCGGATGCCCTGGTAGACCACCTCGAAGCCGGCGTCACGGGCCCGGACGGCGATCTGCTCGGCGCCGTTGGAGTGCCCGTCCAGGCCGGGCTTGCCGACCAGGAAGCGCAGCTTGCCCGAGCCCAGCTCGCGGGCCGTGTCCTCCACCTTGCGGCGGACCCCGGCGAGCGCGGAGCCCGCCTCGGCCGGCACGGCGACCGGCGCGGAGGACACACCCGTCGGGGCGCGGAACTCGCCGAACACCTCGCGCAGCGCCCCGGCCCACTCGCCGGTGGTGACACCGGCGCGGGCGCACTCCAGGGTGGCCTCCATGAGGTTGGCGGTGCCCTTCGCGGCCTCCTTCAGACGCTCCAGCGCCTTGCAGGGGCGGGGGTGGTTGAAGGGCGGCTGGTAGCGCGTGTCCCGCCAGTGCTGGAGGGAGGCGATGACCTGGGCCTCGACCGCCGGGTCGACCGTCTGGATCGCGGTGTCCAGGTCGGAGGTGAGCGGGTTCTCCTCGGTCGTCTCGAAGATGTTGACGCCGACGATCTTCTCCTGGCCGGACTCGATGCGCGCCCGGCGCTCCGCGTGCGAGGAGACCAGCTGCGACTTGAGGTAGCCGGACTCGACGGCCGCCATGGCGCCGCCCATCTCCTCGATCCGGTCGATCTCCTTGAGGGAGTCCTCGACGAGCTGGGCGACCTTGGCCTCGATCACCGTCGAGCCCGCGAAGATGTCCTCGTACTCCAGCAGGTCGCTCTCGTGCGCCAGGACCTGCTGGATGCGCAGGCTCCACTGCTGGTCCCAGGGCCGGGGCAGGCCCAGGGCCTCGTTCCAGGCGGGGAGCTGGACGGCCCGCGCGCGGGCGTCCTTGGACAGCGTGACGGCCAGCATCTCCAGGACGATCCGCTGGACGTTGTTCTCCGGCTGCGCCTCGGTCAGGCCCAGGGAGTTGACCTGGACGCCGTAGCGGAACCGGCGCTGCTTGGGGTTCTCGATGCCGTACCGCTCGCGTGTGATCTCGTCCCAGATCCGCCCGAACGCCCGCATCTTGCACATCTCCTCGACGAAGCGGACGCCCGCGTTCACGAAGAAGGAGATACGGGCGACGACGTCCCCGAACTTCTCGGCGGGGACCTGTCCCGAGTCGCGGACGGCGTCGAGCACCGCGATCGCGGTGGACATCGCGTACGCGATCTCCTGGACCGGCGTGGCGCCCGCCTCCTGCAGGTGGTAGCTGCAGATGTTGATCGGGTTCCACTTGGGGATGTGGGAGACCGTGTACGCGATCATGTCCGTCGTGAGGCGGAGGGAGGGCCCCGGCGGGAAGACGTGCGTCCCGCGGGAGAGGTACTCCTTCACGATGTCGTTCTGGGTCGTGCCCTGGAGCCGGGTGATGTCCGCGCCCTGCTCCTCGGCGACGACCTGGTAGAGCGCCAGCAGCCACATGGCGGTGGCGTTGATCGTCATCGAGGTGTTCATCTGCTCCAGGGGGATGTCCTGGAACAGCCGGCGCATGTCGCCGAGGTGCGCGACCGGCACTCCGACCCGGCCGACCTCGCCGCGGGCGAGGATGTGGTCGGAGTCGTAGCCGGTCTGGGTCGGCAGGTCGAACGCGACCGACAGACCCGTCTGGCCCTTGGCGAGGTTGCGGCGGTACAGCTCGTTGGACGCCTCGGCCGTGGAGTGTCCGGCGTACGTGCGCATGAGCCACGGCCGGTCCTTCTCCCGCCGCCCTTCGGCGTTCTGACGCTCAGTCATCTATGACCCCGGGTGTCTCAGACGTTGCGGAAGCGGTTGATGGCGTCGATGTGCTTGGCGCGCATCTCCTCGTCGCGCACGCCCAGACCCTCCTCGGGGGCCAGGCAGAGCACGCCGACCTTGCCCTGGTGGAGGTTGCGGTGCACGTCGTAGGCGGCCTGGCCGGTCTCCTCCAGGGAGTAGACCTTCGACAGGGTCGGGTGGATCTTGCCCTTGGCGATGAGGCGGTTGGCCTCCCAGGCCTCGCGGTAGTTCGCGAAGTGCGAGCCGATGATCCGCTTCAGCGACATCCACAGGTAGCGGTTGTCGTACTCGTGCATGTAGCCCGAGGTCGAGGCGCAGGTGGTGATGGTGCCGCCCTTGCGGGTGACGTAGACCGAGGCGCCGAAGGTCTCGCGGCCCGGGTGCTCGAAGACGATGTCGATGTCCTCGCCGCCGGTGAACTCGCGGATGCGCTTGCCGAAGCGCTTCCACTCCTTCGGGTCCTGGGTGTTCTCGTCCTTCCAGAACCTGTAGCCCTCGGCGCTGCGGTCGATGATCGCCTCGGCGCCCATCGAGCGGCAGATGTCCGCCTTCTGCTCGCTGGAGACGACACAGATCGGGTTGGCGCCGCCGGCCAGCGCGAACTGCGTGGCGTAGGAGCCGAGGCCGCCGCTGGCGCCCCAGATCAGGACGTTGTCGCCCTGCTTCATGCCGGCGCCGTTGCGGGAGACCAGCTGGCGGTAGGCGGTGGAGTTCACCAGGCCCGGCGCGGCGGCCTCCTCCCAGCTGAGGTGGCCCGGCTTGGGCATCAGCTGGTTGGACTTGACCAGGGCGATCTCGGCGAGGCCGCCGAAGTTGGTCTCGAAGCCCCAGATGCGCTGCTCGGGGTCGAGCATGGTGTCGTTGTGGCCGTCGGAGGACTCCAGCTCGACGGACAGGCAGTGCGCGACGACCTCGTCACCGGGCTGCCAGGCGTTGACGCCCGGGCCGGTGCGCAGGACGACGCCCGCGAGGTCGGAGCCGATGATGTGGTACGGCAGGTCGTGGCGCTTGGCCAGCTCGTTGGTGCGGCCGTAGCGCTCGAGGAACCCGAAGGTGGACAGCGGCTCGAAGATCGAGGTCCACACCGAGTTGTAGTTGACCGAGGAGGCCATCACCGCGACCAGGGCCTCGCCCGGGCCGAGCTCCGGCAGCGGCACGTCGTCGAGGTGGATCGACTTGCGCGGGTCCTTGTCGCGGGACTCGAGGCCCGCGAACATCTCGGTCTCGTCCTTGTGCACGGTGATCGCGCGGTACGACTCGGGCAGCGGGAGAGCGGCGATGTCGGCGGACGTGGTGTCCGGGGACTGGATCGCGTCCAGGATGTCCTTGGTGGTCACGGTGTTGCCTCCGGCGATGCGCACCCTGAGGGGGGGTGCTGAGGGAGCGCCCTGAGGGAGGGGCGCTTGAGGGTTTCGGCTGTGCTGCTGAGGGTTGTTTCCGTATGCCGTCGGTTCGGCGGTGGTGCTGATCGGCAGCGCTTTGTGGCGCGGGAGGTTGCCTGTGACGCAGGCGTCCGGGCGGCGAACCAGAGGTTGCGGGGACAGCCGACGCGCGAAGGATCACTGCGCGCCGGCCGCCCGGACAACATCAACGTATGGCACACCGTGTCACCTGGCAAGGCACTGAGTGCCAGGAATTGAGCTCAGGTGAAATCTTTACGTAACAAATGAGCGATGATCGATCGAACACGGCTGGAGACTCGGTGGAAAAGGGCCTCTGACATGCCAAAACGGCCACCCCGAGGGGTGGCCGTCATCACAGCGGGGGAGCGGGCTCAGCGCTCCTTCAAAGCCTCTTCGATGGTCCTCATGACCTCGTCCAGCGGGGCGTCGGTCCGCGCCACCGTCACCAGCACCTCGCCCGTTCCCGTGACCGTGGCCGCCGGGACCGGGCGGGCCGCGTCGGCGCTCGTGCGGCCCGCGCCGATGCCGTTGCCGAACGTCTTGCGCACGATGGCGAAGGCGTGGTCGAGCTGGGCCTCCACGTCCCCCTGGCCGCCGGCCCTCAGCCAGCGGCGCAGCACGTGGTTGTGTGCGGTGACCACGGCGGAGGCGGCGACCTCGGCCAGCAGCGGGTCGTCGTTGGCGTCGTCGTCGTGGGCGTGCTCGTCGAAGTGGCCGAGCAGATAGCGGGTGAACAGGCGCTCGTAGCGGGCCACCGAGGCGATCTCCGCCTCGCGCAGGGTGGGCACCTCGCGCGTGAGCTTGTAGCGGGCCACCGAGATCTCCGGCCGGGCCGCGTACATCCGCATGACTTCCTTGATGCCCCGGCACACCGTGTCGAGGGGGTGCTCATGGGCGGGGGCGGCGTTGAGCACCGCCTCGGCGCGGATCAGGGTGTCGTCGTGGTCCGGGAAGATCGCCTCTTCCTTGGACCGGAAGTGACGGAAGAAGGTGCGGCGGGCGACCCCGGCCGCGGCCGCGATCTCGTCGACGGTGGTCGCCTCGTACCCCTTGGTCGCGAACAGCTCCATGGCCGCGGCCGCCAGTTCACGGCGCATCTTGAGCCGCTGGGCCGCCGCGCGGGACCCCGCGGCGCTCTCCGGCGCGTCGGCTGTGGCAGGGGTACGGGAGGACTTGGCGGGCTGGGACATGCCCCGAACGTACTGCATGTGCGCAGCTCGGTGCGCATGCACGGGGGTTCCCCCGCCCTCGGGGGGCGGGGGAGCGGGTCCGCGGACGGGCTGCCCGGCCCTGGCCGGTTCGAGCAGCCCGCCCCAGTCCTCCCCGGTCCGGAACCAGTCGCCGACCCTGTCAGCGCCGGGCATACTCACGGAAACCCCGGCCCGTCTTGCGGCCGAGGCAGCCCGCTGCCACCAGGTGTTCCAGGAGCGGCGCGGGGGCGAGACCGGGGTCGCGGAACTCGCGGTGCAGCACCTGCTCGATGGCCAGCGAGACATCGAGCCCGACGACGTCCAGCAGCTCGAACGGGCCCATCGGGTAGCCGCCGCCCAGCTTCATCGCGGCGTCGATGTCGTCCAGCGTCGCGTAGTGGTCCTGGACCATCTTGATGGCGTTGTTCAGGTACGGGAACAGCAGCGCGTTCACGATGAAGCCGGCCCGGTCGCCGCAGTCCACCGCGTGCTTGCGGATGCGGGCACAGACCTCGCGGACGGTCGCGTGGACGTCGTCGCCGGTCAGCACCGTGCGGACCACCTCGACCAGCTTCATGGCCGGCGCGGGGTTGAAGAAGTGCATGCCGATCACGTCCTGCGGGCGCGTGGTGGCGCGGGCGCAGGCGACGACGGGCAGCGAGGAGGTGGTGGTGGCCAGGATCGCGCCCGGCTTGCAGACCTTGTCCAGCGCCGCGAACAGCTGCTGCTTGATCTCCAGGTCCTCCGCGACCGCCTCGACGGCCAGGTCGACCTCGGCGAAGGCGTCGTAGGAACCGGCCGGGGTGATCCGGCCCAGGGTCTCCTCGGCCGCCTCGGCGGTCATCCGGCCCTTGGCGACCGAGCGGGACAGCGACTTGCCGATGAAGGCCTTGGCCGCCTCCGCCTTCGCCTCGCTGCGGGCCGCGAGGACCACGTCGAAGCCCGCCTTGGCGAACACCTCCGCGATGCCCGACGCCATGGTGCCCGAGCCCGCGACACCGACCGAGGAGACCGTACGGCCCTCGGCGAGCTCGCCGCCCTCCCGCGGGGTGAGCGCGTCGCGCACCACCGTGGCGCTGCCCGGGGCCTCGTAGGTGTAGAAGCCGCGGCCCGCCTTACGGCCCGTCAGCCCGGCCTCGCTGAGCTGCTTCAGGATCGGCGCCGGGGCGTGCAGCCGGTCGTGCGACTCGGCGTACATGGCCTCCAGGACCCGGCTCGCGCAGTCGATGCCGATCAGGTCCAGCAGGGCGAGCGGGCCCATCGGCAGACCGCAGCCCAGCCGCATCGCCGCGTCGATGTCCTCGCGGGAGGCGTACTTCGCCTCGTACATCGCGGCCGCCTGGTTGAGGTAGCCGAACAGCAGGCCGTCGGCGACGAAACCGGGCCGGTCGCCGACCGACACGGGCTCCTTGCCCAGCTCGATCGCCAGGTCGGTGACCGCGGCGACGGCGTTCGGGGAGGTGAGCACCGAGGAGACGATCTCCACCAGCCGCATCTGCTGCGCCGGGTTGAAGAAGTGCACGCCCAGCACCCGCTCGGGACGCTGGGACTCCGCGGCGAGCCGGGTCACCGACAGCGCGTTGGTGCCGGTCGCCAGGATGGTCTCCGGGCGCACGATCCGGTCCAGCTCGCGGAAGATCTCCTGCTTGATCTCGTACGACTCCGGGGCCACCTCGATGACCAGGTCGGCCTCGGCCGCGGCGCCGAGGTCGGTGGAGGTGCGCAGCCGGGCGACGACGTCCGCGCGCTCCTGCTCCGTGAGGCGCTCACGCTCCACGGCACGGGCGGTGGCGGCGTCCAGGGCGGCGACGCACCGGGCGGTCTGCGCCTCGTCGACGTCGATGCCGATGACCTCGCGGCCGGCCCGGGTGAGCACCTCGGCGATGCCGGTGCCCATCGTGCCGAGGCCGACCACGGCAATGGTCTTGAACGGGGACAGAGGGGTGTCGGACAGGGGAGTGGCCATCGCGGGACTCCAGGAATGAGGGTGACGACTGGGAACGCGACCCGGTACGCCGAAGGGGCGCACCGGGTGCGTGGAGGATGCGGGTGTGGTTCCGGGCTGCGAGCGCACACGCCCGGCGCCGCTCCGACGGGCGCGCACACGCCCGCCCTGCGGCGGAATCCGACCGGCCCTGTCCCTTGGCCGGGTCGCACTGCGGTGCCTGAAGCACCGAACCGACTGCTCTCATGGCGGCTGCGTCACCAAACCGCCACGAGCGTGGTAGCGAGTGGGTAACTCGCTCGTCTGAGCTTAACCGGTGGGTAACGAGCGCGCCAGCCCCCGGACTTTGTGATGTACGTCCCCCGGTCGGCCGATCCGCCCTACGCTCCACCCCATGGACGAAGAGTTGCGGTCGCTCACGGAGCGCTTACGGCGGGAGTCGGGGGCCACCCCCGCCTTCGAGCACCTCGCCGCAAGCGGAGAGGGCGAGCTGGCGCAGGTGCTCACCGCCCCCGGACAGCCTCTGTGGGCCCGCGAACTGGCCGCGTTCCGGCTGGGCCTGGCCGGCGACCGGCGGGCCTTCGAGTCGCTCGTCCTGCTGCTCAACCACCGTGACCCGCAGCGCTGCGCCTCCGCCGCCCACGCCCTCGCCCGCCTCGGCGACCCGCGCACCGCCCGCGCGGCCGCCGCCCTGGCCACCAACGAACTGCGCGTCGCCTACGCCCTGCACCCGGTGCGGCTGCTGGTCGAGCTGCGGGCCCCGGAGTCCGCGCCCGCGCTGATCACCACCCTCGAACGGCGGCTGCGCCCGCACGACCCCCACCGCAGGGTGGCCCTCGCCTGTGTGGAGGGGCTCGGCGCCCTCGGCGACCCGAGGGCCAGGACGGTGCTCAACGAGGCCCTGGCGCACCCGGTGCTCGCCCAGGCCGCCGTGCGGGCCCTGGCGCGGATTCCCAGGCCTAGGTGAGCTCCCTGGTGTACCGCACCTCGGGTACCGGGACGCCGCCCGCCTCGAAGGGCTCCTCGGTGCCGTCGGCCGAGAATCCCGCCCGCTCGTAGAACCGCCGCGCGCGGACGTTGCCCTTCAGTACCCACAGCAGCATCCGCGGGTGGCCGGCCTCGGCGCAGCGCCGTACGGACTCCGCCAGCAGGGCGCGGCCGACGCCGGTGCCGTAGTGCTCCGGGGCGACGTAGATCGCGTACAACTCGGCGTCCGCGGTGCGCACTTCGCCGTCCCGGTACGGGCCGTGGCAGGCCCAGCCGGTGACCTCGCCGCCGGGCTCGCGCTCGGCGACCAGGTCCACCGCCACACGGTCGGCGGCCGTGAACCGGGCCCGGTGGCGGTCGGCGTCTGCGGCCACGCTGAGCCCGTCCAGATAGGTCTGGGGCATCAGAGCCCGGTAGGCCGCCCGCCAGCCGCCGACGCGGATCTCGGCGACCCGGCCGCAGTCCGCGAGCGTCATCTCCCGCACCCGCGGGGTCACTCGGCCACCACCGCGTAGGCCTCGATCTCCATCAGGTACTCCGGCCGCACCAGCGCGGCGACCTGTACGGCGGAGGCGGCCGGGAGCCGGTCGTCCGGGATGTGCGCGGCGCGTGCCGCGCGGATCGCGGGCAGGTACGCCATGTCCGTGACGAAGAAGGTGAGTTTGACGACGTCCTCGAAGGTCGCCCCGGCGGCGGCGAGGCAGCGCCGGATGTTCTCGAAGACCTGACGCGCCTGGGCCCCGGGGTCGTCCGGGCCGACCAGCGTGCCGTTCTCGTCGAGCGGCAGCTGGCCGGACACGGCCACGAGACGCCCGCTGCCCGTCACCACATGGGTGTACGCGGCTGCGGGGGCGACCCCGTCGGGGGCGGGGATCCTGGTGATCGGCTCACTCATGCGGCCATGGGATCACAGGAGCCGCGCCGCCCGCCCCCGGACAACCCCTCAGCCGCGTGGGCCCAGCAGCCCGTGCAGCGTCGAGCCCCGCGAGGAGCCGGACCTGATGGTCAGCGGCTCGGGTTCGGCCTGGGCCGCGCACACGGCGTCCGCCTCACCGGCCCCGTCGCCGCGCGGCACCGTGCCGTCGGCGAGATAGGCGGCCAGGTGCTTGTCCAGGCAGGGGTTGCCGCTCAGTGTGATGCCGTGGTTCCCGCCGCCGTCCTCGACCACCAGGCTGGAGCCGCGCAGCAGGGTGTGCATCATGGCCCCGCCCCGGTACGGCGTCGCGGCGTCGTCGGTGGCCTGGAACAGCAGCACCGGCGGCAGTTCGGCGTTGGCGACGTCCACCGGCAGCTTCGGCGGGACCGTCCAGAACGCGCACGGCGCGTTGTACCAGGCGTTGTTCCAGGTCATGAAGGGCGCCTTGTCGTACATCGCCCAGTTGTCCGCGCGCCAGGCCGGCCAGGCGCGCGGCCAGGACGCGTCCCGGCACTGCACCGCGGTGTAGACGCTGTAGCCGTTCTCGCCGGAGGCGTCGAGCGCGGCGAAGGTGTCGTACGCCTCGACCAGCGCGTCGGAGTCCTTGTCGTTGACGTACGCGGCGAACGCCTCGGCGAGGTAGGGCCAGTAGCCGTCGTAGTAGCCGCCGGGCATGAAGGTGTCCTCCAGCTCCGCCGGGCCCACCTTCTTCCCCGCGGGCTCCTTCACCAGCGCCGCCCGCATCGCGTACCACCGCGACTCGACCTCGGCCGGGTCGGTGCCCAGCCCGTAGGCGCGGTCGTGCCGGGCGACCCAGGCCAGGAAGGCGCGGTGGCGGTCGTCGAAGGCGAGGTCCTGCGCGAGGTTGTCCTCGTACCAGACGCCCGTCGGGTCGACGACGGAGTCGAGCACGAAGCGGCGTACCCGGTCCGGGTGGAGCTTGCCGTAGACCGCGCCGAGGTAGGTGCCGTACGAGTAGCCGAAGTAGTTCAGCCGCTGCGCGCCCAGCGCCTGCCGGATGAGGTCCATGTCGTGCACGACGGCGGTCGTGTTGATGTACGGCAGCACGTCGGCGTGCTTCTCGGCGCAGGCGTCGGCGAAGGCCCTGGCGCGGGCCAGGTTGGCGTTCTCCACGCCGGGGGCGGCGGGCACCGAGTCGGGGCGCGGGGCGTCGAAGTGGCCGGGCAGGCAGTTCAGCGCGGGCCTGCTCCTGCCGACACCGCGCGGGTCGAAGCCGATCACGTCGTACTGGGAGGCCACCGACCTGGGCAGGGAGGCCGCGACGAATCCGGCGAGGGTGCGTCCGCTGCCGCCGGGGCCGCCGGGGTTGACCAGCAGCGGTCCCTGGGACTTCCTCGCGGTGTGCGGGACGCGGGTCAGGGCGAGGGTGATCTGCCGCCCCTGCGGGTCCGCGTGGTCCAGGGGGACCTCCAGGGACGCGCACTGGAGCGTCGGGTAGTCGCCGGTGCCGCACCTCTTCCAGGCGATTGCGGGGGCTGCGGCTCCCGGGCCGGTGGCCTCGGCGGGAACGGCGGTGAGCGCCCCGGCCAGGACGGCGGCGGCACCGCACAGCACGGCTGCGCGTTTCTTCATGGAGTCCTTCCAGGGCGGAACGGGGCCGGACCGCGGGGGTCACGGTCCTCGCGGCATCGTCCCGGAATCCCCGCCCGGAAGAACGTGTTGTCGCCGTACTTGACCCGATTGGGTCGTCAGGTGCGCTCGGTTGCCTCTCACATCAGCGTGAGCTGGGTCGGTTCCGGCCGCGGCTCGGGGGCGGGCTCCGGCTCGCGGACGCGGCGGGACATGCCGGGGCGCGCCGGTCCGATGCCGTACTCCTGGGCCAGTTCGTGCACCTGGCCGGTGATGCGGCGCTGGTACCACTTGGGCGCGTAGGCGCCCTCGGCGTACAGCCGCTCGTAGCGGCGCACCAGATGGGGGTGGTGCTGCCCGAGCCAGCTCATGAACCACTCGCGGGCGCCGGGGCGCAGATGCAGCACGAGCGGGGTGACCGAGGTGGCGCCGGAGGCGGCGATCGCCCGCACGGTGGCGCGCAGTTGGGCCGGATCGTCGCCGAGGAACGGGATCACCGGGGCCATCAGCACCCCGCAGCCGATGCCGTGCGCGGTGAGGGTGCGCACCACGTCCAGCCTGCGTTCGGGCGCCGGGGTGCCCGGTTCGACCGTGCGCCACAGCTCGTGGTCGGTGAAGCCGACCGAGACCGAGATGCCGACGTCGGTGACCTCGGCCGCCTGTTTCAGCAGGTCGAGGTCGCGCAGGATCAGGGTGCCCTTGGTCAGCACGGAGAAGGGGTTCGCGTGGTCGCGCAGGGCGGCGATGATGCCCGGCATCAGCCGGTAGCGGCCCTCCGCGCGCTGGTAGCAGTCGACGTTGGTGCCCATCGCCACGTGCTCGCCCTGCCAGCGCCGGGAGCCGAGCTGACGGCGCAGCAGCTCCGGCGCGTTCACCTTCACCACGATCTGGGTGTCGAAGCCGATGCCGGTGTCGAGGTCGAGATAGCTGTGCGTCTTCCTGGCGAAGCAGTAGACACAGGCGTGCGAGCAGCCCCGGTACGGGTTCACCGTCCACTCGAAGGGCATGCGCGAGGCGCCCGGGACCCGGTTGAGGATCGACCGGGCCCGGATCTCGTGGAAGGTGATCCCCCGGAACTCGGGCGTGTCGAAGGTCCGGCTGACCACCGCGTCGGCGCCGAAGAGGCCGGTGGCGGCCCGGCTGTGCTCGGCGGACTCGGTGAGGTTCTCCCAGCGCATGAGGCCTCCTCTGTAGCGCTGACCCTGCACTGACCCCGAGAATAGAACACATGTTCCCATGATCGTGCGACCTCGATTTGGGCGGCCGGGCGGCGGGGTGGTTGGCTGGCCCTGCCTTCCGGACCAGGCCCGCGACGCCGGCGTGATCCGGAAGAACGGCCCAGGGGCCGCAAGCCCGAGCAATCAGGTCATGGAGGCAGCAATGGCGCAGGTCGAGGCCACTACGGAGCGGGTCGTCGCGGCGGACCCGGAGAAGGTGTTCGACACCATCGCCGACTACAGCGGCAGCCGGGCGAAGCTCCTGCCCGCGCACTTCAGCGAGTACGAGGTGCGCGAGGGCGGCGACGGCGAGGGCACCCTCGTCCACTGGAAGCTCCAGGCCACCAGCAAGCGGGTGCGCGACTGCCTGCTCGAGGTCACCGAGCCCACCGACGGCGAGCTGGTCGAGAAGGACCGCAACTCCTCCATGGTCACCGTCTGGCGCGTCACCCCGGCCGGCGAGGGCAGGTCCCGTGTCGTCGTCACCACCACCTGGAACGGCGCGGGCGGCATCGGCGGCTTCTTCGAGAAGACCTTCGCCCCCAAGGGCCTCGGCCGGATCTACGACGCGGTCCTCGCCAACCTCGCCACCGAGGTCGAGAGCGCCTAGGACCCTTCTGGCGGCGTCCGGTGGGGGTTGTGCCGGGCGCCGCGGCGGACCGGCCGTCGCCCGCCGAGGGACCGGAGGCCTGAGCCGAAGCCCTCCTCCAACGGCCCCGCGGGGCGGGCGGATCGGGGTGCCGTGTGACCTGTGAGGCACGCGGTGCCGCGAATTCGCGGATTGCCGCACATCCCGTGCTGCCGGAGCCGTACGGTGGTCCCGGGGACAGATCTTGTGGAGGCGCGCGGAGAGAGGGCTTGGGCCATGGACCGTGGCACCGACCGGGCAGCATCTCCCAGCCGGCCGGCTGGGTCCGGCGGGCGGGCCGGGCGCGTCCCACTGGCCGTGGTCGTCGTCGACCGCGAGGGCCTGGTCTCGCACTGGAGCAGCGGCGCCCGGCGCCTGTTCGGCGTCCCCAAGGAGAGCGCGATCGGTCGGCCCGCCACCGATCTGCTGCCCGTCTCCGGCGCCCTGCCCGAGGAGCGCGAGCCCGGCCTCCACGGTGCCCACGGCGGCTACGACGGCCTCGGCCCCGACCTGGAGTCCTCGCTCGGCGGCGGGCTCTCCTACCCCGCCGCCGGACGCGCCCGGCTGGACGTGCCGGACGGCGACCGGGCCGACGTGCTGTGGTGGGCCTACCCGCTGGTGGGCCCCGGCCCCGAACGGCTGCTGGTGCTCGCGGCGGACGCCGCCGGGCCGTACCGCGACGGCGAGCGTGAGGGCGGGCGGGGCGTCGAGCACGAGGACGGGCGGGGCGTCGAGCGGATCGCCCCCGCCTTCGCCCTGCACACCGACTTCCCCGGCGCCGAGGACCTCGCCCGCCGGCTGCCCGAGATCCTGCCCAGCATGAGCGTCGGCGAGAGCGCCCGCATCGTCGCGCAGGTCCTCGAACTGGGCTACCCCGTCATGGAGTTCAGCCAGAACGACCGGGTGCCCGTCACCCCCGACTGGGGCGTGCCCCGGCGCGCCGAGCGCAGGGCCCGCCGCGAACGCCTCGCCCACGCCACCGCCGCGGGCGAGCCGCCGCCCGACGGCCCGGCCGAGGACGACGCCGAGGACCTCGAGTACACCGCCGTGCGCGAGCGCCTGGAGTTCCTCAACGAGGTCAGCGGACGCATCGGCACCTCCCTGGACCTCTCCCGCACCATCGTCGAGGTCAGCCGCGCGGTCGTGCCCCGCTTCACCGACGTCGCCGGCACCTATCTGCGCGAACAGGTCGTCGCGGGCGAGGGCTTCCCCGACGGCGTCCCCGACACCACCACCCTGTGGCACCGGGTCGCCGTGGAGCACACCGACGAACCCGGCCGCTGGGACGACGTCGTGCCGGTCGGCGAGGCCATGCCGTTCCCCGCGCACACCCCGTTCTTCCAGTGCATGACCAGCGGTGAACCCGTCCTCGTCCCGCGGATCAGCGAGCAGATGGGCCACGCCATCGCCTCGCAGTTCGAGAAGCGCGACATCCGGCCCCTGATCACCGGCCGGTCCATGCTGGTCGTCCCGCTCAAGGCACGCGACGTCGTGCTCGGCTTCATGATCCTGCTGCGTCACCCCGAGCGCGTCGAGTTCAACGACATGGACCGGGTGACCGGCGCCGAACTCGCCGCCCGCGCCGGGCTGGTGCTCGACAACGCGCGCATGTACACGTACCAGGAGTCGGTCGCCGAGACCCTCCAGGACAGCATGCTCCCGCACATCCCGGCGCGCCGGGCGGGCTGCGACATCGCCACCCGCTATCTGCCCGGCACCCTCCTCGGCCGGGTCGGCGGCGACTGGTTCGACTCCGTGAAACTGCCCGGCGCGCGCACCGCCTTCGTGGTCGGCGACGTCATGGGGCACGGCCTGAACTCGGCAGCGATGATGGGCCAGTTGAGGACCGCCGTGCAGACCATGGCCGCCCTCGACCTGCCGCCCGCCCAGCTGCTGCGCAACCTCGACGACCTCGCCCAGCGCCTCGGCGACACCTATCTGGCGACCTGTCTCTACGCCGTCTACGACCCGATCGGGAGCGAACTGCACCTCGCCAACGCCGGGCACATCCCGCCGGTGATCGTCCGCGCCGGGGACGGCCGAAGCGAGCTGCTCGACCTGCCGACCGGCGCCCCGATCGGGGTGGGCGGGGTGCCCTTCGAGTCCGTACGCGTGCGGGTGGAGCCCGGGGACCGGCTGGTGATGTGCACCGACGGCCTGGTGGAGATGCGCGGTGAGGACATCGGGGTGGGCCTGGCGACGCTGTGCGAGTCCGCCGCGCATCCGGCCGCTTCCATGGACGAGGCCTGCGACACCATCATCCGCGCCCTCAACACCCGCGGCGGCCGCAAGGACGACGTGGCCCTGCTGATGGCCCGGCTGAACGGCATCGCGCCCGACGACGTCGCCGAGTGGCGCCTCCCGCTCGACCCCCGCCAGGTGCCCCGCGCCCGGGCCGTGGTCCGCGAGCGACTGCACGACTGGGGGCTCGGCGAGCTGGCCGACACCGCCGAGCTGCTGGTCAGTGAGCTGGCCACCAACGCGCTGCGGCACTCGGTCCGCCGCCCGGTCGAACTGCGACTGGTGCGCGGCGACACCCTGCTGTGCGAGGTGGACGACGACGAGCACGAGCTGCCCACGCTGCTGAGCGCCGGACCCGGTGACGAGACGGGGCGCGGACTGCGGGTGGTCTCCACACTGGCCCGGGAGTGGGGCACCAGCCGTACCGGCACGGGCAAGACCGTGTGGTTCGAACTCACCCTGCCCCGGCGCCGGGGCTGACGGGGACCCACCCGGCCTGCCCGCCCGCCGAACAGGCCGACGGGGACCCACCCGGCCTGTTCGGCAGGCGGGCAGCGGCCCTGCTCAGGGCGTACGGGTCTCGAACGAGGCGTGAAGGAACGTCTCGCGTGCTTGTCGCGGTCGCCCCGGGGCGATAGACCGTACTGGCCCGTCAGTACGGCGGATCGACAGTGCACCCTGGGGAGTTGGGCATGAGCGTGACGAGTCGGTACCGGGACGCCTGGGAGGGTTTCTGGCGGGAGGCCTCCGACGAACCGGGGTCCGTGCTGTGGGACGCCGAACCGTCGCTGACCTCCGCGCTGCACGTCGCCCTGTTCGAGCCGCTGCTCGCCGACCCCGGCCTGCCGATGATCGACCTCGGCTGCGGCAACGGCACCCAGACCCGCTTCCTGGCCGCCCGCTTCCCGCGGGTGCTCGGCGCCGACCTGTCCGCCGCCGCCGTGGAGCACGCCCGCCGCGCCGACCCGGCCGGGCAGGCGAGATACCGGGAGCTGGACGCCACGGACAAGGCGGCGGCCGAGGCCCTGCACGCCGAACTGGGCGACGCCAACGTCTATATGCGCGGTGTCCTGCACCAGAGCGATCCGGACGACCGCCAGCCACTGGTCGACGCGCTCGCCGCGCTGCTCGGCAGCCGGGGCCGTGCCTTCCTGGTGGACCCCTCCGAGGCCGCCGGGGCCGCCCTGCGCGGGCTGGCGCAGGGCCCGGACGGCCCGCCCGCCAAGCTCGCCCCGATCTTCCGCCACGGCATCGCCCCCGGCGAGGTCGCCGACACCGCGGTCCCCGCCTTCCTGGCCGCCGCCGGGCTCACCGTCCTCGCGAGCGGGGCCCTGCCCCTGGCGACCACCGAGCACGCGGCCGACGGCTCCCTGATCGAGCTGCCCTCGAGGTGGCTGGTCGCCGCCGGAGCCTGAGCCGCCGTCCGGGGGTGCGGGTGCCGCCGGCCGACACCCGCACCCGTCACCGACCGACGGGTCGGTCAGGGAGCGACCTGGCCCGTTTTGGCTTCTACGCGTAACGTGACGCACCATGAAGATCCTGATCAGCGCCGACATGGAGGGCGCGACCGGCGTGACGTGGCCCGCCGACGTGCTCCCCGGAACACCGCAGTGGGAGCGGTGCCGGTCGATGTTCACCTCGGACGTCAACGCCGCGGTGCTCGGCTTCCTCGACGGCGGCGCCGACGAAATCCTCATCAACGAGGCGCACTGGAGCATGCGCAATCTGCTGCTGGAGCGGCTGGACGACCGGGCCCAGATGCTGACCGGCCGGCACAAGGCGCTGTCCATGGTCGAGGGCGTGCAGCACGGGGACGTCGACGGCATCGCCTTCATCGGCTACCACGCGGGCGCCGGCATGGAGGGCGTCCTCGCGCACACCTACCTCGCCAACCAGCTCACCGGCGTGTGGCTGAACGGCGTACGCGCCAGCGAGGGCCTGCTGAACGCGCATGTCGTCGCGGAGTACGGCGTGCCGGTCGTCCTGGTCACCGGCGACGACCTGGCCTGCGAGGACGCGCTCGGGTACGCGCCCGAGGCACTGAAGGTCGCCGTGAAGGACCATGTCTCCCGCTACGCGGCGGTCTGCCGCACCCCCGCCCGGACCGCCGCCGACATCCGCGCGGCGGCGAAGGAGGCGGCCGCGCTCGCCGTGCGGCACGAGCCGGTGTCCGCCGGCCCGCACACCATCGCCCTGGAGTTCGACGCCGAGCACCTGGCGATGACCGCGACCGTCGTGCCCGGCGTGGCCCGGACCGGGGAGCGCAAGGTCGCCTACACCAGCGACACCATGTTCGACGGGATCCGCACCTTCAAGGCGGTCACCACCATCGTCTCGGCCGCAGTGGAGGAGCAGTATGGCTGACGAGCAGGCACTGGACGAGGTCGTCAGGTTCACCTCCGACCTCATCCGCATCGACACCACCAACCGGGGCGGCGGCGACTGCCAGGAGCGGCCCGCCGCCGAGTACGCTGCCGCGGCCCTCGCCGGGGCGGGCCTGGAGCCCGTCATGCTGGAGCGCGCCAAGGGCCGCACCAATGTCGTGGCCCGGCTCGAGGGCACCGACCCGTCGGCGGACGCGCTGCTGGTCCACGGCCATCTGGACGTGGTGCCCGCCGAGGCCGCCGACTGGAGCGTCCACCCCTTCTCCGGAGAGGTCCGCGACGGCGTCGTCTGGGGCCGGGGCGCGGTCGACATGAAGAACATGGACGCGATGATCCTGGCCGTCGTGCGGTCCTGGGCCCGCACGGGAGCGCGGCCACGGCGCGACCTGGTCATCGCCTTCACCGCCGACGAGGAGGCCAGCGCCGAGGACGGCTCGGGCTTCCTCGCCGACCGGCACCCGGAACTCTTCGAGGGCTGCACCGAGGGCGTCAGCGAGTCCGGCGCCTTCACCTTCCACGACGGCACCGGGCGGGAGATCTACCCGATCGCGGCCGGTGAGCGCGGCACGGCCTGGATGAAGCTCACCGCGCGCGGCCGCGCCGGCCACGGCTCCAAGGTCAACCGGGAGAACGCGGTGACCCGGCTCGCCGCGGCCGTCGCCCGGATCGGCGCCCACGAGTGGCCCCTCAGGCTCACCCCGACCGTACGGGCCGCCCTCACCGAACTCGCCGCGCTCTACGGCGTCGAGCCCGACCTCGAGGACGTGGACGCGCTGCTCACCAAGCTGGGCCCGGCGGCCAAGCTGGTCGAGGCGACCGTGCGCAACAGCACCAACCCGACCATGCTGGAAGCGGGTTACAAGGTCAACGTCATCCCGGGCGACGCGGTCGCCCATGTCGACGGCCGGTTCCTGGCCGGCGCCGAGGACGAGTTCCGCGCCACCATGGACGAGCTGACCGGGCCCGGCGTGGACTGGGAGTTCTTCCACCGCGAGGTGGCCCTCCAGGCACCCGTCGACTCACCGACGTACGCCCGGATGCGGGCCGCCGTCGAGGAGTTCGCGCCCGGCGGCCATGTGGTGCCGTACTGCATGTCGGGCGGCACCGACGCCAAGCAGTTCTCGCGCCTCGGCATCACCGGCTACGGCTTCGCGCCGCTGAGGCTGCCGGAGGGACTCGACTACCAGGCGCTGTTCCACGGCGTCGACGAGCGGGTCCCGGTCGAGGCGCTGCACTTCGGCGTCCGCGTCCTGGACCGTTTCCTGCGGACGGCCTGAGCGAGTGGGGGACGACGTGCAGACACTGGCCTACGGTTCCTGGCCCTCGCCCATCGACGCGGCCCTCGCGGCCGCCCACGACGGACATCCCGAGTACGTGGGCTTCGTCGGCGAGGAGGTCTGGTGGACCGAACCCCGGCCCACCGAGGGCGGCCGCCGCACCCTGGTCCGGCGGCACACCGACGGCCGCGAGGAACCGGTACTGCCGGCCCCGTGGAACGTGCGCACCCGGGTCATCGAGTACGGCGGACAGCCCTGGGCCGGCACCGCCCCGGACGGCCGCCCGCTGGTGGTCTTCGTCAACTTCGACGACCAGCGCCTGTACCGCTGGGAGCCCGGCGGCGAGCCGGTCCCGCTCACCCCGGCCGGCACGGCCGGCGGCGGACTGCGCTGGGCCGACCCGGTGTTGCTGCCGGAGCGCGGTGAGGTCTGGTGCGTGCTGGAGGAGTTCACCGGCGAGGGACCGAGCGACGTGCGCCGGGTCCCGGCCGCCGTGCCGCTGGACGGGTCCGCCGCCGGGGACCGGACCGCCGTACGCGAACTCACCGCCGAGCGGCACCGGTTCGTCACCGGACCGAAGCTGTCGCCCGACGGGCGGCGGGCCTGCTGGATCGGCTGGGACCATCCCCGGATGCCGTGGGACGGCACCGACCTGCTGCTCGCCGACGTCCGGCCCGACGGCACCTTCGGCACGCCCCGGACCGTGGCGGGCGGGCCCGAGGAGTCCGTCTGCCAGGCCGACTTCGCCGCCGACGGCTCCCTGCTGTGGGCGAGCGACCGCACCGGCTGGTGGAACCTCTACCGCGACGGGGAGCCGCTGTGCCGCCGCGAGGAGGAGTTCGGCGGGCCGCTGTGGAAGATCGGACACCGCTGGTTCGCCCCGCTGCCCGGCGGACTGATCGCCGTCGTCCACGGGCGCGGCGCCACCGCGCTCGGCATCCTCGACCCGGAGACCGGCGAGGTCGTCGACGCGGCCGGACCGTGGACCGAGTTCGCGCCCACGCTCGCCGTGACCGGGGAGCGGATCGCCGCCGTGGGCGCCAGCCCGCGCACCGCGTACGAGGTCGTCGAGCTGGACACCGGCACCGGGCACGCGCGGGTGATCGGCGCCGCGCACGACGACGCCGTCGACCCCGTCCACTACCCCGAGCCGCAGATCCGCACCTTCACCGGACCCGACGGCCGCGACATCCACGCGCATGTGTACCCGCCGCACAACCCGGGGTGCGCCGCGCCCGACGCCGAGCGGCCGCCGTACGTCGTGTGGGCGCACGGCGGGCCGACCGGGCGCTCCCCGCTCGTCCTCGACCTGGAGATCGCCTACTTCACCTCGCGCGGCATCGGTGTCGCCGAGGTCAACTACGGCGGCTCGGCCGGGTACGGGCGCGAGTACCGCAACCGGCTGCGCGAGCAGTGGGGCGTGGTCGACGTGGAGGACTGCGCGGCCGTCGCGCTCGCCCTCGCGGACGAGGGCACCGCCGACCGGGCCCGGCTCGCCGTCCGCGGTGGCAGCGCGGGTGGCTGGACCACGGCCGCCTCCCTCGCCACCACCGACGTCTACGCCTGCGGCACCGTCATCTACCCGGTGCTCGACCTGGCCGGCTGGGCGACCGGGGAGACCCACGACTTCGAGTCGCGCTACCTGGACACCCTGGTCGGGCCCTACGACGAGGTGCCCGCACGGTACGCGGAGCGCTCGCCCGTCGAGCACGCCGACCGGATCACCGCGCCCTTCCTGCTGCTCCAGGGACTGGACGACGTGATCTGCCCGCCCGCGCAGAGCGAGCGGCTGCTCGCCCGGATGGCGGGCCGAGACGTGCCGCACGCCTACATCGCCTTCGAGGGAGAGGGACACGGCTTCCGGCGCGCCGACACCATGGTCCGCGCGCTGGAGGCCGAACTTTCCCTGTACGCCCAGGTGTTCGGGCTGAACCCGCCCGGCGTCCCGAGACTGGAGCTCGACAGGTGAACGAACTGCGGCGCCCGCGGCGTCTCGCACCCGGTGCCCGTGTCGCCGTGGTCGCGACCAGCGGACCCGTGCCCGAGGAACGGCTCCAGGCCGGTCTCGACGTGCTGCGCGGCTGGGACCTCGACCCGGTCGTGGCACCCCATGTCCTCGACCGGCACCCCGAGTTCGACTATCTGGCCGGTACCGACGCCGCCCGTGCCGCCGACCTCCAGGCAGCCTGGTGCGACCCGTCCGTCGACGCCGTGCTGTGCGCCCGCGGCGGCTACGGCGTGCAGCGCATGGTCGACCTTCTCGACTGGGAGGCCATGCGGGCGGCCGGGCCCAAGGTGCTCGTCGGCTTCAGCGACGTCACCGCGCTGCACGAGGCGTTCGCCGTGCGGCTCGGTCTGGTCACGCTGCACGGGCCGATGGCCGCGGGCGTCGACTTCCTGAAGAACGGCCGCGCCCAGGAGCATCTGCGGGCCACGCTGTTCGCGCCCGAGACCGTCACGGTCGTCACCGCCGAGGGCGGCCGGGCCATGGTGCCGGGCCGCGCCCACGGGGTGCTGCTCGGCGGCTGTCTGTCCCTCCTCGCCGCCGAGGCGGGCACGCCGTACGCGCGGCGGTCCGCGGCCGGGGGGCTGCTGTGCCTCGAGGACGTGGGGGAGGAGACGTACCGCCTCGACCGCTACCTCACCCAACTGCTGCGCACGGGCTGGCTGGACGGGGTGCGGGGGGTGCTGCTCGGGTCCTGGGAGAACTGCGACGCCTACGACACGCTGCGGCCGATGCTCGTGGACCGGCTCGGGGGGCTGGGTGTGCCGGTCGTCGAGGAGTTCGGCTTCGGTCACTGCGCGGGGGCGGTGACGGTCCCCTTCGGCGTGGTGGCGGAACTCGACGCGGAGGCTGGCGTGTTGACGCTGGCCGCCCCGGCCCTGACCTGAGTCCAGGCCGCGGGCCGGTGAGGGGCTTGTCGCGCAGTTCCCCGCGCCCCCAGGAAGGGTGTTTCCCGCACCCTTGGGATGGGCGGCGAAGCCCGCCGAGGAGCGCGGGGAACGGCGCGCTCAGCTCCCACCGCCCCCGCAGCCAAGTTCCCGGGCAGTTCGATTGCGGCCGCGGGCACGTCGCGGCTGGTCGCGCAGTTCCCCGCGCCCCAGGAGGGGCGTTCGACCGGCCTCACCGGCCCGCGGCCAGGTACCCGAGTGGCTCGATCGCGGGTGCGGGTGGGTTGTGGCTGGTCGCGCAGTTCCCCGCGCCCCCAAGAAGGGTGTTTCCCGCACTCCCGGGATGGGCGGCGTAGTCCGCCGAGGGGCGCGGGGAACTGCGCGACAGGCCCCCACCGGCCCGCAGGGAAGTGGCGAGCGGGCCCCACCGGCCCGCAGGCAACTGCACGACCGGCCCCAACCCGCCCGCAGGGAACCGGGCGAGCGGGCCCCACCCGCCCGCAGGGGGGCTTGCCGGGGTGTTGGGGGCGGGGGCGGTAATAGGGTGGGGCGATGCCGCATAACGCTTCGCGCTTTCTCGCCGAGGGCCCACGCGTGGGCATACGCCCCATCACCCACGCCGACGGAGCCGAGTTCACGGCCCGCGCCCTGGAGAGCAAGGACCTCCACCACCCCTGGCTGTTCCCGCCGGACAACGCGCGAGCGTACGGCTCCTACGCGGGGCGGCTGATCGAGGACCCGACGAAGGCCGGCTTCCTGGTGTGCGAGCAGGCGGACGGCGCCATCGCCGGGTTCATCAACATCAACAACATCGTCCACGGCGCCTTCCGGTGCGGCGCCCTCGGCTACGGCGCCTTCGCGCACGCCGCCGGCCGCGGCCTGATGCGCGAGGGCCTCGGCCTGGTGATCGACCACGCCTTCGGGCCGATGCGGCTGCACCGCCTGGAGATCAACGTCCAGCCCGGCAACGCCGCGTCCATCGCGCTCGCCCGCTCCTGCGGCTTCCGCCTGGAAGGCTTCTCGCCGGCCATGCTGTTCATCGACGGGGCCTGGCGGGACCACGAACGCTGGGCGCTCACCGCCGAGACGCGGTCCGCCGGCTGATCTCCGGCTTCACGCCGAGTTACGGCGGCCGAACGGCGGGTACCCGGCCACCATGGACCGACTGGATCATCTCGAGCATCTGGACAAGGCGCTGGTCGACGAGCTCGCTCAGGTGACGCGGGAGACCGTGCGCGACGAGCTGCGCCGCCAGACGCGCGGACAGCGCCGCCGGGCCATGCTGTACGCCGCGTCGGGGGCCGTCGCCCTCTACGCGGGCGCGGCGCTGGCGCTGGCACTGGGCCTGGCCCTGGCCGCAGGTCTGCCCGACTGGGCCGCCGCGCTGATCACCGCCGTGATCCTGGGCGTGGCCGCCTATCTGCTGCGCGGCGCGGCCCGGCCGGCCCCGCGGCGGACGGCCGAGGACGCGGCCCGCGGGGAGCAGGCGCACGGCGGCGGCGCACCCCTCGGGCCGCCCGGCGGGTTCGCCGGCCCGACCGGCTACCCGCCGGTGCCGCCCGTCGCGCCGGGCGGCGCGGGCGCGGCCACCGGAGCCCCCGGCGCCGGCACTCCCGCGCCCGGCACGCCCGGCGCTCCCGACGTGCCCCCGCGCCCCGACGACATCGACCCCGAGTCCCCGCACCACCGGGCCTGAGGCCCGACGGAGGCGGACACGCCGCGGCCTCCGCCCCGGGGCCGCGGCCAGGGCCGGGCCCGAGAACCCTCGGGCCCGGCCCTCCGCTGTGCCCGGAAGCCGACGCACGCGCGCGGCGGGGCCGCTGACCGCCCGTGCCGCCGCCCGTGCCGGGCGTTTCGCGCGTTTGGGCGACCAGGTGAGGGTTACGCGGAAGGTCCCGGTACGCGTCGGACCGTCGCGTCCGGGGGAATCGCGTCAGCCGCCGCGCAAGGTGATCGTCCGCGGCGGTGCCCCGGCGCGGACCGAGCGCCCGGACCCGTGCCGCGTGAGGACCTCGCCGACAGCTCACGACAGCCGGCTCACCGAACCCCCGAGCCCCACGATCCGGAGGAAGGAGCGCGATGAACTCCCCCGAATTCACCGACCTGGCCCGTCAGCTGCGCGTCGACAGCGTGCGTGCGGCCGCCGCCGCGGGCAGCGGGCACCCGACGTCGTCGATGTCCGCCGCCGATCTGATGGCCGTGCTGCTGGCCGGTCATCTGCGTTACGACTTCGACCGCCCGGCCCACCCCGCCAACGACCGCTTCGTCCTCTCCAAGGGCCACGCCTCGCCGCTGATGTACGCCGCGGCGAAGGCGGCCGGCGCGGTCGACGACGAGGAACTGCTCACCTTCCGCCGACAGGGCAGCAGGCTGGAGGGCCACCCGACCCCGCGCCGGCTGCCCTGGGTGGAGACGGCCACCGGCTCGCTCGGCCAGGGTCTGCCGGTCGCGGTGGGCATCGCGCTGGCCGGAAAGCGGCTGGACCGCACCGGCTACCGGGTCTGGGTGCTCTGCGGCGACAGCGAACTCGCCGAGGGCTCCGTGTGGGAGGCCGCCGAGCAGGCCGCGTTCGAGCACCTGGACAACCTCACCGCGATCGTCGACGTCAACCGCCTCGGCCAGCGCGGGCCCACCCGCCACGGCCACGACCTGGCGGCCTACGCCCGGCGCTTCCGGGCCTTCGGCTGGCACACCGTGGAGATCGACGGGCACGACCCGGACGAGATCGACCGCGCCTACCGGGAGGCCGAATCCACGGCCGGACAGCCCACCGCCGTCCTCGCCCGCACGCTGAAGGGCAAGGGCGTCGCGGACGTCGAGGACCGCGAGGGCCTGCACGGCAAGCCGCTGCCCGACCCCGAGCAGGCGATCGCCGAACTCGGCGGCCCCTCCGACCTGCGGGTCCAGGTCGCCGCGCCGCCCGCCACCCGTGTCCTGCACGCCGTACGCACCGGACAGCACGAGCCGCCCCGCTGGACGAAGGGTGAGGAGGTGCCCACCCGGGACGCCTACGGCAAGGCGCTCGCCGCCCTCGGCCGCGGACGCGGCGACATCGTCGCGCTGGACGGCGAGGTCGGCGACTCCACCCGGGCCGCGTTCTTCGCGAAGGAACACCCCGACCGGTTCTTCGAGTGCTACATCGCCGAACAGCAGATGGTCGCCGCCGCGGTCGGACTGGCCTCCCGCGGCTGGATCCCGTACGCCTCCACCTTCGCGGCCTTCCTCACCCGCGCCCACGACTTCGTCCGCATGGCCGCCGTCAGCGGCGCGGGCGTCAACCTCGTCGGCTCGCACGCCGGTGTCGCCATCGGCCAGGACGGGCCCTCGCAGATGGGCCTGGAGGACCTGGCGATGTTCCGGGCCGTACACGGTTCGACCGTGCTGTACCCGTGCGACGCCAACCAGACCGCCCGACTGGTCGCCACGATGGCCGGGCTGGACGGCATCCGCTATCTGCGCACCTCACGCGGCGCCACCCCGGTGATCTACGGCCCGGACGAGGACTTCCCGGTCGGCGGCTCCAAGACGCTGCGCTCCTCGGCACGCGACCGGGTCACGCTGGTCGCGGCCGGTGTCACCGTGCCCGAGGCCCTCGCCGCGGCCGACCTGCTCGACCGCGAGGGCATCGCCGTACGGGTCCTGGACCTGTACTCCGTGAAACCCGTCGACCGGCTCACCCTGCGCCGGGCCGCCGAGGACACCGGCTGTCTGATCACGGTCGAGGACCACCACCCGGAGGGCGGCCTCGGCGACGCCGTCGTGGACGCCTTCCTCGACGGACGCCCGATGCCGCGCCTGGTGCGCCTGGCCGTCCGTACGATGCCGGGCTCCGCCGCCCCCGACGAGCAGCTGCGCGCCGCGGGCATCGACGCGGAGTCCGTCGCGGCCGGCGTACGGCTGCTGGTCGAGCAGGCGGTGGTGGGCTGACCTGGGACGACACGCGGCGCTCGCGTCACGCATGTTTGGCCCGTGAAGGGATGGCCACCCGGGAGGCGGGGTGGCCGCGCCGAGCGCGGGAGCACACCCCCCGGGGTCGTGGACGACGCGGCCCGGCGCACATCACGAAAGGGACGTCACCGTGGCGGACAACCGGCCCAGCCCCATGGAGGTGCTGCGTGACGCCCGCGACCAGCTCGCGGAGCTCACCGGCATGGACACCGAGAGCGTCTCGTCCTTCGAGCGTACGGAGGACGGCTGGTCGCTGGAGGTCGAGGTCCTGGAGCTGGCCCGGGTGCCCGACACGATGAGCCTGATGGGCAGCTACCAGGTCGACCTCGACCCTGAGGGCCGGCTCACCGGCTACCGGCGAGTCCGCCGGTACGAACGCGGGCGGGCCGACCCCCGCCCCGGTGGCCGCTAGGCCCCTTCGGACAACCACTCGCTTCGCTCCACGGACAAGGAGGCACAGTCGGCATGACCGTAGTCCCGGCACAGCAGCCCGGCGGCGGGGGAGGCGGCAGCAGCGGCCTCTACGACGTACTGGAACTCGTCCTCGACAGGGGGCTCGTCATCGATGCGTTCGTGCGGGTCTCCCTGGTCGGTATCGAGATCCTCAAGATCGACGTAAGGGTCGTCGTGGCCAGCGTGGACACCTATCTCCGGTTCGCCGAGGCGTGCAACCGTCTCGACCTCGAGGCAGGTCCGCGCAAGGCCCCCGGCCTGCCCGACCTCGTCGGTGAGATGACCGAATCAGGCACCCGCGGCAAGTCCAAGGGGGCGCTGTCCGGCGCCGCGGAGACGATATCCGACGCCTTCAACCAGGCACGCGAGGAGGGCCAGAAGGAGTCCAGGCCGCGTGCCCGCAAGTCCACGGGGACGCGTCGCAAGGAGGAATCGGAGTGAGCACGTACGTCTACGGCATCACAGCCGCCTCCCGCACCTCCCCGCCCGAGGGCCTGACCGGTGTGGGAGACCGGCCCCTGCGCGTGCTGAAGGAGGGCGAACTGGCCGCCGTGGTCAGCGACGCGCCCGAGGACCTGCGGCCCAAGCGCAGGGAACTGCTCGCCCACCAGAACGTGCTCGCCGAGGCGGCCGCGGGCGGCAGTGTGCTCCCCCTCAGGTTCGGCAGCGTCGCCCCGGACGACGACACCGTCACCGGGGTGCTCGCGGAACGCGCCGAGCACTACCACGAGCGTCTGCGGGCGCTGGACGGCAGGGTCGAGTACAACCTCAAGGCCACCCACGACGAGGAAGCCGTACTGCGCCGGGTCATGTCGGAGACCCCCGAGCTACGGGCGCTGGCGGAAGCCAACCGCAAGGCGGAGGGCGGCAGTTACGAGCAGCGGCTGCAACTCGGCGAGATGGTGGCCGCGGCGGTCAGGGCCCGCGAGGCCGAGGACGCGGCGGACGTGCGGCAGGCCCTGGAGTCGGTCGCCACCGCCGTGAGCGTCGGCCCCGAGTCCACCGGATGGCTCGCCAACGTGTCCTTCCTGGTCGACCGCGAGGAGGCCGAGGAGTTCCTCGCCGCCGTGGAGCGGGTCCGTGAGGACCGCCCGCACCTCGAACTGCGGGTCAACGGCCCGCTGCCGCCCTACAGCTTCGTCGAGCCCGGACCCGCCGAACCCGCGGGGACCACGGGCGGCATCGGAACCGAGCAGGAGTGAGGGCCGAACGGTGGGACTCATCTCGGAGGTGCTGCTGCTGCCGTTCGCACCGGTGCGCGGCAGCGCCTGGGTGATCAGACAGGTGCTGAGCGAGGCGGAACGCATCTACTACGACCCCGCCGCGATCCGGGCCGAGCTCGCCCGCCTGGAGGAACAGCTGGAGGCGGGAGAGATCGACGAGGACGAGTTCGACCGCCGGGAGGACGAACTCCTCGACCGACTGGAGGTCGGCATGGGCAAGAGCACCGCGACAGGCGAGGGGACGACACGATGAACCGAGCGGCACTGGGCCTCGCGATAGGGGCCGGGTACGTCCTCGGACGTACCAAGAAGATCAAACTGGCGCTGGGCGTGGCTTCGCTGGTGGCCGGCAAGAAGATGAACCTGACCCCGAAGGGCATCGCCGAACTGGTCTCCGGGCAGCTGCAGAACAACCCGCAGTTCAAGGAGATCGGCGACCAGCTGCGCCAGGACCTGCGCGGAGTCGGCAAGGCGGCCTCGGGGGCCATGGTGGAACGCCAGATGAGCGCCCTCGCCGACCGGCTGCACAGCCGGACCGACGAGGTCCGTGACCAGCTGGCGGGCGTGGGGCCGGACACCGGGGACGAGGAGGAACCGGAGGAGGCCACCGCCGAGGACGAGAACGAGGAGAACGCCGAGGACGAGCCGGAGCCGGACGACGAGGAGAGGGACGAGGACGAGTCCGGATCCACGCGCGAGGGAGCGGCGAAGAGCCCGGCCGGGAAGAGGCCCGCCAAGAAGGCACCAGGCAAGAAGGCGGCGAGCAAGGCCCCGGCGAAGAAGACCGCCGCGAAGAAGACGGCCGCCAGGAAGACGGCGGCGGCGGCCGGCGGGGCCCGTCGTGCCAAGGGACGACTGCCGAAGGGCGGCGGTGACCGATGAGTGAAGCGCTCTCGAACGCTCGGGACGGCGCGGGAAAGGCGGCGGGCAAGGCGACGAGCAGCCCCCTCAACGACCTCGCCCAGAGCGAGGCCGCCGAGCGGCTCAAGGCCGAGGTGCAGGAATACCTCGCCGCGCAGGCCCAACGGATGCTTGTCGGCGCCGGCCGCAAACTGGGCGAGACCACGGTCAAGCTCAACGACATCGCCGAGGGCAAGAGCCCCGGCCTCGCCAAGCTCGCACTCGACGGCGGCCGCAAGCTGGCGGAGGGCAAGAGCCCGCTGCGCGCGGCGCTGGAGACCGGGGCCACGCACATGAAGGACAAGGCCGTGGACGCCCTCAAGAACCTCGGAGGCAAGGGCAAGGGCAAGAAGAAGGGCGGCGGAGGCCAGAAGCCCACGGTCATCATGGAGTCCGTCGACGTCGGTGTCGACGTGCGCACCGCCTATGACCAGTGGACCCAGTACCAGAGCTTCAGCACGTTCACGAAGGGCGTCAAGAGCGCGAACCGCGCCGACGACGTCAACTCCGACTGGAAGCTCAAGGTGTTCTGGTCCAACCGCAGTTGGAAGGGCCACACCACGGAGCAGATCCCCGACGACCGGATCGCCTGGTCCACGGAGGGCGCGAAGGGCACCACGAAGGGCGTCGTCTCCTTCCACCGGCTCGCCGACAACCTCACCCGCGTCCTGCTCGTCATCGAGTACTACCCCTCGGGGCTGTTCGAGAAGACCGGCAACATCTGGCGGGCCCAGGGCCGCCGCGCCCGGCTCGACCTGAAGAACTTCGCCCGGCACATCACACTGAAGGGTGAGGCGGAGGACGGCTGGCGCGGTGAGATCCGCGACGGCGAGGTCGTCAAGAGTCATGAGGACGCCGTGGCCGAGGAGGAGCAGGAGGATTCCGACGCCAGGGACGAGGAGGATTCCGACGTCCCGGAGGACGACGAGGAGTACGAGGACGAGGAGGAAGGCCCCGACGAGGAGGCCGAGTACGACGAGGACGACGAATCCGTGGACGACGAGGAGGCGCCGGAGGGAGAGTACGAGCCGGAGGACGAGTACGAGGACGATGACGAATCCGAGCCCGAGGACGAACCCGAGGACGAGGACGAGCGAGCGGACGCGCGGAGCCGTCGATGAGCCTGCCCAGCCGGATGCCCGAGCCGTACCCTCCCACCAGTAGCGCCAATCTGGCCGACATTCTGGAGCGGGTGCTCGACAAGGGCATCGTCATCGCGGGCGACATCCGTATCAACCTGCTGGACATCGAACTCCTCACCATCAAACTTCGCCTCGTCGTCGCCTCCGTCGACAAGGCGAAGGAGATGGGCATCGACTGGTGGGAGAGCGACCCGGCGCTGTCCTCCCGGGCCCGGCGTTCCGAGCTGAGCCGGGAGAACAGGCAACTGCGAGAACGGCTGGCCGAACTGGAGTCCCGCTACGAGGCCGGACCGGCTGAGCCCGAGGAGATCGAGGCCGAGGCGGTCGAGGAACCCGAGGAGGCCGAGGAACTCGAGGAGGCCGAAGAGGAGGCCCGATGACCGCACTGCGCTATGTCTACGCCGTCTGCCACCCCTTCCGCGCCGCGCTCCAGTCCCAGTTGACCGGTGTCGCCGGGATGCCTCCCAAGATGCTGACGCACCACGGCCTGATCGCCGTCGTGAGCTCGGTGCCGGAGGCGGACTTCGCCGAGGAGCCGTTGCGTGCCCATCTGGAGGATCTGGACTGGCTCGCCGAGACCGCCCGCGCCCACCAGAGCGTGATCGACGCGCTCACCGTCGTCACCACCCCGCTGCCGCTGCGGCTGGCCACGGTCTTCCAGGACGACAGCGGCGTACGCGTGATGATGGAGGCGCACGAGGACCTGTTCCGGCGCACCCTCGACCGGCTGGAGGGCCGGGTGGAGTGGGGGGTGAAGGCCTATGCCGAGGAGCGGGCCGCCGGGCCCGCGCGGCCGGCCGCCCGGCCCGCGAGCGGCCGGGACTACCTGCGGCAGCGGCGGCAGCAGTCGGCCGCGGGCCAGGAGGCCGGACGGCGGGCCGAGGAGTTCGCCGACCGGCTGCACGGGAGGCTCGCCCGGTTCGCCGAGGACGCCCGGCTGCACCCGCCGCAGAACGCCCGCCTCTCCGGAGCCACCGGGCGGAACGTGCTCAACGCGGCCTATCTCGTGCCCCGCGCGCTGTCCGAGGAGTTCGTGGAGCTCGTCGACCGCACCAAGGACGAGGTGTCCGGGGTGCGGGTGGAACTCACCGGCCCCTGGGCCGCCTACTCGTTCTCCGGCCTCACGGGAACCGGGGAGGAGGCGCCGTGACCGTCGTCGAACGCCGTGAGGTGGCCCTCGTCGACCTGCTGGACCGGCTGCTGGCCGGGGGAGTCGTGCTCACGGGCGACATCACGCTGCGCATCGCGGACGTGGACCTCGTCCGCATCGACCTCAACGCCCTGATCAGCTCCGTCGGCCGCAACGTGTCCTCGCCCTGGGAGGAGCCGACGTGACCGACAGCCGACGACGGATGGACCTCGATCCGGACACCGTCGAGCGCGACCTCGTCAAGCTGGTCCTGACCGTCGTGGAACTTCTGCGGCAGCTCATGGAGCGGCAGGCCCTGCGCCGCGTCGACGCGGGCGATCTGAGCGAGGAGCAGGAGGAGCGCATCGGGCTCACCCTGATGCTCCTGGAGGAGCGCATGACCGAGCTGCGCGAGCACTACGGGCTGCGGCCCGAGGACCTCAATCTGGACCTCGGGCCACTGGGCCCGCTGCTTCCGCGGGAATGACCCCGGACGGTCGCTCGGGCCGGCCGGTCCGGGCCGCGCCCGCCGGAGGCCGCCCTCACCGCCGCCGGGAGCCGCCGGCTGCGCCCGCCTCGCGGGGCAGCCGGCGGTTCAGCCCTGCTTGCGGCAGAGGATCTCGCCGTGCAGGACGCCGAACCAGCCGTCCTCCCGCTCGCCCCACTCCCGCCAGGCCCGCGACACCGCCTTCAGCTGCTCGACGGTGGCATGGCCGCCCTCGACGGCGCGGTCGGCGTAGGCCGAGGCCAGGGTGCGGTCCGCCCACAGCCCGCTCCACCAGGCGCGTTCCCCGGGCGTGGCGAAGGTCCAGGTGGCCGAGGACGCGGTGACGTCGGCCAGCCCGGCCTTCAGCGCCCACGCCTTCAGGCGCCGGCCCGCGTCCGGCTCGCCGCCGTTGGCGCGGGCCACCCGCTGGTACAGGTCCGCCCAGTCGTCCAGGCCCGGCACGGCCGGGTACCAGGTCATGGCCGCGTAGTCCGAGTCGCGGGCGGCGACGATCCCGCCGGGCCTGGTCACCCGCGCCATCTCGCGCAGCGCCTGCACGGGGTCGCCCACGTGCTGGAGCACCTGATGGGCGTGCACCACGTCGAAGGTGCCGTCGGCGAAGTCCAGCGCGTGGACGTCGGCGACGGTGAAGTCCGTGTTGGCCAGGCCCCGTTCGGCGGCCGTGGCGCGGGCGGTCGCCACGATGTCCGGCGCGCTGTCGGCACCCGTGACATGACCGTCGGGGATCAGGGCGGCCAGGTCCGCGGTGATGGTGCCGGGACCGCAGCCGATGTCCAGCACCCGCATCCCGGGCTCGATCGAACCGAGCAGGTACGCCGCCGAGTTGGCGGCGGTGCGCCAGGTGTGGGAACGCAGCACGGACTCGTGGTGCCCGTGCGTGTAGACGGCGGTCTCCCATGCTCGCGGCATGGCCGTACCCCTCTCGTCCGGCCCCCGGGGCGGCACCCCGGGCGGCTGATTCCACCGTACGCCGAACCGGCCGAATCCTGAGATACCCATTTCGCTATGCGGACTGACGGTTGGTCATATTCAGGCTTGCGCGCCGTTGACACGGGTACGCTGGGACGGTCGTACGGCCGCTCCCGCCGTACCGCCGAGCGAGGAGAACCCCGTATGCGCCTGCTGCTGATACGCCATGGCCAGACCACCGCGAACCTGGACTACCTGCTCGACACCGCCTTCCCCGGAGCCCCGCTCACCGAGCTGGGCGAGAGACAGGCGGCCGCGCTGGCCGAGTCGGTCGCGGAGGAGGACATCACGGCGGTGTACGCCTCCCCGCTCACCCGCACCCGGCGCACCGCGGCACCGCTGGCCGACGCCCTGGGCCTGGAGGTGCGGGTGCGCGACGGACTGCGCGAGGTGTCCGCCGGCGACATGGAGATGCTGCCCGGACTGACGGGTGAGGGGGAGGCCTACTTCCGGACCGTGGTCGCCTGGATGCACGGCGACACCGCGCTGCGGATGCCCGGCGGGGAGAGCGGCGAGGAGGTCCTCGCGCGCTACGACGCCGTGATCGAGGAGGCCGCCGACAGCGGGGCCGGGACCGCCGCCGTGGTCAGCCACGGCGCCGTCATCAGGCTATGGACGGGCGTGCGCGCCACCAACGCCGATCTGTCCTTCGCCACCACCCACGGGCTGGACAACACCGGTGTCGTCGTCCTGGAGGGCTCCCCGGCCGACGGCTGGAAGCTGCTGTCCTGGGCGGGCGCCCCGCTGCCCGCCCCCGGGACCGGACCTGCGGGTCTGCCGCTGGAGGAGCCCCGATAACGGTTTGCCCCCTCGTGCCGGGCGCCCGCACAATGCCGGACCATGGGACATCTGGAAGCCGCACACCTCGAGTACCACCTCCCCGACGGGAGGACGCTGCTCGGCGATGTCTCCTTCCGGGTCGGCGAGGGCGCCGTCGTCGCCCTCGTGGGACCCAACGGCGCCGGCAAGACCACCCTGCTGCGGCTGATCTCCGGCGAGCTCAAGCCGCACGGCGGGTCCGTCACCGTCAGCGGCGGCCTCGGTGTGATGCGCCAGTTCGTCGGCTCGGTGCGCGACGAGACCACCGTCCGTGACCTGCTGGTCTCCGTGGCCACACCGCGTATCCGCGAGGCGGCGAAGGCCGTCGACACCGCCGAGCACGCGATCATGACGGTCGACGACGAGGCCGCCCAGCTCGCCTACGCCCAGGCGCTCTCCGACTGGGCGGAGGCGCGCGGCTACGAGGCGGAGACGCTGTGGGACATGTGCACCACGGCCGCGCTCGGCGTGCCGTACGACAAGGCGCAGTTCCGGCAGGTGCGCACGCTGTCCGGCGGTGAGCAGAAGCGGCTGGTGCTGGAGGCGCTGCTGCGCGGCACCGACGAGGTGCTGCTGCTCGACGAGCCGGACAACTACCTCGACGTGCCCGGCAAGCGCTGGCTGGAGGAGCGGCTGGCGGAGACCCGCAAGACCGTGCTGTTCGTCTCCCACGACCGGGAACTCCTCGCCCGCGCCGCCCAGAAGATCGTCTCCGTCGAGCCCGGCCCGGCCGGGGCCGACGCCTGGGTGCACGGCGGCGGCTTCGCCACGTACCACGAGGCCCGCCGTGAACGCTTCGCCCGCTTCGAGGAGTTGCGCAGGCGCTGGGACGAGAAGCACGCCCAGCTGAAGAAGCTGGTGCTCAACCTCCGCCAGGCCGCCGCCGTCAGCCACGAGATGGCCTCCCGCTACGCCGCCGCCCAGACCCGGCTGCGCAAGTTCGAGGAGGCCGGACCGCCGCCCGAGCCGCCGCGCGAGCAGGACATCACCATGCGCCTGAAGGGCGGCCGCACCGGCGTACGGGCCGTGACCTGCGAGGGACTTGAGCTGACCGGCCTGATGAAACCGTTCGACCTGGAGGTCTTCTACGGCGAACGGGTCGCGGTCCTCGGCTCCAACGGCTCCGGCAAGTCGCACTTCCTGCGGCTGCTGGCCGGCGAGACCGTGGCCCACACCGGGCTGTGGAAGCTGGGCGCGCGGGTCGTGCCCGGCCACTTCGCCCAGACCCACGCCCACCCCGAGCTCCAGGGCCGCACCCTGCTGGACATCCTGTGGCAGGAGCACTCCCAGGACCGGGGCGCGGCGATGTCCCGGCTGCGCCGCTACGAGCTGACCCAGCAGGCCGAGCAGACCTTCGACCGGCTCTCCGGCGGCCAGCAGGCCCGCTTCCAGATCCTGCTGCTGGAGCTGGAGGGCGTCACCGCCCTGCTCCTCGACGAGCCCACCGACAACCTCGACCTGGAGTCCGCCGAGGCGCTCCAGGAGGGGCTGGAGGCCTTCGAGGGCACGGTCCTGTCCGTCACCCACGACCGCTGGTTCGCCCGCTCCTTCGACCGCTACCTGGTCTTCGGCAGCGACGGCCGGGTCCGCGAGACCGCGGAGCCGGTGTGGGACGAACGCCGGGTGGAGCGGGCGCGCTAGGGCGCCGGTTTGTTCGTACAGTGGAGGCAGAACAGCGAGGTCCATGGCTCCGTGCCGGGCGTCGCCCGGCGCCACTCGCACCGGACGGGAGCCCGAACCACATGGACGACCACGACGAGCGGGGCACCACATGACCGGAGTCGACCCGGGCCGGCTGGACGACCAGCAACTCATGAAGGAGCTGGCGACGATCCACCGCACCCGCCACGACACCCTGCTGTACGGCTCGAACGACGCCCTGCGCGTCCACAACGAGCGGATGGCCCAGCTGGAGGGCGAGTACCTGCGCCGCAACCCGGGCCGGTCCGTCATCGCGAGCCGCACCCGTGACGGCGCCCGCGACCGGGCCACGGCGGGCCGCGCGACGGGCGCACCCGTGGGCAAGTGGGGCCCCGGGCCGGACGGCGCCGGCACCTGACACCCGGCGGGGACGGCGGCCGGTGACGTCCCCGGGCGCCGTCCCCGCTTCTGCGGCGGGCCGTCGCGGGCGGGTCAGCGTCCGCGGCCTCCGTGTGCTCCCTCGCCGCCGGTCAGGGCCTCCGCGAGCTCCTGGACGTTGCGGTAGCGCGCCGAGCGGGGAAGGTCGTACAGAGGCTCGACCAGGGCGTCCGGGGCGTGCCGGTCACGGAGCACGCCGATCAGCTCCCGCGGCCCCGCGGGGAACGCGGAGCGTCCCAGCACCCGGCCCAGCTCCAGACGCGCCTCGGGCGTCGACGCCGGGGCCACGGGTCCGCCGGCCAGCCGCGGATCGTCCTCGGCGACGGGCTCCGGATCGTGCCACTCCTCGACCCGCGTGGGACGACCCGACCTGAGCAGCTCCTTGAGCTGGTGCTTCATCTCGTCGTCGCGGCTCGCGCTCATCCGGTCGCTGCCTCGTTGCATGGCGGAACTCCTCCATCTCGTCGGCGGTCGCCGACCGCGTACCCGGCCGGGTACGCGCGACACCGGGGTTTGCCCCACGGATCCCGGGAGACCCGGCCCGCACCCCCCACGGAAACCCCCTGGGGAAGGAATGCCCATGGCCGTACTCGCGGTGCTGATCCCGGTTCTCCTGCTCGGCGTCCTGCTGGCGCTCGGCTGGTACGAGGACCTGCTGCTGCCCCAGGAGCCCGCCGCCGCACCCCCCGCCACGCGGACCCCGGCGCGGACTTCCACGTCCACGCCCTGAACCGCGACGTTTGCGACCACGGCGCGCGGGCAGGCGGACACACAGTGCTTCGGACCGGAGGCACGTCCGTGGGAGCGAGTCCGCCTGCCCGCGCGCGTCCTGCCGGGCCCGCGGACGGCTCGTCACGGGGACCGTCCCATCCAGCACACCCGCAAGGGAGTTGCGACGCATCATGCGAACCACAGCGCCCCCGAAGCACCATCCGCACGACGACGCCCCTGACACCGCAGGGGCCTTCCGCACGCTCGCCGGGCTGCCTCCGGGCCCGCGGCGCGACACGTTGCGCAAGGAGATCACCGAGGCCTGGCTGCCCATGGCCGACCGTCTCGCCGGACGCTTCCGCAGCCGCGGCGAGTCCTACGAGGACCTGCGCCAGGTGGCGGCACTCGGCCTGGTCAAGGCCGTCGACCGGTACGACCCCGCGCGCGGCCACGCCTTCGCGAGCTACGCCGTCCCCACCATCACCGGCGAGCTCAAGCGCCACTTCCGCGACCACATGTGGACCCTGCACGTGCCGCGCCGGGTCCAGGACCTGCGCAACCGGGTCCGGCTCGCCGTGCAGGACCTCGGCCACTCCGGCCGTACCCCCACGGTCGCCGAGCTCGCCGGGCACACCGGCCTCGGCGAGGACGAGGTCAAGGCCGGGCTGGAGGCGCTCGAGAGCTTCAACGCCCTGTCGCTCGACGCCGCCCCGCCCGGCGGCGAGGACGGCCCCCGCCTCGGTGACGCCCTGGGCTCGCCCGACCCCGCCCTCGACACGGTCGTCGACCGCGAGGCCGTTAAACCGCGGCTGGCCGCCCTGCCCGAGCGGGAGCGGGCCATCCTCTACATGCGCTTCTTCGACGACATGACGCAGAGCCGGATCGCCGAGGAGCTCGGCATCTCCCAGATGCACGTCTCCCGGCTGATCAGCCGCTGCTGCACCCGGCTGCGCGACCAGGTGATGCGCGACGCGGCGTAGACCCACGCCGGTTCACCCGGTCGGGCGCGTGTGTCCCACTGATGGTGCCCGGCCGCGCGCGGGGCACGACGGGGCGGGCTGTGATGACTGCGGGGCGCGAACGCCGCGCCCCGCAGCCGCAGGCCGAGGAGCCCTTCGTATGCGCCGCACCGCCCGTGTCCTTTCCGTCGCCGCCCTCACCGGCGCCGTCCTGGCCGGTGCCGCCCCGCTGGTGTGGGCCGACCCGGCCGCCGAGCTGAACCCCGCCTCCGTCCGGCCCGGCGCCACCGTCACCGTCTCCGTCACCTGCGACCCCGGGGGCGGCAGCCCGCCGCAGAGCCTGGACGCCACGTCCGAGGCCTTCGAGGAGGGCACCGTCGCGCTCAACCTGATCCCCGGCGACCTCGGCGCGGACGCCGGCCCCGCCTACCGCGGCACCGCCGCGATCGCGCCCGCCGCCGCCCTGGAGAGCGAGCCGGCCGGCACCGGACCGGACACCGCCTGGACGGTCGAGGGCACCTGCCCGGCCGCGCCCGGCGGCCAGGGCAAGCCCTGGAGCGCCACCTTCACGGTCACCGTCGAGGTGCCCGAACCGCTCTGCACCGGCGGCTCCCACGGCTCCGGCTGCCCGCCCGAGCCCTGCCCCGGCTCCCACGGCGCCCCCTGCCCGCCCGAGCCCTGCCCCGAGCCGCACACCGGCACCTGCCCGCCCGCGCCCCCGGTCCAGCGCGGCGTGCGGGCCGGCGAGGGCGGCACCTTCACCGACTCGGTCCCGGCCCTGGCCGCCGGCGGCGTGTTCATCGCGGCCGCCCTCGGCGGCGCCGTGTACCGGCTGCGCCGCAAGACCCTCGCCCGGGACGCCTGACCGGCCCCCGCCCGGGTACGCACAACCCCGAGAGACCTACGGCGCCCCGTACGGCACACCGGACCCGCGGCCCGGCCCCGTCGAGCGGCACGGCAGGCAGACGACACGGCAGCGGCACACGGAGGCGGGCATGCGGCGGACGGACACGGAAGGACACGGGCCCGTCCGGTACGGGCCCCCGCTGCCCGACGACGGACTTCCGGTACTGCCCGAGCTGTGCGCCGTCCTCGCGGCGGCGGCCGGCCTGGGCGGCGCCGAACCGGTCGGCGGCGGACAGCACCTGCTGGAGGCCGCCTGCGGCTACTGGGACCGGCGCAGCCTCGAGACCGCGCCCGAACAGGTCACGGCGGGCCCCGGCGCCCCCTCGCTGCTGCTCGCGCTGACCGCCGCGCTCGGCGGCGACGTGCTCGTGCCCCGGCCGTGCGCCGCCTGGTGGGCCCCCTACGCCCGGCTGCTCGGCAGACCCGCCTTCCATGTGGCGACCCCCGCCGAGTGCGGCGGCGTCCCCGACCCCTACGCCCTGCTGGAGACCGTCCGCCGGGTGCGCGAGGAGGGCGGCGACCCGCGGCTGCTGGTGCTGTCCGTCGCCGACGACCCCACCGGCACGGTCGCCCCGCCCGAGGTGGTGCACGAGGCGGTCGAGGCCGCCGCAGGCGAGGGGCTGCACCTGGTCAGCGACGAGACCTGGCGCGACACCCTGCACGACCCCGCCGCCACCGTCCTGCTCAGCCCCGCCGAGATGCTCCCCGCCCGGGTCGTCGTCGTGACCGACCTCGCGGGCGCCCTGCTGCCCCCCGGCTGGCCGGCCGCCGTCGCCCGCTTCCCCGCCGGGCCCGACGGCGCCGCCCTGCACGCGCGCGTGCTCGACGTCCTCACCGCCCTCGGCGCCCGCGTGGCCGGACCCGTCGCCGCCGCAGCCGCCTACGCCCTCGGCGAGCCCGAGCCCGTCACCGAGCGCGTCACGGCCGCCGTACGCCTGCACGCGCGCGTGGCCGCCGAGCTGCACTCCGCCGTCGTCGGGGCCGGCGCCCTCGCCAGGCCGCCGCAGGCCGGCCGCCATCTCTACGCCGACCTCGGCCCCCTGCGCGCCGCCCTGTCCGCGCGCGGCGTGGGCGACGCGCAGGAACTGGAGGACTTCCTCTCCGCCCGGCTCGGCATGTCCGCCCCCGGCGGGCAGCGCTTCGGGGACGACCTGGCCGCCCTGCGCGTCCGGCTCGCCACCGGCCCGGTGCTCGGCGGCACCGCCGAGGAGCGGGCGCAAAGCCTCGATTCCCCCGTGCCGCTGGAACTGCCGCACGCGCAAGCCGCGTTGACCAGGGTGACCACGGTCCTCGACGAACTCCGCGACGACGCCCGGCGACGGGAGCCGCCTCGATGACGCGGCAGTCCGAGTCGACCACCACGAGTGCCGCCTCATCTGCGGACACCCGGGAGAGCCCTGCCGCCGTGTCACCCCTGACCGAGTCCCCCCTCGCCCCGCCCTTTCCACCGCTGGCCGAACCGAGGCCCCTGGGCGGCCGCAGGGTCTGGCCGCGCACCTTCCACGACCGGCTCACCGCCCCGCTGCCCGGCCTGAAGGCACTGGCCCGCTTCGCCCGCGAGGGCTCCGTGCGCCCCCGTCGCGAGGGCCTCGCCGACATCCCCCGGCTGCCCTGCGAACCCGGCCCCCTGCCCCGCGTGGACGCCCGCGCCGTCGCCGTCTCCTGGGCGGGACACGCCAGTTGGGTGCTGCGGATCGGGGGCCTGACCGTCCTCACCGACCCGGTCTGGTCCCGCCGAATCCTCGGCACCCCGGCCCGGATCACGCCCGTGGGCATCCCCTGGAGCGCCCTGCCGCGCGTCGACGCGGTCGTCGTCAGCCACAACCACTACGACCATCTCGACGCGCCCACGCTGGCCCGGCTCCCGCGCCACACCCCGGTGTTCGTGCCCGCGGGGCTCGGCCGCTGGTTCCACCGCCGCCGCTTCACCACCGTCACCGAGCTGGACTGGTGGGAGGCCGCCGAACTCGACGGCGTACGCTTCGACTTCGTCCCCGCCCACCACTGGTCCAAGCGCGGCCTCACCGACACCTGCCGCTCCCTGTGGGGCGGCTGGGTCCTCACCTCGCCCGAGGGCCGGCGCGTCCACTTCGCCGGCGACACCGGCTACGGCCACTGGTTCTCCCGCATCGGCCGCCGCTACCCCGGCATCGACCTGGCCCTGCTGCCCATCGGCGCCTACGACCCCCGCTGGTGGCTCAGCGACGTCCACTGCGACCCGGAGGAGGCCGTCCGGGCGGCCCAGGACCTGGGCGCCCGCCGGATGGCCCCGATGCACTGGGGCACCTTCATCCTGTCGGCCGAGCCGGTACTGGAGCCGCTGGCCCGGGTGCGGGAGGCGTGGCGCAAGGCCGGCCTGGACCGGGCGGACCTGTGGGACCTGCCGATCGGCGGCTCACGGGTGCTGGCGGCGGCGGACGGGGGAGCGGCCTGAAGCATCCCGCACCCTCCTGCGGACGCCCCCGCGTCCTCAGCTCCCCGCCCGCACCCGCCGCCACACGCTCGGCACCACACTGATCAGCAGCGTCAGCGCGACCGCCGCGACGACACCCTGCCACGGCTCGGGGAACAGCGACCCGCCCAGGATCCCGATCAGCTGGTACGTCAGCGCCCAGGCGAGACACGCGGGCAGGTTCCCCCGCACGAACCTCCGCAGCGGCCACTCGGCCAGCAGACAGGCCAGCATCACGGGCAGCCGCCCGGCCGGCACCAGCCGCGACAGCACCAGCACGGCCACCCCGTGCTCGGCCAGCTTGCCCTGCGCCCGCTCCAGCCGGTCCTCGGGCGCGCGCGAGCGGATCGCCTCCAGCCACCGTGAGCCGTTCCTCGACCCGATCCCGCGCCGACCCAGCCAGTACAGCGCCACGTCCCCCAGGAACGCGGCCAGCGAGGCGGTCACGAACACCAGCGCCAGCGAGAACGGCGCGGTCTGATGGAACGCCACCACCGCGGCGGAGGACACCAGCGCCCCCGTGGGCACCACCGGCACCAGCGCCCCGACCAGCACCAGCAGGAACAGCGTGGGATAGCCGATGGCCTGCGGCGCCGACCCGGTCGAGACGGACGACGAGGCCGCCGCGAGCCAGGTCACCCCGGGACCTCCACCCGCACCCGTTCCCCGTGCCCGAGCCGGTGCACCGTCACGTCCGGCGCGCTCTCGGCGGCCAGCCGCGCGAACTCCTGGCCGGGCGCGTGGAACTCGTGCGGCCGCACGGCGTCCATCCCGATCGGCCAGTACGTGCCGTAGTGCACCGGCACCGCGCTGCCCGCCCCCAGCAGCGCCAGCGCCTGCGCCGCCCGCCGCGCGTCCAGATGCCCGTCGCCCAGGTACGGCCCCCAGCCGCCCACCGGCAGCAGCGCCACGTCGACCGGCCCGACCTCCTTGGCCATCGTGTCGAACAGCCCTGTGTCCCCGGCGAAGTAGGTGCGCCCCTCGCCCTCGACGACATAGCCGAGCGCGGGGGAGCGGTGCGGTCCCAGCGGCAGCCGCCGCCCGTCGTGCGCGGCGGGCACGGCCCGCACCACCACGTCACCCACCCGAGTCTCGTCGCCCGGCGCCATCTCACTGATGGACAGGTGGCTGAGCCGGCGCAGAGCGGGCACGGACCGGGGCGCGCCCCGGGGCACGAGCAGCCGAGTGCCGGGCGCGAGGCGCGCCAGCGACGGCACATGCAGATGGTCCGCGTGCAGGTGGGAGACCAGCGCCACGTCCGCCGTCCACGCCCCGGGCGGCGGCAACGCCCCCCGGCGGCGGCGCAGATGCGCCAGCCTGCGGGCGAACAGGGGATCGGTGAGCACGCGAATGTCCGAGTCCGCGACCGTGCAGGTGGCGTGGCCCCACCAGGTGATCTCCACCGGCACTCCTCCGCCCCTTTCGCGCGACTCCCCCGAAGCCTACGTGCAGGAGTAGGGTCGGCGGCGAAACCCGGAGGTGAGGGGGACGCCATGGGAAAGCCGCGGGGTGTTCTCGGCCGGCCGGACGCGGGGGTCGTCCAGGTCACGGCCATCGCGAGCCTGACGCCGCTGGAGGAGCTGGAGGCCGATCCGTTCCTGGTGGACTCCCGTGGCCAGCACGCCATGTGCGCCCGCTGGGCGGCCGAGCGCGGGTACGTCGTCGCGCGCGAGCTGCTCGGGCGGGGGCTGCGGCCCGACCACCGCGCCCTGTGGGACGGGGTCCGGCCGGGGCTCGACCTGTTCGTCGCGCCCAGCCCCCGGGTACTGGAGTCCGCGCTCGCCTCCCTGGAGGAGTTCACCGCGGAGTGCGCCCGGCGCGGGGTGCGCCTGGAGACGGTGGACCGCGCCGAGCCCGCCTACGACGCCCGGATGAAGGCGATGGTCCACCGCAGACTGTCGATGCCGACCGCGGGATACGACGGCCGCTGAGCCCCGTCCCCGTACCGCGCGGGGCGACACCCGGGCGACCGCGGGATACGACGGCCGCTGGGTCCCGTCCCCGTACCGCGCGGGGCGACACCCGGGCGACCGTGGGGTCGACGGCCGCTGAACCCCGTCCCCGTACTGGGCGGGACAACACCCGCCCTGCTCGCGAACCGTTTCCGCGAAGCGGTGTGACACGCTGGACAGCGAGCCCGCGACGGCGACGGGCCGGGACGTGAGGTGTACGGGGTGCTGGGACGGCGTTGGCGGCGGGTCATGAGCCAGATCGGCCGGAGCACCGCGGTGTGGGCCGTGTCCACCCTCACCATGCTCGTGCTCGCCGGCGTCCTGCCCGACTTCCAGCTCCAGTCCGCCGACGGCGACAGCGCCACCAGCATCGCCGTCACCGCCGCCCTCGGCGCGGGCGCCTTCGGTCTGCTGTCCGCGCTGGTCTGGCCGCTGCTGGTACGGCTGCTGCTGCTCGTCCCGGCGCTGGTGCTCGGCCTTCTCGTGTTCTTCCTCAACGGCGCCCTGCTGCTGGTCGCGCTGCGGCTGAACCCGGCCGAGCAGGGCGGCGCGTCCTGGGAGACCGCGGTCGTGGTGGCCGCCGTGATGTCCGCGGTCGCCTCGGCGACCGGCGCAGCGCTCGCCGTGCGCGACGACGACGCCTACCGCCGCCGTCTGTACCGGCTCGCCGACCGCCGCCGAAGAGACCGGCCGGCCGGCCCGGTCACCCCCGGCACGCTCTTCCTCCAACTCGACGGCGTGGGCCACGACGTGCTCGTGGACGCCGTGGACAAGGGCCTGATGCCGACCGTCGCGCGCTGGCTGAACGGCGGGCCCGGCTCGCCCGCCACCCACCGCCTCACCCCCTGGCGCACCGACTGGTCCAGCCAGACCGGCGCCAGCCAGCTCGGCATCCTGCACGGCAGCACCTTCGACGTGCCCGCCTTCCGCTGGTACGAGAAGGACAGCCGGATCGTCATGGTCTGCAACCGGCCCACCAGCGCCACCGAGCTCCAGCGCCGCGCGGTCGAGCGCACCGGGGACGGCGGACTGCTCACCGCCGACGGGGCGAGCCGGGGCAACCTGTTCAGCGGCGGCGCCGACGAGCAGGCCCTGGTGCTGTCCATCGCGGTGCGCCGGCGCAGCCGCGAGAACCGCTCGCGCGCCGGGTACTTCGCCTACTTCTCCGACCCGGCCAACGCCGTGCGCACCGCCCTGTCCTTCGTCGCCGAGGTGGGCCGCGAGACCGGCCAGTCCGTGCGGGCCCGGCTGCGGCGCCAGCGCCCCAGGGTCGGGCGCGGCGGGCTCTACCCCCTCGTCCGCGCCTTCGCCACCGTCGTGGAGCGGGACGTCGTCGTCGCGGCGGTCACCGGCGACCTGTTCGCCGGCCGCACCGCCGTCTACGCCGATCTCGTCGCCTACGACGAGGTCGCCCACCACTCCGGACCGCGCAGCCGCGACGCCGAGAAGGTCCTCGCCCGGCTCGACCGGTCTGTCGCGCTGATCGAGAAGGTCGCCGAGCACGCCCCACGGCCCTACCGGCTGGTCCTGCTCTCCGACCACGGCCAGAGCCCCGGCGAGACCTTCCGCGCCCGCTACGGTCTGACCCTCGCCGACCTCGTCCGGGCCGGCTGCGGACTGCCGGTGCCGCGCAAGGCGAGCCGCACCCACAGCGGCGCCGAGGCCCGCGCGGCGGTGCGCGCCGCGCTGCGCCGGCCGGTGGAGGAGCGGGCCGAGCCGTTCCCGTCCGCGCGCCGCACCGAGCCGATCGTGCTGGCCTCCGGCAACCTCGGCCTGGTCTCCTTCCCGGACGTGGCGCACCGCATGACCAAGGAGGAGATCGACGCCCGCCACCCGGCGCTGCTGCCGACCCTCGCCAACCACCCCGGCATCGGCTTCCTCCTCGTGCGCAGCGAGCGGCACGGCGGCGTGCTCCTCGGGGCGTACGGCGCCGAGATCCCGGTCGCGGAACTCGCCGACGGACGCGGCCCGCTGGCCCCCTTCGGGCCCGGCGCCGCCGACGCGGTCCGGCGCACGCACACCTTCCCGCACACCGCCGACGTCATGGTCAACTCCTTCCACGACCCGGACGACGGCGAGGTGCTCGCCTTCGAGGAGCAGATCGGCTCGCACGGCGGACTCGGCGGCGACCAGGGCCGGCCGTTCCTCCTGTCACCGACGACCCTCTCGCCACCCGTTGCGGACGGCGAGCCCCTGGTCGGCGCGGAGCGGCTGCACCACATCCTCCGCACCTGGCTCCGCGAAACCGACGGCCCCCAGATCCCCCTGGACACAGCACCGGAGGACCAGGCGGCCTGACCGGGACGTTCCCGGCTACGGGCGCCGCACAAGCTGCGGGGGCCGACAAATTCAGGTGACGACCGTAACCATCAATTGAGAAGCTCAAATTCGAGTAACCACGTCCGCGAGAGCGGCGCCGGTTCAGGCGCAAAGAACGCGCCGGTTCAGGCGCAAAAAGGGAGCGTGCCCGCGTTGCAGGCAGCCGTCACCGTCACCCCCGCCCGTGTCCCCGAGCTGCTGCTCGGCCTGGCCACCGTGCGGCCGGTGTTCCTCTGGGGAGCGCCCGGTATCGGAAAGTCCTCCCTGGTACGGGAGTTCGCCGAGTCGCTGGGGCTGGAGTGCGTGAGCCTGCTGGGTACGCAGCTCGCGCCCGAGGACCTGATCGGGGTGCCGCAGATCCGCGACGGGCGCTCGGTGTTCTGCCCGCCGGAGGCCATCGCCCGTGACGAGCCGTACTGTCTGTTCCTCGACGAGCTCAACGCGGCCACGCCGGACGTCCAGAAGGCGTTCTACTCGCTGATCCTGGACCGCCGTATCGGCACCTACGAGCTGCCGAGGGGCTCGATCGTCATCGGCGCCGGCAACCGCTCCACCGACAACGCCCTCGCCCGCCCCATCGCCTCCGCGCTGGTCAACCGGCTCACGCATGTGCATCTGGAGGCCTCGCCGAAGGACTGGCTGATGTGGGCGGCCGGCAACGGCATCCACCCCTGGATACTGGACCACCTCACCGACCGGCCCGACCATCTGTGGTCCAAGCCGCCCAAGACGGAGGAGCCGTTCTCCACCCCGCGCTCCTGGCACATGCTCTCCGACGCCCTGCACTCCTTCGGCGCGGACCTGGACGAGGAGACGCTGAAGGTCCTCGCGCACGGCACGCTCACCCCCCGGCACGCCACCGCCTTCTGCGGCTACGTCAAGATCGTGCGCAGCCGCTTCGGCATCGAGGCGATCCTCAAGGGGGACGCCCGCTGGCCCGGCCGGGTCGAGGACCGTGACCTGCTGTACTACCTCGCCGAGTCGTTCCGCGGCCGTCTGGTCAAGGACCTGCCCGGCTCCAAGGAGCATCTGTCGGCGAACGGCCGCCAGACCGCCTACCGCGCCAAGTCCCTGCTGGTGCAGCTCGCCGAGATCTCCGTCGAGGTCGCCCAGAGCGTCATCGCCTCCGACGACGACGGCAACCCCGTCCTGCCCGCCTGGTTCCTCGTCGAGGCCGCCCGTGACATGCCCCGGCTGGTCGAGGCCCGGCGATGAGCCGTGCCACGCGCAGGAAGCAGCAGGCCAAACCGGACCCGGCCGCCGAGGCGTGCGCCGACGGGCTGCGGCTGGTGTGGGCCAACCCGGCGCTGGCCGCGCTGGAGGCCAAGACCTGCCGTGACCCTGAGTGCCGGGCCTCGCCCCGGCAGGGCCTGGCGCGCGTCGACTCCAACGGCGTCATTCATCTGCACCCCACCGCGCTCGCCGAACCCGCCGACTGGGCCTGGGCCGTCGCCCACGCCCTGATCCACCTCGGCTTCGGGCACGTCCCCGCCGCGGACGGCCCGCGCACCCCGCTGGACCCCTTCGAACTGGCCGCGCGCTGCGCGGTCGCCGACCGTTTCCTGCTGACCTTCAAGGTCGGCCGCCCGCCCGAGAACCTGCCCACCGCCTACCCCGACGGCGACGAGGAGCGTATCGCCGCGCTGTGGCGCCGCGACGGCGTGCCCGCCGTCTACCAGCGCGACGAGCGGGACCAGCTCCTGGTCTCCTGGGGTGCCTGGAACGGCCGGCCGCCCGACTGGCAGCTCCGGTTCGCCCACGCCCTCACCCGCACGCTGTCCACCGCCATGGACATGGCCGGCGGCCGCCGTGACTCCATGTTCGGCGGCCCCACCAGCCGGCAGCCCTGGGAGCGGGCCCTGAGCTGGTTCGTCTCCTCCTACCCGCTGCTCGGCGGCATCGCCTCCGGTATCGAGCTGGTCGCCGACGCCGAGTTCGCCCGCGCGCACGGCATCGCCGTCGCCGCCGTGGACGCCCTCGCCGGGGAGATCTACATCAACCCGCTGTGCCGCTACGACGACGAGGAATGGCGGTTCGTCCTCGGCCACGAGATGCTGCACGCCGCCCTGCGCCACCAGGACCGCTCCGGCACCCGCGACCCGCTGCTGTTCAACATCGCCTGCGACTACGTCGTCAACGGCTGGCTGCGCGAGATGCGCGTCGGGACCATGCCCGAGGGACTGCTGTACGACCCGGAGCTGGCCGGCCTGTCCGCCGAGGAGGTCTACGACCGCATCGCGGGCGACCTGCGCCGGGCCCGCAGGCTCGCCACCCTGCGCGGCAAGGGCGCCGGTGACATCCTCGGCGGCCCGCTGGGCGCGCCCGGCGACTACGTCGACCTCGACGAGTTCTACCGCCGGGGCCTCGCCCGTGGACTCGATCTGCACGAGCGGCAGGAGCGCGGCTTCCTGCCCGGCGGCCTGATCGAGGAGATCCGCGCCCTCAGCCATCCGCCGCTGCCCTGGGACGCGCAACTCGCCCGCTGGTTCGACGAGTTCGTGCCCCGCCCCGAGCCGCTGCGGTCCTACGCCCGTCCGTCCCGGCGCCAGGCGTCCACGCCCGGCATCCCGCGCGCGGGCCGGTACTTCCCGCCGGAGGAGGTCGCGCGCTGCACGTTCGGCGTCGTCCTGGACACCTCCGGCTCCATGGACCGGGTCCTGCTCGGCAAGGCGCTCGGCGCCATCGCCTCGTACGCCGAGGCCCGCGATGTGCCCGCCGCGCGCGTGGTGTTCTGCGACGCCGCCCCGCACGACGCGGGCTATCTGCCGGTCACCGAGATCGCCGGGCGCGTACAGGTGCGCGGCCGCGGCGGCACGGTCCTGCAACCGGGGATCGACCTGCTGCACCGCGCCGACGACTTCCCGCCGGGCGCGCCGGTCCTGGTGATCACCGACGGCTGGTGCGACGTCCTGCGGGTGCGGCGCGAGCACGCCTATCTCGTTCCCCCGAACGCCCGGTTGCCGTTCACCGCGCGTGGGCCGGTGTTCCGGGTGCGTTGAGCCGGAATGTGATCGGATAGGGGGCAGGGCCCCCGGAAGCGGGACCGCATCCAGAGTTCGCGAAAGGAACAATCGTGGCAACCACGCGCTCCGCACACACCGTCTGGGAAGGCAACCTGCTCCAGGGCAACGGCGTCGTCACCTTCGACTCCTCCGGCATCGGCGAGCAGGCGGTGTCGTGGCCGTCGCGCGCCGAGCAGGCCAACGGCAAGACCAGCCCGGAGGAGCTGATCGCCGCGGCCCACTCCAGCTGCTTCTCCATGGCGCTGTCGCACGGCCTGGCCGGTGCCGGCACCCCGCCCACCAAGCTGGTCACCTCGGCCGACGTCACGTTCCAGCCGGGCGAGGGCATCACCGGCATCCACCTGACCGTGGAGGGCACGGTGGAGGGCCTGGACAACGACGCCTTCGTCGCCGCCGCCCAGGACGCCAAGGCCAACTGCCCGGTCAGCCAGGCCCTGAAGGCAGTGCCGATCACGCTGGACGCCAAGCTCGCCTGAGTCCGGACGACTCCCGTGCGGCCCGCCGGTCCGGCGGGCCGCACGCCGCTTCCACGAGAAGGGCTCGGCGATGGTCCAGGGCATATCCGCTTCGACCACGGCGCTCGACTCCGCCTTACGCACGGCCACCCGCGTACGGCTGCTGTTCAGCCTGACCGGGCGGATCGACCCGGCCCTCGCCATCGGCGGGCTCGTCGACCGGCTGGACTTCGGGCGGTTCGGACCGCACCTGCGCTCCGGGGACGCCGTACTGCCCGTGCCGGTGCTCGCCGAGTCCGTCGACCCGGCGGACCTGGCACTGCCGGGCGGCGACCACGGACTGCCCCTCGCCGGTGCCGGGATGGTCGTCGTCACGACCCCGCGCGGGGACGCCACCCTGATCCTGGACTGCGACTTCGCCGTCGGCACCCCGACCGCCGCCCTCGCCCCCTGGCTCGCGGCCACCTGCTTCGAACGCGCGGCGTTCACCCTCGGCGGGCGGCCCCTGCTCGACGTGGTCCAGGCCCGGCTGAACCTGCCCGAGCCGCTCGCCTTCGGCCAGAACGTCCACCAACTCGTCCAGCCCGGCGGTCAGTTGCTCACCGAGCTGCTCACCGCGGCGGCCTCCGGCCAGGACGCCCTCGCCGAACCGCTGAACGAGCTGATCTACCGCGGCAAGCTGCCCGGCGCCCCGCGGCCCGACATCAGCGTGCCGCCCAACCTGTACATCCAGGGCGTGACGCTGGCCGCGCACGGCCGCGGGGTGTCCGTGCAGGCCGGCTGGGCGCCGCACGTGGAGAACGCCCTCACCCTGGTCGCCGTCGGCATGCTGTCCGCGCTCGCCGTGCTCCAGCGCACCCGGCTGAAGTCGTTCGGGATGATGCGGCTCAACCAGCAGGCGACTCCCCGCTCGCCCCGCGCGGCCCGCGAGCTGATCTCCGAACTGTCGGCGGGCGTCAACGAGCTCCAGCTGGACCTGGCGTTCGGCGTGGAGGCCTACGTCGACTCCCTGCTGATCCCGGAGATGCTCACCGAGGCCTTCCAGTCCTCCCTCGGCGAGTCCTTCGGCATCCGCGACAGCCTGGAGAACTCCGCCCGCATGATCGAGCGGCTCACCTCCGTCATCGCCGCCCGCTCGGCGAGCCATGACGCCGCCCTCGCCGACGAGAAGGAACGCCGCGACGGCATCGTCTCCGGTCTGCTCGCCGTGGCCACGCTGATCGCCCTGCCGCCGACCCTGCTGCTGGCCTTCCTCGGCGCCAACGCCTCCGACGTCGACGACACCCGTTCCGTCCTCGACGTGGGCGTCTACGGGTGGGCGTACATCGCGGCCTGGCTGCCCTTCGTGATGCTGGTCGCCGTCGGGTGGCTGCGGCTGCGCCACCGGCCCGGCCGGAACCCGGCCCCGGTCCCCTCGCCCGGCCCCCCGGGCACCCCGCCCGCCTCACCCTCTCCCGCCTCGCCGCTGCCCGCGCCCCGCACCCCGGCCGGGCCGTGACCGCCAGGGCCGCGACCGGCGCGATGCCCCCCTGACCACCCCCGCGCCCCCGATGCCCCATTGACAAGAAGGCACTCAAGTTTTGTGCTGGAGGTGGCAGGCGATCGGGGAGGCCCTGGCGGAAGGGGACGACGATGGCACACGCGGTCGGGATCGATCTCGGAACGACCAACTCGGTGGTGGCCGTACTGGAGGGCGGTGAGGCCACCGTCGTCGCGAACGCGGAGGGCGCGCGGACCACACCGTCGGTGGTGGCCTTCGCCAAGAACGGCGAGGTGCTGGTCGGGGAGGTCGCCAAGCGGCAGGCGGTCACCAACGTCGAGCGCACCGCGCGCTCGGTCAAGCGGTACATGGGCGACACCCGGTGGCACTTCCCGGAGCAGGGCTCCGTGGACGGCACCCGCTACCGGGCCCAGGAGCTGTCGGCCCGGGTGCTCCAGAAGCTCAAGCGGGACGCCGAGGCCTATCTCGGCGAGGACGTCACCGACGCCGTGATCACCGTCCCCGCCTACTTCGACGACGCCCAGCGGCAGGCCACCAAGGAGGCCGGGGAGATCGCGGGCCTGAAGGTGCTGCGGATCATCAACGAGCCCACCGCCGCCGCCCTCGCCTACGGCCTGGACCGCGGCGAGGAGCAGACCGTGCTGGTCTTCGACCTGGGCGGCGGCACCTTCGACGTGTCCCTGCTGGAGATCGGCGACGGCGTCATCGAGGTCAGGGCCACCAACGGCGACACCCGCCTCGGCGGCGACGACTGGGACCAGAGGATCGTCGAGTACCTGGTCAAACGCTTCCAGGGGCAGCACGGCGTCGACCTCGGCCGGGACAAGATGGCCGTCCAGCGACTGCGCGAGGCCGCCGAGCGCGCCAAGATCGAACTGTCCAGCTCCACCGAGACCAACATCAACCTGCCCTATGTCACCGCCTCCGCCGAAGGCCCCCTGCACCTGGAGGAGAAGCTCACCCGCGCCCAGTTCCAGGAGCTCACCGCCGACCTGCTCGACCGCTGCCGGGGGCCCTTCGACCAGGCGGTGAAGGACGCGAACCTCAAGCTCTCCGCGATCGACCACGTCATCCTGGTCGGCGGCTCCACCCGGATGCCCGCCGTCACCGACCTGGTGCGCGAGCTCACCGGCAAGGACCCGCACAAGGGCGTCAACCCCGACGAGGTCGTGGCCGTCGGCGCCGCCCTCCAGGCCGGTGTCATCCGCGGTGACGTCAAGGACGTGCTGCTGCTGGACGTCACCCCGCTGTCCCTGGGCATCGAGACCAAGGGCGGCATCATGACCAGGCTGATCGAGCGCAACACCACGATCCCGACCCGCCGTTCGGAGATCTTCACCACCGCCGAGGACAACCAGCCCTCCGTCGGCATCCAGGTCTACCAGGGCGAACGCGAGATCGCCGCGTACAACAAGAAGCTCGGCACCTTCGACCTCGCCGGACTGCCGCCCGCGCCGCGGGGCGTGCCGCAGATCGAGGTCGCGTTCGACATCGACGCCAACGGGATCATGCACGTCTCCGCCAAGGACCTCGCCACCGGCCGCGAGCAGAAGATGACCGTGACCGGCGGCTCGGCGCTGCCCAAGGACGACATCGACCGCATGATGCGGGACGCGGAACAGTACGCCGAGGAGGACCGCGGCCGCCGCGAGGCCGCCGAGGCCCGCAACCAGGCCGAGCAGCTCGTCTACCAGACCGAGCGGTTCCTGCGCGACAGCGGCGACAAGGTGCCCGCCGACACCCGTGCCGAGGTCGAGGCCGCCGTCACCGCGCTCAAGACCCTGCTGGACCAGGGCGCCGACACCGCCCCCCTGCGCGCCGGCATCGAGAAGCTGGCCTCGGTCAGCCAGCGGATGGGCCAGGCCATGTACGCGAGCGCCCGGGCCGGACAGGGGACCGGCACCGAACAGCCCACCGGGCCCCCGCCGGGCGAGGACGGCGTGGTCGACGCCGAGATCGTCGACGAGGACCGCGACCGGCGCGGGGGAGCGGCCTAGATGCGACGGGCCGGGGAACGCGACGAGCGGGCCTGCGACCCCGCGTTCCCCGGCCCCGGCTAGGAACCCGCGCGCTCCCAGCCCCGCCGCTCCGGCCGCGGTCCGAGCTGCTTCGGGTCGCGGCTGCGGTAGACGATGTACGGGCGGAACAGGTACTGCACGGGCGCGCTGAACATATGCACCAGCCGCGTGTACGGCACCATCGCGATCAGCACCATGCCGATCGCCGCGTGCACCTGGTACAGCACCGGCACGTCCGTCATCAGCGCGGTGTCCGGACTCAGGGTGAACAGACTGCGCGCCCAGGGGCCCATGGACTCCCGGTAGTTGTAGCCGTCGCCGGAGGAGTGGGAGAGCTTGGCGACCATGCCGAGCACGATCGCGCCCAGCAGGAACACGTACATGGCCTTGTCGTTGGCCGTCGTCGCGCGGAACACCGGGGCGTTGGTGCGGCGCCGGTAGATCAGCAGCACGATCCCGACGACCGTGAGCACCCCGGCCGCGGTGCCGCCGTACAGCGAGAACAGATGGTAGGTGTGCTCGCTGACGCCCAGGCCGTCCGTCCAGGACATCGGGATGAACAGCCCGACGAGATGACCCACCAGGACGAAGAGGATGCCGTAGTGGAAGGCCGGCGAGGCGATGCCGAGCAGCTTCGACTCGTAGACCTGCGAGGAGCGGGTCGTCCAGCCGTACTTGTCGTAGCGGTAGCGCCAGATCAGCCCGGCGACCAGCAGGGCGAACGCGAGATACGGCACGACGCCCCAGAGGAAGAGGGTCATGGGCGCGCTCCAACGGGTGCGGGCGGCAGCGTGGCGCACACCGCGTCCAGGACGCGGGCGTACGGGGTGCCGAAGGCGGTCAGCCGGGAGCGGAGCTGCTCCAGGCCGCTGCGGTGACCGACCAGCAGGCCGGTGTCACCGGTGCGGGCGGTGAACTCCAGCACCGCGGGCAGGTAGTCGGGCAGTTCCTCGCCGGTGAACTCCAGTCCGTGGGCGCGGTAGACGTCCTTGAACCGCACCAGCGACATTCCGCGCCGCCGGGTGTCCCCGTCCTGCCACCAGCTCAGATACAGGCTGTGCCGGTTCTTGAAGTCGAAGACGCGCACATAGTGCTCCGCCAGTTCACGGTCCGGGGTGACGGCCGCGTGGTCGGTGAACTCCCGCAGTTGCGGGGCGGCTTCGCGCAGCAGCGGCAGCCGCGCCCGGAAGTCGTCGTCCGGGTAGGTCAGGCACAGCGCGGCCGCCTGGTACAGCACGGCGTCGGAGGGCATCAGGCCTCCTCGGGGTCGTCGGAGGTCTGCCGCCTGCGCAGCACATGGAAGTTCTCCACCGGCACCAGCGGCAGCCGTCTGCGGCCGGAGTCCTGGCCGAACGGTCCGTCGCCGCCCATCCCCGGCCCGCCCTCGTAGTCCAGGCTGCACCCCTCCGGCAGCGCCGACTCCTCCAGCCGGCGCGCGTCGCCCACGGCTGCGGTCGGAATGACGTACCGCTGCTCGTACTTGGCGATCGCCAGCAGCCGGTACATCTCCTCTATCCCGTCCGGCGTCATGCCGACGGCCGCGGCGACCGACGGGTCGGGCTCCTCGCCGAGGTTGACCGCCCGCATATGGGCGCGCATCGCGGCGAGCCTCTCCAGCGAGGCGCGCACGGGCCCCACGTCGCCGGCCGTGAACAGCTCCGCCAGGTACTCCAGCGGAATCCGCAGGGTGTCGATGGCGCCGAACAGGTTGCCCGCGTCCTCCCCGTCGTGCCCGCTCTCGCTGAGCGCGTCCACCACCGGCGACAGCGGCGGGATGTACCAGACCATCGGCAGGGTCCGGTACTCCGGGTGCAGCGGCAGCGCCACCCGGTAGTCGCTGATCAGCGTGCGCACGGGCGAGCGGCGGGCCGCCTCGATCCAGTCGTGGGGGATGCCGGCCTCCTCGGCCGCCCGTCGCACCGCCGGGTCCTCGGGGTCCAGGAACACGTCCAGCTGGGCCTCGTACAGGTCCTTCTCGTCCGGTGTGGCGGCGGCCGCCGTGACCCGGTCGGCGTCGTACAGGACGACCCCGATGTAGCGCAGCCTGCCCACACAGGTCTCGGAGCACACCGTCGGCTGGCCCACCTCGATGCGCGGGTAGCACATGGTGCACTTCTCGGCCTTGCCGGTGGAGTGGTTGAAGTAGACCTTCTTGTAGGGGCATCCGGTCACGCACATCCGCCAGCCCCGGCACTGGTCCTGGTCGACCAGCACGATCCCGTCCTCGCTGCGCTTGTACATCGCGCCGGACGGACAGGAGGCGACGCACGAGGGGTTGAGACAGTGCTCGCAGATGCGCGGCAGATAGAACATGAAGGCCTGTTCGTACTCGAACCGCACCTTGTCCGAGGCCTGTTGCCGGGTCCGCTCCACCATCGGGTCGAGGTCGCCGTAGGCGGGGGCGCCGCCCAGGCTGTCGTCCCAGTTGGAGGACCACTCGATCTTCATCGGCTTGCCGTCGAGCTGGGAGACGGGACGGGCGACCGGGTAGTCGTCGCCGAACGGGGCGTCGGTGAGGTTGCGGTACTCGTACGTCCAGGGCTCGTAGTAGTCCTTGATCTCCGGCAGCTTCGGGTTGGAGAAGATCCCGGCGAGCTTCCTGAACCGGCCGCCCGCCTTCAGCCGCAGCGCGCCGCGCCGGTTCAGCTCCCAGCCGCCGCGCCAGGTGTCCTGGTCCTCGTAGCGGCGGGGATAGCCCTGGCCGGGCCGCGTCTCGACGTTGTTGAACCAGACGTACTCCATGCCGCGCCGGTTGGTCCACGCCTGCTTGCAGGTCACCGAGCAGGTGTGGCAGCCGATGCACTTGTCGAGGTTCATGACCATCGCGACCTGCGCCATGCAGCGTCCGACGGGGGCGTCACCACGGGGCATCAGTACTCGACCTCCTGGGCACGACGGCGGATCACCGTCACCTCGTCGCGCTGGTTGCCGGTCGGCCCCAGGTAGTTGAACGCCCAGCTCAACTGGGCGTAGCCGCCGACGAGATGGGACGGCTTGAGCAGCACGCGGGTCAGCGAGTTGTGGATGCCGCCGCGCATTCCGGTCGTCTCCGTCCTCGGCACGTTCACCGTGCGCTCCTGCGCGTGGTGCATATAGACCGTGCCGGCCGGCATCCGGTGCGAGACGATCGCGCGGGCGACGACCACGCCGTTGCGGTTGACCGCCTCGATCCAGTCGTTGTCCTCGACCCCGATGGCGTCCGCGTCCTGCGGGGCCATCCAGATGGACTGGCCGCCCCGGGACAGCGCCAGCATGAACAGGTTGTCCTGGTACTCGGAGTGGATGGACCACTTGTTGTGCGGGGTGAGGTAGCGGACCGTCACCTCCCGCTGCCCGTCCGCCCCGAGCCGTGGCTCGCCGAACAGCCGGTTCATGTCCAGCGGCGGCCGGTACACCGGCAGCGCCTCGCCCAGTTCGTGGATCCAGTCGTGGTCGAGGAAGAAGTGCTGCCGTCCGGTGAGGGTGTGCCAGGGCTTGAGATGCTCGGTGTTGAGCGTGAACGCCGTGTAGCGGCGCCCGCCCGACTCGCTGCCGGACCACTCCGGCGAGGTGATCACCGGCACCGGAGCCGCCTGGGTGTCGGCGTACGTGACCCGCTTGCCCTCGTGCTCGGCGGACAGATGGGCCATCTCCTGCCCGGTCCGGCCCTCCAGCGTGTGGAAGCCCTGGGTGGCGAGCCGGCCGTTGGTCGTGCCGGACAGCGCGAGGATCGTGTTCGCCGCCTTCACGGCCGTGTCGAGCGAGGGACGGCCCTCGTAACCGGTCCCGTTCAGCTCGCGCAGATGGGCGACCTCCTCGTCCGGCTTCAGCGCGATGCCCTTGGCGGGCAGTCCGAGTCGCTCCACGAGGGGACCGAGCGCCGCGAACTTCGCGCCGATCGCGGTGTAGTCGCGCTCCACCACCACCAGGTTCGGCATGGTCTTCCCCGGCACCGGGTCGCATTCGCCGCGCTTCCAGTCCCTGACGACACCGCCCGGCTGGGCCGTCTCGCCCGGGGTGTCGTGCTGGAGCGGCGCGGCCACCAGGTCCTTGCGCACGCCCAGATGGTCCACGGCCAGCTCGCTCAGCTTCTCGGCGAGGGCCTTGAAGGCGTCGAAGTCGGTGCGCGCCTGCCAGGGCGGGTCCACGGCCGGGGTGAAGGAGTGGACGTAGGGGTGCATGTCCGTGCTGGACAGGTCGTGCTTCTCGTACCAGGTCGCGGCCGGCAGGACGACGTCCGACAGCAGGGTGGAGGAGGTCTGCCGGAAGTCCAGCGACAGCAGCAGGTCGAGCTTGCCCTCGGGTGCCCGCTCGTGCCACTTCACGTCCCTCGGCCGGACGTCCTCGCCGGCCTCCTCGGCGCGCAGCGAGGAGTGGGTGCCGAGCAGATGCCGGGTGAAGTACTCGGCGCCCTTCGCGGAGGAGCCGAGCAGATTGGCCCGCCACAGGTTCAGCACGCGCGGCCAGTTCTCCGGGGCGTCGGGGTCCTCGCACGCGAACTTCAGCGTCCCGGCGCGCAGTTCGGCCACCGCCTTGGCGACCGGGTCGCCGAACGTCTCGCCGAGCTCCAGCGGATTGCGGTCGAAGGTCGGATACGACGGCATCCAGCCCGAACGCGCCGACAGGGCGAGGCAGTCGGTGCCCGTCATCCCCTCGAAGCGGCCCTCTCCCAGCGGTGAGGCCAGTACGTCGGCGGTGAACCGGTCGTAGCGCCACTGGTCGGTGTTGAGGTACCAGTACCCGGCGCCGATCATCTGGCGCGGCGGCCGGGACCAGTCGCTCGCGGCGGCCAGCGTGGCCCAGCCGGTCACCGGACGGCACTTCTCCTGGCCCACGTAGTGCGCCCAGCCGCCGCCGTTGCGGCCCTGGCAGCCGGTGAGCTTGAGCAGGGCCAGGAACGCGCGGTAGATGGTCTCCGAGTGGAACCAGTGGTTGGTGCCCGCCCCCATCAGGATCATGCAGCGGCCCTTCGACCGCTCTGCGGTCCGCGCGAACTCCCGTGCGATCTTCACGCACTTGGCCGCCGGCACCGAGGTGTGCGCCTCCTGCCAGGCGGGTGTGCCGGGGGCCGACGCGTCCTCGTAGGAGGCCGGCCAGGTGCCCGGCAGCCCGGGGCGCCCGACACCGTACTGCGCGAGGAGCAGGTCGAACACGGTCGTCACCAGCGGGCCGCCGCCGGGCAGCCGCACCGCCGGGACGCCACGGCGGACGACCTCTCCGCGGCCCTGCCCGTGCTCACCGCCCTCGGTGTCGAAGCGCGGCAGCAGCACTTCCACGCCGGGCTGGCCCAGCAGGGTCAAGTGCGGCTCGATGCCGTTCAGTCGCAGGTTCCAGCGGCCCTTGCCCGACTCCGTCCAGCGGAAGCCCAGCGAGCCGTTCGGCACCTCGGGCCGCCCGCTCACCTCGTCCAGCACGACCGTCTTCCACTCCGCGCCCTCCCCGCCCTGCCCCACGTCGGAGGCCCGCAGGAACTTGTGCGGCACATACGCCCCGTCCCGCTCGGCGAGCGTCACCAGGAACGGCAGATCGGTGAACTTCCGTACGTAGTCCGAGAAGAACGGCGTCTCCCGGTCGACGAAGAACTCCTTGAGGATCACATGCCCCATCGCCAGGGCCAGCGCCCCGTCCGTGCCGGGGTGCGGATGCAGCCACTCGTCGGCGAACTTGGCGTTGTCCGCGTAGTCCGGGGCGACCACCACCACCTTCTGGCCGCGGTAGCGGGCCTCCGCCATCCAGTGGGCGTCCGGGGTGCGGGTCACCGGCACGTTGGAGCCCCACATCATCAGATACGCCGCGTCCCACCAGTCCCCGGACTCCGGCACGTCCGTCTGGTCCCCGAACACCTGCGGGGAGGCGACCGGCAGATCCGCGTACCAGTCGTAGAACGACAGCATCGGCGCGCCGATCAGGGAGTGGAAGCGGGCGCCCGCCGCGTGGGACACCATCGACATCGCGGGGATGGGGGAGAAGCCCGCGATCCGGTCCGGGCCGTACTCCTTGATCGTGTGCACATGCGCGGCCGCGACCAGCTCCACGGCCTCGTCCCAGGTCGCCCGCAGCAGGCCGCCCTTGCCGCGGGCCCGCTGGTAGCGGCCGCGGCGCTCGGGGTCGCCCTGGATGTCCGCCCAGGCCAGCACCGGGTCCTTCAGCCGCGCCTTCGCCTCGCGGTACATCTCCAGCAGCACGCCCCGGATGTACGGGTAGCGCACCCGGGTGGGGGAGTAGGTGTACCAGGAGAAGGCGGCGCCGCGCGGGCAGCCGCGCGGCTCGTACTCGGGGCGGTCGGGGCCCACCGACGGGTAGTCCGTCTGCTGGGTCTCCCAGGTGATGATCCCGTCCTTGACGTACACCTTCCACCGGCACGAGCCCGTGCAGTTCACCCCGTGCGTGGAGTTCACGACCTTGTCGTGGCTCCAGCGGTCCCGGTAGAAGGCGTCCGCCTCCCGGCCGCCCACCAGGCCGATGCTGTGCAGATCGGGGGCCGCCGTACCGGGCCGGAAGAACCGTCCCGCGCGCAACAGGGCGGCGCCCGGTTCGGTGGGCGGGGTCCGCGTCTCGGTCACGTGCGCTCCCTCGGCTCGCCTCGTGACTCGAACCTAGAGGCGAGCGGGGGAGCGCACCCGTCCACGGCGCCCGTACGGGTCACGCCGTACGGGCGCGGCGGGCGGCGTCCGCGACCGCCGGGGCCGTGGACCCGGGCGTCAGGGCTTGCGCGCCACTCCCGCGTACACCGGCACGATGCCCTCGGCCTGGGACTCCACGTCCTCGGCCTCCGGACGCCAGCCGTGCACCGGGATCAGACCGGGGCCGAGCAGCTCGAGGCCCTCGAAGAACCGGGCGAACTCGCCGACCGTGCGCGGGAAGAACGGGGTGCCGCTGCGCCGGAAGTTCTCCGCCGCCTGCTCGATGGCCGCCGGGTTCAGGTCGGGCGTGACCTGGGACAGGATGAGATAGCTGCCCGGTGCGAGCGCGTCCACGTACCGCTTCAGCAGGTCGTACGCCTCGTCGTCCAGGTAGTGCGTGAGCGCGACCAGCGACAGCGCGACCGGCTCGGCCAGGTCCAGGGACTGCCGGGCCCGCTCCAGCAGCGCGTCCACGTCCCGTACGTCGGCGTGCACGTAGTCGGTGCTGCCCTCGGCCGTGCCGCCCAGCAGGGCCTCCGCGTGCCGCAGCACGATCGGGTCGTTGTCGGCGTACACGACCCTGGCGTCCGGGGCGACGCGCTGGGCTACCTGGTGCAGGTTCGGCTCGGTGGGGATGCCGGTGCCGACGTCGAGGAACTGGCGGATCCCGGCCTCGGCGACCGTGCGCACGGCACGCTGCATGAAGCGCCGGTTGGCGCGCGCGCCGCGCACCACCGTGCCGTCGACGGCGAGGATGCGGCGGGCCAGCTCCTCGTCCACCGGGTAGTTGTCCTTGCCGCCCAGCCACCAGTCGTACACCCGGGCCGGGTGCGGCCGGCTGGTGTCGATACGGGGGGCTGCGGCGTCGGATCCGGTCATGCGGGGTGTACTCCTCGATAACGGTAGGGGTGGTGCGGAACCAGGGTCCTTCTGATGGATCTCCGCGGCGTCGCGACGCCCGGCACGCACCCTAGGCGTGCGGTGCGGAGGGACAGCCGGCTCCGCACATGACCCTCCGCACCGCACGCCGATCGCACGCACCGGACGCCGCTCCTTCTCCCACGGAGATCCATCAGAAGGACCCTAGTAGCGCTCGCGGTACTCGCGGAGGATCTTCCTGGTGCGCTGGGCCGAGGCCGCGTGCGCGGTGACATGGTCCAGGACCTCCAGATGGGCGGAGACCTCCCGCCGCGAGTCGAGATACAGCGCGCCGGTCAGATACTCGGTGAACACCATGTCGGGCAGCTCCGGTTCGGCGAAGCGGAACAGCGAGAACGGCGCGTACGTCCCCGGGTGCGGGCCGCTCGCGAACTCGGCGACCTGGAGCGTGATCCGGTCGTGCTCGGCGGCCTCCAGCAGCCGGTCCAGCTGGCCGCGCATCACCTGGGCGCGGCTGCACACCGGCCGGGCCAGCACGGTCTCGTCCATGATCACCCACAGATGGGGCAGGTTCTCCCGCTCCAGCAGCCGCTGCCGCTCCATGCGCAGTGACACGTGCCGCTCCACGGTGTCGGGCCCGGTCTGCCCTATCGTCCCCGCGTCCAGCACCGCACGGGCGTAGTCCTCGGTCTGGAGCAGGCCGGGCACGAAGTGCGGCTCGTAGGAGCGGATCAGGCGCGCGGCGCCCTCCAGGCTGACGTACATGCTGAACCAGTCGGGCAGCACGTCGTGGTAACGCTGCCACCAGCCAGGCCTGTTGGCGTCCTCGGCGAGCGCCACGAACGCCGCGGCCTCGCCCGGCGCCACGCCGTACGTCTCCAACAGCACCTGTACATAAGGAATCTTGAGCGCGACCTCGGCCATCTCCATACGGCGCACCGTCGCCGGCGCCACCCGCAGGACCTGGGCCGCCTCCTCGCGCCTCAGCCCGGCCTTCTCCCGCAGCTCCTGGAGCCGCTTGCCGAGCACCACCTGCCCCACAGTGGGCGCAGCCCGCCGCTCACTCACGCCACGCCTCCCCTACGCGCCGAAAGCCTGAGGGCAGTCTGCCATGCCGTCCCGCTCCGCTCAGGAGTACGGCCATGAGTCCTTCACCACGCAACGGACTTGGACGCCAGCGCCCCGTTTTCAGGGGCACGGGACTGTGTCGATCTGCGGCTACCGCCGCGCGGGCGCGACAAGCCCCCGCAACCCGGTGGCCGCCGACAAAGAGCACCCCCCACCCCCGTGCGGCGCACCCCATTACCCCCCAGGTAATCGACCCGCCCCGCCCCGCAGGGACATCGTGGTGCCACGGGCTCCGGCCGGCGCACTCCGGCCGGACCCCGCCCACAGCCCCACCACACCCACACCACGACCCGACCCGACCCGACCCGACGGAGGGTGACTCCCATGTCCGCAACCACACTCACCGCCCTCGCCCGCACCGCCGAGCCGAACACCGCACTCCGCCGCTTCCTCGCCCTGGACGCGATCGTGACCGGCGCCAACGGCCTGGCCTACCTCGCCGCCTCCGGCCCGCTCGGCCGACTGCTCGGCGTCGACGGAACGCTGCTCCTGGAACTGGGCGCGATCCTCACCGTGTACGCCCTCGCGGTGGCCGTACTCGCCACCCGTACCCGCCCCGCCGCGCTGCCGGTCAAGGCCGTCGTGGAGACCAACCTCGCCTGGGCGGCCCTGAGTTTCGCCGCACTCGGACTGTGGCTGACCCCGACCACCACCGGCGCGGTGTGGACCGTGCTCCAGGCCGTCACCGTCGCCGGGTTCGCCCTCCTGCAGCACATGTCCCTGAGGAACCGTCAGGCCATGAGCGAGTGAAGGTACTTGACCGTCGCCGGGTCGGCCGGGAGCAGCGTCTCGATGGCCAGCTCGGCGACGGTCACGTCCATGGGGGTGTTGAACGTGGAGATCGAGGAGATGAACGACAGCACCCGCCCCTCGTGCTCCACCTGGAGCGGCAGCGCGAAGTACGGCACCGGCTCCTCCGGCTCCGCACCGCCGGCGGCCCCCGCGGGCACCGGGTACGCCGACACCTCCTCGTACAGCTCCCGCAGCGGCTGCGAGCGGTGCAGGGCGATCTGCCGCTCCATCTGGGCCAGCAGATGCCCGCGCCACTCGGGCAGATTGCGGATGCGCGGCGCGAGCCCCCGCGGATGCAGGGTCAGCCGCATCGCGTTCAGCGGCGGCGCGAGCAGCTCCTCGGGCAGCCCGTCCATCAGCATCAGGATGCCCCGGTTGGCGGCCACCACGTCGTACGTCGCGTCGACCACCAGCGCCGGGTAGGGCTCGTAGCCCTGGATGAGCCGCTCCATGCCCTCGCGCAGCGAGCGCAGCGCAGGGTCGTCCAGCGGCGTCTCGGAGTAGCGCGGGGCGTAACCGGCCGCCAGCAGCAGGGCGTTGCGCTCGCGGACGGGCACGTCGAGGTGCTCGGTGAGCCGCAGCACCATCTCCTCGCTGGGCCGGGAGCGGCCGGTCTCGACGAAGCTGATGTGCCGGGCGGAGGAGCCGGCGCGCAGTGCCAGCTCCAGCTGGCTCACCCGGCGTTGCTCGCGCCAGGCCCGCAGCAGCGTGCCGACGCTGTTGTCGGTGGCGGCGGAGGCGGACACGGCGGCGGACAGGGGTGTGGTCATGTGGACGACCGTAGTCGAGCCGCGCACGCTGGACAGGTACGCGTCCCCCCGAGGAAGGGAGCCATGCCGTGGCCGTCGAACCCCTGTCGCAGAAGGAGATCGAGGAGCGGCTGGCCGAGCTGCCGGGCTGGGCGGTCGAGGACGACCGCCTGGTGCGCACCTACCGGCTCGCCTCCCACCCCGCCGCGACCGCGCTCGTGGTGCACATCGCCCGGGTCCAGGAGGAGCTGAACCACCATTCCGACCTCACCCTCGGCTACAACACCGTCCGTCTCTCGGTGAACACCCACAGCGCCGATTCCAAGGTCACCGCGCTGGACTTCGACCTGGCGAGAAAAGTCGAAGACCTCGCGCCCGCCCATGGGGCAAGCTGATCCGGCTGATCGATCAGCGGATGCCCCCGGGGGTGGCGTGTGCTCGACTACGACAAGGAAGCCGGTGCCTACGACGCCCTGCGCGGCGGTGAGCCCCGGGCCGCCGCCGCGGCCGAGGCCGTCCTGGGCCTTCTGCCGCCCCGGTGCCCCGGGCTGCTGGACGTGGCCTGCGGCACGGGCATCGTCACCCGGCGCCTGGCCGCCGCCCGCCCGGAAACCCGGGTGACCGGCGTCGACCTCGCCCTCGGCATGGCCCGTACGGCCGATGCCCGGATGCCCGGCACGGTCGTCGTCGGCGACAGCCGCCGGCTGCCCTTCCCGGACGCCTCCTTCGACGCGGTGGTGAGCGTCTGGCTGCTCCACCTGCTCGACGACGCCGACGTACGGCGGGCGGTCGCCGAGTGCGCCCGGGTGCTGCGGCCCGGCGGGGTGTACGTCACCACGGTCGACAAGGCCGCCGCGCACAACGTCGGCAGCGACATCGACGCGGTCCTCGCCGCCCGGCCGCGCAGCCCCGCCCACGACACCGCCGGGCACGTCACGGCCCTCGCCGCCGCGCACGGGCTCGTGCCCGCCGGACGGGCCCGCTTCCCCGGCCGCGGCCAGGGCCGCAGCCCCCGCCGCACCATCGCCGACCTGCGCCGCGGCTGGTTCGTCACCCTCGCCCCCGGCGAGGCCCTCACCGAGACCTTCGCCGCCCGCCTGGCCGCCCTCCCCGACCAGGACCGCCCCCGCCCGGACCCGGTGTTCAGCGTGCGGGCGTACCGCAGAACGTAGCGACGCCTTCGACGGCGCCGGTCACGGGCCGCTCACGCACGCCCTCCCGTGGTGCCCTCGGCCATGCTGTCGGCCAGATAGGAGGCCAGGTCGGGGGCGGCGGGGGCGAGCAGATGCCGTACCCAGGCGTCCCGCTCGTGCCGGATCGGCGGCAGCTCCCACACACAGCCGATCCACGGCCGGTCCAGCGTCACGAAGTGGGCCGGGTCGCGGTCGGGGCAGCCCAGCACGGGCTGTCCGGCGGCCGCGCCGCGGAAGTGGATCACGTTGTCCCAGACCCAGCTGTACGCGTTGAGATAGGCGCCGTCGTCGCCGCCCCGGTGCAGCACGACGAAGGTCGCGGGCGGCGTGCCGTCGGGGTCCGGCAGCAGCTTCGGCAGGATCGCGTAGGCGGCCGCGGCGACCTCGGGCGCGATGCCCGCCGGGTCGGAGGTGACGTGGTAGCGCTTGATGTGCCGCCCGGCGACCTCGATCGGCGGCGGGACGGTGAGCAGTTTCTCCTCGAAGGCCATGACGCGCACGCTAAGGGCGCTTCACTGACATCCTGTGGCAGTGAAGTCCAGCCGACTCGTCTCGATCCTCCTGCTGCTCCAGACCCGGGGCCGGATGACCGCCGCCCAGCTCGCCGCGGAGCTGGAGGTGTCGGTGCGCACGGTCTACCGGGACACCGAGGCGCTCGCCGCGGCCGGAGTCCCGCTGTACGGCGACGCGGGCCACGCCGGCGGGTACCGGCTGCTCGACGGTTACCGCACCCGGCTCACCGGCCTGACCGCCGAGGAGGCCGAGGCACTGTTCCTCGCCGGGGCGCCGGGTCCCGCCGCGCAGCTCGGCCTCGGCGCGGTGCTGGCCGCGGCCCAGCTCAAGGTGCGCGCCGCCCTCCCGGCGGAGCTGCGGGCGCACGCCGACCGGGTCGGCGGCCGCTTCCACCTGGACGCCACCGGCTGGTACACCGACCCCGAGGACACCCGCTTCCTCCCCGAGGTCGCCGACGCCGTGTGGAACGGACGGGTGCTGGAGGTGACGTACCGCCGCTGGCGCGAGCCCACCGACGTACGGCGCCGTCTGGAGCCGTACGGGCTGGTGCTCAAGGCGGGCCGCTGGTACGTCGTCGCCGGACCGGGTCCGCGCACCTTCCGCGTCGCCAAGATCCTCGAACTGACCGTGCCCGGTGATGAGTTCACCCGCCCCGGGGGCTTCGACCTGGCCGCCCACTGGGCCGCGTACCAGCGCGACTTCCTGGCGCGGCTGCACCGCGCCGAGGCCGTCGTGAGGCTCCAGCCCGGTGTCGTCCTGACAGGGCCGGCCGGGGTCGCCGTACGCGCGAACGGGCGTACGGACGCGGCGGGCCGGACCGTCGCCACCGTGCCCGTCGAGTCCCTGGACGACGCCCATGACGAGTTCCTGCGCCTGGGCACCGGCATCGAGGTCCTCGAACCGCCGGAACTACGGGCGCGGTTGGCGGCGACGGTCGGGGAACTGGCGCGGCGGTACGGCAACCCGCCGGCGCCCGGCGGCGACTGAGGGGGAACATCCGTCTTCCTCGGGAGGTTCGTCCCGTGAGGCCGAACCAGCCGCCGCACCCGAGCTTCTCCCTGGGCAGCGGAATGGCGACGGCCCCACGGCCGGCCGTCCGCACGCCGTGAGCACGGGCGGCGGCCGCGCCCCGGTCCCGGGGGCGGCGGCCGCTCACCGGACCCCGGGCGCCGGGGCCTCGGACACCGGGAACTCGGGCGCCGGGACCACGGCCCCGTTCTCGTCGAGGGTCCGGGTCTGCCAGTACTCGTACCACTTGTCGCCGACGCGCTCGGGGACCTTGCCCTGCGGGTAGCGGGCCCAGCCCGGTGCCGGCTCCCGGCCGTCGTCGACGCAGTCGCTCCCGGCGTCGTTCACGGCCAGCACCGGGTACCGACCGCCGGAGCAGACGGCGTCCTGCTCCAGGGAACACCCGGTCGTCAGGGCGGCGGTCAGGCCGGCCAGGGCGAGGAGCGGCAGCAGACGGGCTCGGCTGGTCGTGTGCACGGGTGACTCCCTCTCGGTGGTGTGCGACCAGCCTGCGCGACGGGAGGGCACCTCCTCATGAGTAGGTGTACTCAGCCGTACTGGGTGATCGGACGACCGTGCAGTTCCGATCACCCAGCCCGAACGCGGTCGGCGCCCACCCGCGCCCGACAACCGGCAGAAGCCCCGAGCTACTCGAGCAACTCGGAATACGCCCCCATGGCGAGCGCGATGTCCGCCTGGGCCCAGAACCGGTGATACGTGAACGTCGGCGCGGCCCCACCGGCCAGATACGCCTCGATCTTCGACCACGACGGGTCGTTCTCGTAGAAGGACCGGATCGACGCGAACGTCGACGACGAGTTGATCGCGTCACCGTTCGGCATCGTGCCCGTCCACCCGCTCGGGACGTACACCGTGTCGTCGAACCGGTTGTAGTCGGTCCGGGTCTCCGGCACGGCGATGCCCAGCGCGTCCTGGTGGTGGTTCCACATGCCGTCCAGCAGCTTCTTCGCCGTGGTCGCCGCCTCGGTGTCACCCGAGCGGTCCGCGTAGTACGTCAGCGTCTTGGCGTACGCGGCGGCCACACCGACGTCGTCGGTGTAGTCGACCACGGAGACATGAAGTCCGTTGTTGGCTCCGGGACTCGACGCGTTCCAGGTGTCGGGCTGCCCCGACCACGCGAGCGTGGAGGGGATCCGGAACGTGCCGTCGGGGTTCACGGTCGTCTTGGACAGCGCCCAGTCGACCCACTTGTCGAGCACCGACTTCGCCGCCGCGTTCCCCGTCTGCTGGTAGTACTCGGCGACCCGTTCCATCGACCACGCCTGGAAGCCGAACCACTGGTTGGACGGCGGGTCGTGGTAGACGGGCTTCTCGTCGTAGTACATGCCGTAGAACGTGGACGTCCCGGCCGGCGGGGTCGCGTAGCGGCCCGCCCAGCTGTTGGTCGCTCCACCCGCGATCGCGCCCTCGCTGGACTGGAGCCAGCGGTAGAACTCGACCTGACGCGTGAGGGACTTGGCCCAGTCCGCCTGACCGGTCGCCGACTTCGGCTTCAGATCGGCGTAGTTGGCCAGCGCGTACGCGGCCAGCGGGTTCTGGTAGCCGCCGTGCGCGTGGCTGGAGCCGATGCGCCAGGCCCAGCCCGCCGAGGTGTCGGTGGCTCCGCCCCAGGCGTAGTACCAGTTCAGCAGGTAGTGGGACGAGTCCTTGCCGGTGCCGGCCGGGCAGGCCGTCGGGCCGACGCAGTTGCCCACCTTCTTGAAGTACTTGTCGTACATCGCGTAGCGCAGGTAGTCGCCCATCTTCGCGGCCTTGGCCACGGTCGCGGAGACGTCCGCCCCCTTGCCCTGCTGCTCGGCCCACACGTCCGCCCAGTACGCCGCCTGTACGGCACGCGCGTCGGCGTCGGGGGCGTTGGTGAACTTCCACTGCCTGGCGTAGCTGGAGTCACCGGTGAACAGGTCCAGATACCCGTTCCTGCCGCCGTACTTGAAGGCGTCGCAGGTCGGCTGCGGCACGGTCTCCCACACCGACTCCTGCGCGCCGCGCTGGAAGGTGTTGATGTAGGACGGGCCGGTGTCCGCCGGACCCGCCTCGCACTTGCCGGGGGAGTTGCCGTAGCCGTAGACGTTGTCGACGTCCTGGAGCCAGTGCATGCCGTAGACGTCGTCCGTGCCGTACGCGCTCCTGAGCTCGGCCGCGATCGGGTCGGGGCCGACCGACACGCCCGTCTCCAGCCTGGCCGGATACTCGTTCGGCGTGTCCAGCTCGGGTGCGTAGGTGGCGGGCTTGGAGGCGTTGTAGAAGGAGTTGGTCGGCTGGTCGGCGTGGGTGGGGATCATGTACTTCTCCATGATCTCCCAGGCCCCGTTGAACTTGGACCAGTCGCCCGTCACCTTGCCGTACATGGCCTGGAGCCACAGCAGATAGCTGTAGGCCTCGGAGGTGGTCTCATGGCCGTGGTCGGGCGCCTCGACGATCAGCGTCTCCACCGAGTGGTACGGGATGCCCTCGGGGGAGAAGTAGCCGTTCGCCGGGTTGGTGATCTTCCCGTAGAGCTCCAGGAAGCGGGCGTCGTACTCCTTCGTCGCGGCGATCTGGGTCACCGTGACGCTCGCCTTGGCGTGCCCGCCGGCCGTCGACTCGAAGACGGCCGAGCCGGTACCGCTCGCGGCGGCCGTGACGGTCACCTTCTGGGCGGTGTTCCAGTTCGACGGGGTGAAGGTGAGCGAGGCGCCGGCGGTCACCGACAGTCCGGTGTTGCCGCTCACCCGGGCGGTGGTGACGGTCACGTCGGCGCTGGGCCGCGTGGAAAGCTTCACGTCGTACGTGCCCGACTTGCCCTGCTGGACCGGGAGTTGGGCCGGTGAGGCGACCACGGCGGGCCCCGCGGCGACGGTGATGCCGACCGGCGTGGAGGCCGCGGAGGCACCCAGGCTGTCGTACGCCTTCGCCACCAGCGAGTGGCCGCCCACGGCGAGCGTGGACACCGACAGGGAGTACGGCGCGCTGGTGTCGGTGCCGAGCAGGGTCGTGTCGTCGTAGAACTCGACCTTGCCGATGGTGGCGTTGTCGGCCGCGGCGGCGGTGGCCGCAAGGGGGACGGCGTCTCCTCGCGAGTACACCGCGCCCGCGGCCGGGCTGGTCAGCACGGTGACCGGCGGCTGGTGGGCGCCGGCACAGGTGGTGCCGTTGACGGCGAACGACGTCGGGGCGGCGTTGGTGCCGCTGTAGGCGAACTGGGCGCCGGTCGTCACCGCGGCCCCGGCGGCGATCGTGCCGTTCCAGCCGGCGTTGCGCACGGTGATCGCCTTGCCGGACTGGGACCAGGTCCCGTTCCAGCCGTTGGAGAGCTGCTGGTTGCCGGTGTAGGCGTAGGTCAGCGTCCAGCCGTCGATCGCGTCCGTACCGCGGTTGGTGATCGTCAGGTCCGCGGTGAAGCCGGAGCCCCAGTCGTTGGTCTTGTAGTCGACGCCGCACTGGAGCGCGGCCGCCTGTGCGGGGGCCGAACCCGTCGCCAGCATGGTCAGGGGCAGCGCCAGAGCTGCGACGACGGCGGTCCACAGCCTTCGGACGGCTCTGCGCGGGTGTGGGGGTCTCACGTGCTGGTTCCTCCTTGCGGCTCGGAGACGAAGTCAAGGGTTGAACCAGTGGGAGCGCTCCCATAGTGAGGACGGGGTGGTATCCGGTCAAGGCGTGTGGACAGTCGAAAAGATTCGACAGACGCCATTTGCGGAAAGTCAAGGCAACCCTCTGGTCATCCACCGTCGCTTGGCGCTACCTTCCAACGCACCAGTGGGAGCGCTTCCATCAGTCGACGTGTGCCGTCACGGCACACCCGGCCCGCAAGGAATCGCTCATGCGACACCCCCCGCGTTCAGCTCGTTCACCTGCCGGCGCCGCCGTGGGCCGTCGGGCAGGCCCACCCCCTCGACTCCCGTTCCAGTGAGAGCTGCTGGGACTCCACCCCCGCTCCCGACGCCGCCCGGGTCCCCCGGCCGCCGACGGAACGGTGAGTCACCCGTGCGCACCTCGGCATCGGCCGCGTCATGGCGCGGTCGGCGTGCGCGCACTCCGCCGCCCGGGCCGGACCTGGAACACCCCGGAACCGCGGTACCGGACCTGCCCCGATCTCCGCGCACGAAGGCACCTCCACGCCGGCCGGGATCGGGCCGCGCGATCACCTGCGTTCCGACCGTCAGTGAACTCCCCCCGCAGAGAAGGAAACCCGCACTCATGAGCCGTAACAGAATGGCGTTGCTGGCCGCACTGGCGCTCGTCGCCGGCGCCTCCGGCACGGCCCTGGCCGTCGTCCCCGGCGCGGCCGCGGCCGCGGCCGCATGTACCGTCGACTACCAGGTGCAGAACGACTGGGGCTCCGGCTTCACCACCAATGTCACCGTCACCAACAACTCGGCCGCCAAGTCGAGTTGGGCGGTGAAGTGGTCGTACGCCGGCAACCAGCGGATCACCAACGGCTGGAACGCGAAGATCACGCAGTCCGGGACGGCCGTCACGGCGGCCAACGAGAGCTACAACGGCAGCCTGCCGACCGGCGGTTCGGTCAGCTTCGGCTTCCAGGGCGCCTACAGCGGCTCCAACGCGGTACCGGCGGCCTTCACCCTCGACGGCGTCACCTGCAACGTCGACGGCGGCGGCCCCACCGACCCCGGCCCAACGGACCCCGGCCCGACGGACCCCGGAACCCCCTCCGGGCGGGTGGACAACCCCTACGCGGGCGCCAAGGTGTACGTGAACCCCGAGTGGGCCGCGAAGGCCGCCGCGGAACCGGGCGGCAGCCGCGTCTCCAACCAGCCCACCGGTGTGTGGCTGGACCGGATCGCCGCGATCAACGGGGTCAACGGCGGGATGGGCCTGCGCGCCCACCTCGACGAGGCGCTGCGGCAGAAGGGCTCCGGCGAACTCGTCGTCCAGCTCGTCGTCTACAACCTGCCCGGCCGTGACTGCGCCGCCCTCGCCTCCAACGGCGAGCTGGGCCCGACGGAGATCGGCAGGTACAAGACCCAGTACATCGACCCGATCGCCGCGATCCTCGCCGACTCCAAGTACAGCGGGCTGCGGATCGTCACCACGGTCGAGATCGACTCGCTGCCGAACCTCGTCACCAACGTCTCCGGCCGGCCGACCGCCACGCCCAACTGCGACGTGATGAAGGCCAACGGCAACTACCAGAAGGGCGTCGGCTACGCCCTGAACAAGCTGGGCGACATCGGCAACGTCTACAACTACATCGACGCCGGCCACCACGGCTGGCTCGGCTGGGACGACAACTTCGGCGCCTCCGCCGACATGTTCAAGTCCGCGGCCGTCTCGGAGGGCGCGACCGTCGCCGACGTGCACGGCTTCATCGTCAACACCGCCAACTACAGCGCGCTGAAGGAGGACAACTTCAAGATCACGGACACGGTGAACGGCACCTCCGTGCGCCAGTCCAAGTGGGTCGACTGGAACCGCTACACCGACGAGCTGTCCTACGCCCAGGCCATGCGCGACAAGCTGGTCTCCATCGGCTTCGACTCGAAGCTGGGCATGCTCATCGACACCTCCCGCAACGGCTGGGGCGGCACCCAGCGGCCGACCGGCCCCGGCGCGACCACCAGCGTCGACACCTATGTCAACGGCGGCCGCTACGACCGCCGCATCCACCTCGGCAACTGGTGCAACCAGGCCGGAGCCGGCCTCGGCGAACGCCCGCAGGCCGCGCCCGCGGCCGGGATCGACGCGTACGTCTGGATGAAGCCCCCGGGCGAGTCCGACGGCGCCAGCAAGGAGATCCCGAACGACGAGGGCAAGGGCTTCGACCGGATGTGCGACCCGACGTACACCGGCAACGCCCGCAACGGCAACAGCATGTCGGGCTCCCTGCCGGACGCGCCCCTCTCCGGGCAGTGGTTCTCGGCACAGTTCCGGCAGCTGATGCAGAACGCGTACCCGCCGCTGTCCTGACCGGCCGGAGGGTACGCCCCGCCGGGACCGGGAGTGGCCCCGGTCCCGGCGGGACCCCACCCGCCGGGCCCGGTTCGGCGGGTGGCCCGCCGCGTCCCGCGCGGCAACAGAAGGCCGCCGGTTTTGCGGTTCCGGCAACAGGACTGGCCCCGCCCCGGTGCGTCGGCGCACGCTGGCCGCATCCGGAGGAGAGGCTGACCACCATGGCGCACGCACACCACCAGCACGGCGAGCACGACCCGCACGAGGGCCCGGGACACCATCACCACGACACCACCGACATCGACTGGGCCGAGATGGGCCCGCTGCTGGAGTCGCAGGCGGAACTGTTCACACCGCTGTACGAGCACGCCCTGGCCTGGCTCGGCAAGCGGCAGACCGATCCCGGCCTGGTCGTCGACGCGGGCAGCGGCCCCGGTGTGGTCGCCTGTCTGCTCGCCGACACCTTCCCCGGAGCCCGGGTCGTTGCCGTCGACGGCAACGAGCCCCTGCTGGAGCGGGCCCGCGCCCGTGCCGAGCGGCTGGGTGTCGCCGACCGCTTCGGCACCCTGGCCGGTGAACTGCCCGACGCCCTGGGCGATCTCGACTACCCCGCCGACCTGCTGTGGGCCAGCCGCAGCCTGCACCACCTGGGCGACCAGCGCGCCGCTCTCGCCGAGTTCGCCGGGTGTCTCGCGCCCGGTGGCACCCTCGCCCTGATGGAGGGCGGACTGCCGGCCCGTTTCCTGCCCCGCGACATCGGCATCGGCCGCCCTGGCCTCCAGGACCGGCTGGACGCCGTCGAGTCCGAGTGGTTCGCCCGGATGCGCGCCTCGCTGCCCGGCGTGGTCGACGAGACCGAGGACTGGGCCGCCCTGCTCGCCTCGGCGGGACTGAAGCCCACCGGCACCCGCACCTTCCTGCTCGACCTTCCCGCCCCCGCCACCGACCGGGCCCGCGCCTACGTCGCCGCGACCCTCTCCCGCCTCCGCGAGGCGATGGCCGACGGACTCGACGCCGAGGACCGCGCCACCCTCGACCGCCTCGTCGACCCGGCCGACGGCGCGAGCGTCCACCACCGCCCCGACGTGTTCGTCCTCGCGGCTCACACGGTCCACACGGCGACGCGGACGCTGTGACACCGACGGCCGGGGCGGCCGGCCGGGCCCGGCGGGAGACCCCCCGGGTCAGGCCATGTCGAACGTCGCCGGGTTCGGGCCCAGACGGCGGTCCTCGTTGAGGGCGCCGATCGCGGCCAGGTCCTCGGTGTCCAGGGTGAAGTCGAAGACCTCGATGTTCTCCCTGATCCGGGACGGGGTCACGGACTTCGGGATCACGATGGTGCCCTGCTGGAGATGCCAGCGCAGGACGATCTGCGCCGGGGTGCGGCCGTGCTTCTGGGCCACGGCCACGATCGCCGGGACCTCCAGCAGGCCCTTGCCCTGGCCCAGCGGGGACCAGGCCTCGGTGCGGATGCCCTGCTCCGCGTGGTAGGCGCGGGCGGCGTGCTGCTGCAGGTGCGGGTGCAGCTCGATCTGGTTGACCGCCGGGATCACCGAGGTCTCGCCGATGAGGCGCTCCAGGTGCTCCGGCAGGAAGTTGGAGACACCGACGGCCCGGACCCGCCCGTCACCGAGCAGCTTCTCGAAAGCCCGGTAGGTGTCGACGTAGCGGTCGCGCGCCGGGACCGGCCAGTGGATCAGATACAGGTCCACGTACTCCAGGCCCAGCTTGGCGGCGGAGTCGTCGAACGCGCGCAGCGTGGAGTCGTAGCCCTGGTCGCTGTTCCAGAGCTTGGTGGTCACGAAGATCTCTTCGCGCGGGACGCCGGAGGCGGCGATGGCCTTGCCGGTGCCCGCCTCGTTGCCGTAGATCGCCGCGGTGTCGACGCTGCGGTACCCAAACTCCAGCGCCGTCGCGACCGCGTTCTGCGCCTCCGCGTCCGGCACCTGCCAGACGCCGAAGCCCAGCTGGGGCATCTCGACACCGTTGTTGAGGATGATCGGGGGGACCTTGCTGCTCACGGGCTCTCGATTCGTCGTCCGCTGTCCGGTGGTACGCCCATGGTCAACGACCACGGAGCGGGACGCATTCCTTACCGGGGAACCCGTGCGGCGGTGACGCCGGGCCTCACACCTCGTACAGCGCGTCGACCTCCGACGCGTACGCCTTCTCGATCGCCTTGCGCTTGAGCTTCAGCGAGGGCGTGAGCAGTCCGTGCTCCTCGGTGAAGGGCTGCGCCAGGATGCGGAAGGTGCGGATGGACTCGGCCTGTGACACAAGGGTGTTGGCTGCCACCACCGCCCTGCGCACCTCGGCCTCCAGATCCGGGTCGTGCACCAGGTCGGCGGCCGTCAGCCGGGGCCTGTTCTGCATGGCGAGCCAGTGCTCGACGGCCTCCTGGTCGAGGGTGATCAGCGCCGCGACGAACGGGCGGTCGTTGCCGACGACCACGCACTGGTGGACCAGCGGATGCTCGCGCACCCGCTCCTCCAGCACACCGGGGGAGACGCTCTTGCCGCCGGAGGTCACCAGGATCTCCTTCTTGCGGCCGGTGATCGTGAGATAGCCGTCCTCGTCGACCTGGCCGACGTCGCCGGTGGCCAGCCAGCCGTCGTGCAGGGTCTCGTCGGTGGCCTTGGGGTTGTTGAGGTAGCCCTGGAAGACGTTGTCGCCGCGCAGCCAGATCTCGCCGTCCTCGGCGATGTGCACGGTCACCCCGGGCACCGGCCGGCCGACCGTGCCGAAGCGGGTGCGCTCGGGCGGGTTGGCCGTGGCGGCGGCGGTGGACTCGGTCAGGCCGTAGCCCTCGTAGATCTGTACGCCCGCGCCCGCGAAGAACAGTCCGAGCCGCCGGTCCATCGCCGAGCCGCCCGACATGGCGTTGCGGATACGGCCGCCCATCGCCGCGCGCACCTTGGCGTAGACGAGCTTGTCGAAGAACTGGTGCTGCATGCGCAGTCCCGCCGACGGCCCCGGCCCGATGCCCCAGGCCTTCTCCTCCACGGCGTCGGCGTACTTCACCGCTACCTCGACGGCCTTCTCGAACGGCCCGGCCTTGCCCTCCTTCTCCGCCTTGCGGCGGGCCGCCGCGAACACCTTCTCGAAGATGTACGGCACGGCCAGGACGAACGTCGGCCGGAACGCGGCCAGGTCCGGCAGCAGCGCGGCCGCGTCCAGCCTCGGCTGGTGCCCGAAGCGGACCCCGCCGCGGACCGCCGCCACCTCCACCATCCGTCCGAAGACGTGCGCGAGCGGCAGGAACAGCAGCGTGGACGCCTCGTCGCCCTTGCGGGAGTGGAACACCGGCTCCCAGCGCTCGCTGACGGTGTCCGCCTCGTACATGAAGTTGCCGTGGCTGAGGACACAGCCCTTGGGGCGGCCGGTCGTGCCCGAGGTGTAGATGATCGTGGCCACCGAGTCGGGCGTCACCGCGCGACGGTGCCGGTGCACCACGTCGTCCTCCAGATGCGCCCCGGCGTCGTACAGCTCCTGCACACAGCCCGCGTCGAGCTGCCACAGCCGGTCGAGGCGGGGCAGCCGGTCGATGACCGTGGCGATGGTCATGGCGTGGTCCTCGTGCTCCACGACCGCGGCCGTCACCTCGGCGTCGTGGAGCATCCAGAAGACCTGCTCGGCCGAGGAGGTCGGGTACAGCGGCACCACCTGGGCGCCGATCGTCCACAGCGCGAAGTCGAACAGGGTCCACTCGTAGCGGGTGCGGGACATGATGGCGACCCGGTCGCCGAACCGGACGCCCTGGGCGAGCAGGCCCTTGGCCAGCGCCAGCACCTCGTCACGGAACTCCGCCGAGGTCACGTCCCGCCACTGCCCGGACTCGTCCTTGCGGCCGAGCGCGACATGGTGCGGGTCCTCCTGGGCGCGCTCGAAGACGACGTCGGCAAGGCCGCCCACCGGCGGTGCCAACGCCAACGGAGGGTTGGTGAACTCGCGCAAACCCGCTCCCGCCTCGATGTGGCGCCTCGCAGCGCCGTGAAAGCTACCCCACCAGCATCGGAGAGCGGCAGGGCCCCGAAAGCGGAGCGGTGCTCAGGTCCGCACCGGTCGGCGGGGGAAAAACCGTGCAGATGGGGAAGGGACGGACAGCTTCCTGACGAGCCAGTAAGTTTCCGGGCCGTAATCTCCACGGAATCTGTACGACCCGAGCCCCGCCTTCCGGCCCCGCCGACGCGGCCCTTCCCCGGCCCGTCGGCCGGACGTGGACGCCGGCCTCTCTCCCGTCAGCGCCGGATCGACTGAATCCGTCACTCCGGTTCTCTCCGGACCTTCTCTCCGGGCCGCTCCCGTTCGCCGCAGGCCGCTGCGGGCCGCTCCGGCGCCCACGCCCTCGCGCCCGGCCCACTCCTCAGACTCGCCCGCCCCTCACACCGGCTCCCGCCGCCCGCCCCGCTCGGGCCGTACCCCGCCCGCGAGGACCGCCGCCGCCAGGGCGTCCGCCGGGCCCTGGGCCGAGGCGCGGCGGCGGTTGTGGACCAGGACGAAGTCGACCCTGCCCAGCTCGGGCAGCCCCGCCCGGTCCGGGACCCGGACCAGGCCGGGCGGGATCAGGCCGCGGGAGTGGGCCATCACGCCGAGGCCCGCGCGGGCGGCGGCGACCAGCCCGTTGAGGCTGCCGCTGGTGCAGGCGACCCGCCACTCGCGGCCCTCCCGCTCCAGCGCCTCCAGGGCCATCGCCCGGGTGATGCCGGGCGGCGGATAGACGATCAGCGGCACCGGCCGGCCCGGGTCCAGCCGCAGCCGCTCGCCGCCGATCCACACCAGCCGGTCGTGCCAGACCAGCTGCCCGCGCGGATCACCCGCCCGCCGCTTGGCCAGCACCAGATCCAGCCTCCCGGCCCCCAGCTGCTCGTGGAGCGTGCCCGACAGCTCCACCGTCAGCTCCAGGTCGACCTCGGGATGGTCGTGCCGGAACCGTTCGAGGATCTCCGGCAGCCGGGTCAGCACGAAGTCCTCCGAGGCGCCGAAGCGCAGCCGCCCGCGCAGCCGGGTGCCGGTGAAGAACGCCGCCGCCTGCTCGTGCGCCTCCAGGATCCGCCGCGCGAAGCCGAGCATCGCCTCCCCGTCCTCGGTCAGCTCCACCGAGTGGGTGTCCCGGCTGAACAGGGTCCGGCCGGCCGCCTCCTCCAGACGCCGCACGTGCTGGCTCACCGTCGACTGGCGCAGCCCCAGCCGCCGCGCCGCCTGGGTGAAGCTCAGCGTCTGGGCCACGGCGAGGAACGTGCGCAGATGGGCGGGCTCGTACATGGGCCGAGGCTATCGCGGAACGTGATGACAGTAAGTGCGGTGTACGGGATTCCCGATCGGCCGGGGGAGGGGCAGGATGGAGCGGGGAACCCGTCGGCGCGGACGGGGCGGAAGGCAAGGCGAGTGACCGAACACAAGTGGAGCGACCGAGCACCGTGAGACGCCTGACCCGGCCGAGTCGGCTGCCGATCGATCCGTACGTCCTGCTGCTGCTCGGGACCGTCGGGTTCGCCGCCCTGCTCCCGGCGCGCGGAGTGGGCGCGGACATCGCGTCCGGCGCCTCCGACGTGGCGATCGCGCTGCTGTTCTTCCTGTACGGCGTGCGCCTGTCCACCCGTGAGGCGCTGGACGGCCTGCGCCACTGGCGGCTGCACCTCACGGTCCTGGCCTGCACCTTCATGGTCTTCCCGCTGCTGGGCCTGGCCGCCCGCGGCCTCGTCCCGCTGCTGCTGACCCAGCCGCTCCACCAGGGCCTGCTCTTCCTCACCCTCGTTCCCTCGACCATCCAGTCCTCGATCGCCTTCACCTCGATCGCCCGCGGCAACGTGCCCGCCGCGATCTGCGCCGGTTCCTTCTCCTCCCTCGTGGGCATCGTGCTCACCCCGCTGCTCGCGGCCTCCCTGCTGGGCGGCGGCACGGGCGGGTTCTCGGCCGACGCGCTGCTCGGGATCGTGCTGCACCTGCTCGTGCCCTTCCTCGCGGGGCAGCTACTGCGCCCCTGGATCGGGGCCTTCGTGAAGCGGCACAAGAAGGTGCTGGGCCTGGTCGACCGCGGCTCGATCCTGCTGGTCGTCTACACCGCGTTCAGCGAGGGCGTGGTCCAGGGCGTCTGGCACCAGGTCAGCCCGCTGCGGCTCGGCGGCCTGCTGCTGGTCGAGGCCGTGCTGCTCGCGGTGATGCTGGCGCTGACCTGGTACGGCTCCCGGGCGCTGGGCTTCGGCCGGGCCGACCGGATCGCGATCCAGTTCGCGGGCTCCAAGAAGTCCCTGGCAGCCGGGCTGCCCATGGCGAGCGTGCTGTTCGGCGCGCAGGCCTCGCTGGCCGTGCTGCCGCTGATGCTCTTCCACCAGATGCAGCTGATGGTGTGCGCGGTGATCGCCCGGCGCCGCTCCCGCGACCCCGTCGAACCGGTCAGCGCTCGTTCCTCAGCCGCAGGGTCACGAACCGCGGTCGATACAGGGCGACATTCCCGCTGAGCTGGACGGCGGCGCCCGCCGGGTCGAGCCAGTTGACGTCGTAGCTGAGCACGAGCCGCCCGCCGCCGCCCAGTTCGGGATGCGTCTGCGGGTTGTACGCGGCGACCCCGGAGCCCGGCAGCGGCGGCCCGAAGCCCTTGGCCGGACCGTGCCAGGGCCCGGTGGGGGAGCAGGACCAGTACGAGGTCACGGTGGCCAGCCCGGCCGTCCCCGCGGCCATGGTGAACAGCACGTACGTCCGCCCGTCGCGCGCCACCGAGAAGGCACTGCCCACACCACTGCGGGTCCGGTCCCCGAGCACCGCGCCCGGCCGCACCCCCGCCGACCACTCCTCGCCCGTCCAGTACTCCCAGGCCGACGGGTCGCCGAGGCCGCCCTCGGGCACCCGGGCGACGTACGCCGAGGACACCGGGCGTCCGGCGGGGCGGCCGTCGTCACCGCCGTAGACGTACGTCCAGCCGTCCTCCTCGACGAGCGTCGTCCCGAACAGCACGCGTCGGGACGGATCGGGTACGCCCTGCTCGTCGTGCACCCGCACGGTGGACTCCACGCGCAGGCCGGGCAGTGAGAGCGTGGCGACCTCGGTGGCGAGGGGGGTGCCGTAGATCCAGGGCGGCTGTCCGGCGGCGCGCACCCACAGCAGGACGCGCAGCACCTGTTCGGTGGCGCCGGGGGACCGGGGCTCGACCCGGGCGGCCACCGGCCAGCGCCACTGACCGGGCGCGGGGTCCGGGAAGAGGGGCGCGGGCAGGGTGCTCTCCAGGCGTCCGTCGCGCATCAGCACGGCCGAGTTGCGCACGAGGGGGGTGCTCGCGTCGCGCCAGGAGGCGGACTCGCCGGAGGGGTTGGGCGGGGCGTACACCCGGCCGAGATAGGTGTCCGAGAACAGCCAGAGCAGCCGGCCGTCGGGCAGCCGCACCGAGTGGGTGCCGTCGCCGCCGGTCCAGTCGTCGGCGCGGGCCGGGTCGTCGCCGTAGCGGGCGAACTCGCCGGTGAGCGCGTCGTCGGCGGACCAGGACCCGACGACGCGGGGCGCGCAGCCGTCGTCGCTCCCGTCACCGTCCTCGGGCAGCACGCCGAGCAGCACCGCCCCGAGCACCAGGGCGAGCAGCAGGCCGATCCCGGCCCCCGTGCGCTGTCGTGCGCGGGCGTCGACGGACATCCCCGGCGACGTTAGCCGGTGCGGCGCGCCGGGTCCATGGGGCCCCGGATCCGGCGGCCCGACCGGTCACGCCCGGGCTTCTCGCCCCGGGGTCCGGACCGTCAGGACCCGGCCGCCGACCGCAGGGCGAGGCGGTCCTCGCCCGCGTACACGTTCATGGAGCTTCCCCGCAGGAAACCCACCAGGGTCAGCCCGGTCTCGGCGGCCAGGTCCACGGCGAGCGACGACGGCGCGGACACCGCCGCGAGCACCGGGATGCCGGCCATGACCGCCTTCTGCGCCAGTTCGAACGAGGCCCGCCCCGACACCAGCAGGATCGCCCGGGACAGCGGCAGCCGCCCGTCCTGCAGCGCCCGGCCGACCAGCTTGTCGACGGCGTTGTGCCGGCCGACGTCCTCGCGTACGTCGATCAGCTCGCCGTCCTCGGAGAACAGCGCCGCCGCGTGCAGGCCGCCCGTGCGGTCGAACACGTGCTGGGCGGCGCGCAGCCGGTCGGGCAGCGAGGCCAGCAGCCCGGGCCCGATCCGCAGCGGGGGAGTGTCGGAGAGGGACCAGCGTGCCGTCGTGCGCACCGCGTCCAGACTGGCCTTGCCGCACAGCCCGCAGGAGGACGTGGTGTACACGTTCCGCTCCAGCGTGATGTCCGGGACCATCACGTCCGGGGCGGTCCGCACGTCGACCACGTTGTAGGTGTTCACACCGTCTGCGGTGGCGCCCGCGCAGTAGACGATGTTCTGGAGGTCCTTCCGCTCGGCGAGCACGCCCTCGCTGACCAGGAACCCGGCGGCGAGCGCGAAGTCGTCGCCGGGTGTGCGCATGGTGATGGCCAGCGGCCGGCCGTTCAGCCGGATCTCCAGGGGTTCCTCGGCGACCAGGGTGTCCGGGCGGGCGGAGACCACCCCGTCCCGGATCCGGATCACCTTGCGTCGTTCCGTGACTCGTCCCATGCGCCCATCAGTCCCGGTTCCGTCGGTTCACGCGTTCATTGTCCTGCACCGTCCCGCACGGTCCCGCCCATCATGCGGCCGTCCGCGGGGAGAGTCTCACCGTGGGGACGCTCCGTCCGGTCGGGGGAGTACCGCGGAGGTGGCCCGGGTCCGCCATGGATGCCCGGCAGGCCGGGAACGGCCGGATCAGAGCTGGAAACGGCCGGATCGCGTCGACGACAGCATCTGGTCGACGAAATATTGTCTACGGTATGGACGAGTGGTCGGCAAGGGTTCGCGCAGAGCGCCGGGCTCTGACGGAAGCCGACAACGCGGGCACGAGATTCCTGTGACATCACCTGTCCGGCTACCGATCAGTCACTGACAAGACTGGTGGATCCCGCAACTTGAGGTCATAGGGGGTCCATACACATGTACGGCTCGCGCATCGCCGCTGTCGGTCACTATCAGCCCGCCGGAGTGCTCACCAACGAGGAGCTCACGGCGAAGGTCGACACCAGTGACGAATGGATCAGGAGCCGCGTCGGCATCCGTACCCGGCACATCGCGGGGCCCGACGAGCCCGTGGACGAACTGGCCGCCCACGCCGCCGCCAAGGCGCTCGCGGCCGCGGGGCTGACCCCCGCCGACATCGACCTCGTGCTGGTCGCCACCTCCACGGCCGTCGACCGGTCCCCGAACACCGCCGCCCGGGTCGCCGCCCGCATCGGCGTCCCGGGGCCCGCGGCCATAGACGTCAACGTGGTGTGCGCCGGGTTCACCCACGCGCTGGCCACGGCCGACCACACCGTCCGCGCGGGCGCGGCGAAGCGCGCGCTGGTCATCGGCGCCGACAAGATGTCCGCGGTGGCCGACTGGACCGACCGCACCACCTGTGTCCTCGTCGGCGACGGAGCGGGGGCCGCCGTCGTCGAGGCCTGCCCGGAGAGCGACGAGCCCGGCATCGGACCCGTGCTCTGGGGCTCGGTCCCCGAGATGGGACACGCCGTGCGCATCGAGGGGGAGCCCGCGCGGTTCGCGCAGGAGGGGCAGAGCGTGTACCGCTGGGCCACCCAGCAGCTCCCGCCGCTGGCCCGGCAGGCCTGCGAGCGGGCCGGCTTCACCCCGGAACAGCTCGCCGCGGTCGTGCTGCACCAGGCCAACCTGCGGATCATCGAGCCGCTCGCCGGGAAGATCGGCGCGGTCAACGCCGTCGTCGCCCGCGATGTCGTCGACTCGGGCAACACCTCCGCCGCGAGCATCCCGCTGGCCTTCTCCAAGCTCGTGGAGCAGGGCGCAATCTCCACGGGCGACCCGGTCCTGCTCTTCGGCTTCGGCGGGAACCTGTCCTACGCCGGGCAGGTCGTGCGCTGCCCCTGAGCCCCTTCCGGGCGGGCCTCGATTGTGCGCCGTAGGCTGTAGACGAAAGCCGATCCGTACCGGCTTCGGCCTGCGGTGCACGGCTCCGCCGAGGAGGGACGCATGTTGTCGACCGGACTGCCCCAGGGGACGGTGCCGAAGCTCGAACGGCCCGGGCCGCTGCGCGAGCGGGTCTACGAGGCACTGCTGGAGCTGATCAGCACCCGTGCCCTCCAGCCGGGCCAGCACCTCGTCGAGAGCGAACTCGCCGGGCACCTCGGCGTCTCCCGGCAGCCGGTGCGCGAGGCGCTCCAGCGGCTCAACACCGAGGGCTGGGTCGATCTGCGGCCCGCCCAGGGCGCGTTCGTGCACGAGCCGACCGAGCAGGAGGCCGACCAGCTCCTGACCGTGCGCACACTGCTGGAGGCGGAGGCCGCCCGGCTCGCCGCCGCGGGCGCGAACGCCGCCGGGGTGAGCGCGCTGGAGGAGCTCTGCGCCGAGGGCGAGCGCGCGGTCGCGGCCGACGACGTCGACGCCGCCGTCGCCCTCAACGCCCGGTTCCACGCCAAGATCATGGAGCTGGCGGGCAACGCCGTCCTCGCCGAACTGGCCGGGCAGGTCGACCGTCGCGTGCGCTGGTACTACACGCCCGTCGCCCGCCAGCGCGGCGCACAGTCCTGGATCGAGCACCGCGCCCTGATCGCCGCGATCGACGAACGCGACGAGCAGCTGGCCGGCCGGCTGATGCGCGAGCACACCGAGCACACCCGGAAGTCGTACCACGCCCGCGGCACGTCCTGACGCCGGTCGGGAACGCGCTTCTCGCGCCCGGCGGACTGGCAGGACCTCCCTGACGCCCGGGAGAGCCTGCCGGGTCCCGGCGGCCTCGGGGGCGTCCTGGCGCGGGGTGTTCATGGGCGTCGGCCTGGCCCTGCGGACCGTGAGGCAGGGCCCGGCGGACGAGCGGCGGCTCGTGCGCCGGCGCGCGGCGGGGCGCCGGTCGGGGGAGGGGTCGCCCGGCGTCACGCGCGGTGAGACGGCCCGCTCGCGGCGTACGGGCCGACCAGGCCAGGTTAGCGGGCGGAAACGCAGGTGAAAGGCACTCCGAAAGCTTGGTATTGTTGTCCATGTCGCCGCGGGGAACACCTCCGCGCCAGGCGGCAGACACCTTGTCCGGGTGGCGGAATGGCAGACGCGCTAGCTTGAGGTGCTAGTGCCCTTTATCGGGCGTGGGGGTTCAAGTCCCCCCTCGGACACCATCGAAGGGCCGGCCGGGATCACTCCCGGCCGGCCCTTCGTGTCGCCGGAACCCCGGCTGCGCCCCGCACTCCTCAACGGGGCACCGGCAGCCGGGCGCCGGCATTCGGCGGGGCCACACCCCAACGGCTCCTCGCCCGGGCCCCGTCGGGGCGGTGAGATCTGAGGCGGCATCCGTTCCAGTTCCGCCGACCGCATCCGCAGCGCCTTGTCCGTGGCCCGGCGTTCCGCCACCTCGGGCATGATCGCGGAGACGACGGCGATCTCGCCGCCGTCCACCCCGAACCCGATCGACAGGCGGTGGCCGTCCCGGTGGGTGGCGGGCGCGCCGAGCGGATCGTCGCCGTAGAGGGTCCCGCCCCTGCGTCGCCTGCGGCGGCCTGTCGGTGTTCGGTGGGGGCTGCGGTAGCGCCTGCGGTTTGTGGGGGTGCGGGGCCGGGCCGGGGGGTGTCCGTCCTCGGTCCGCCGGGCTGGCCTCCTACGGGGGTTCTGGTGTCTGACGGCGGCCGCTGCGGGCGGACACCCCCCGTCCCGTCCCGTCCCCGCCGCGGGCGACCGACGCCCCCGTCCGTGGTCGCTTCGCGTCGTAAATAATGCGAGGTGACCCCGGCACCCCCCGGGCCATCATGGGCAGGCCACAACCCGCACACCCGGAACCAGGGGGCTCCCATGACCGTCACCAACATCCTCCTGTCCGGCGTGGTCGGCTCCACCGCGTACGGCCTCGCCCGCGAGGGCTCGGACGTCGACAGGCTGGGCATGTTCGCGGCCCCCACCGAGGAACTCCACGGCCTGCACACCCCCAAGGAGTCCCACGTCAGCACGTCCCCCGACCGCACCCTCCACGAGGCCGCCAAGTGGTGCCGACTGGCCCTCGGCGGCAACCCCACCGTGATGGAACTCGTCTGGCTCCCGGACGAGTTGTACGAGGTCAGAACCCCCCTCGGTGACGAACTCATCGGCATCCGCGCCTCCTTCCTCAGCGCCCGCCGCGTCAGGGACGCCTACCTCGGCTACGCCACCCAGCAGTGCCGCAAGCTGCTCGGCCGGGGCGACGGCACCCCCGACGCCGACACCCGCAGACGGATCGCCAAGAACGCCCGGCACCTGAAGCGCCTGTGCGAGCAGGGCTACGAGCTGTACCGCACCGGCGCGCTGACCGTCCCGGTCGAGGACCCGGACGGCTACCACGACTTCGGCGACCGGGTCGCGTCGGACCCCGAGGCAGCCGTACCGCTGCTCAACCACTTCGAGCAGGCCTTCGACGACACGGCGAGCGCCCTGCCCGAACGCCCCGACGAGGCCCCGGCGGACGCCTGGCTGCGCCGGGTACGCCGGCACTTCTACGCGCCGGACGCCAAGTCCGTGTGACTTGGACCAAGTTCACGCACCCGGACCGGAAAACCGGATGCCGACACCCGCCCCGGTTCCCTACACTCACGGCAACAACGCGCGCCGCCCCCACACCGGCGGCGCGCCACCGTGTCGAGCGAGGGGAGCCGGGCCGTGCGCAACCGCACCGCTGTCGTCGTTCCCCCCTCCCGGTCCGAGGTGATCCTGGTGTCTCCGTCCGCCCGGTGCCCGCTGCGCGGCGGCCACCGGACGCCGTGACGACCACCACCACGGTTCGACAACGACTCTGACCGATCGTCAGGCCATGCCGTCGTCATGGTGAATCGCGCCGCACCCACTCGGAGACACCCGAAAGGCAACGGCCGTGCGCGCCAACGTCACCAACCTTCTCGCCACCGTCCGCAACCTGGGCATCCTCGCCCACGTCGACGCGGGCAAGACCACCGTCACCGAACGGATCCTGTACGCCACCGGCACCACCCACAAGCGCGGCGAGGTCCACGACGGCACCACCGTCACCGACTTCGACCCGCAGGAACGCGACCGTGGCATCACCATCTTCGCCGCCGCCGTCAGCTGCGCCTGGGACGGCCACCGCGTCAACCTGATCGACACCCCGGGCCACGTCGACTTCGCCGACGAGGTGGAGCGCTCGCTGAGGGTGCTGGACGGCGCGGTCGCGGTGTTCGACGCGGTGGCGGGCGTGGAGCCGCAGAGCGAGTCGGTGTGGCGCCAGGCCGAGCGCTACGGCGTACCGAGGATCGCCTTCGTCAACAAGCTGGACCGCGCGGGCGCCGACCTGGACCGGGCCGTGGACTCCATCCGCGACCGGCTGCACCCGGCCCCGCTGGTGGTGCAGCTGCCCATCGGCGCCGAGGACGGCTTCAGGGGCGTCGTCGACCTGGTTGCGATGCGTGCCCTGGTCTGGGCGGAAGGCGCCGAGGCGCCGAAGGAGGGCCCGGTGCCACCCGAACTGCACGAGGAGGCCGTACGACGACGTCGCCTGCTGGAGGAGGCCGTGGCCGAACGCCACCCGGCCGCGCTGGAGGAGTTCTGCGACCGGGAGACGCTGTCGGCGACGACGCTGACCGCGGCGCTGCGGGACCTCACCCGAGGCGGGGACGGGGTCGTGGTGCTGTGCGGCTCGGCCTACCGCAACCGCGGGATCGAACCGCTGCTGGACGCGGTGGTGGCGTATCTGCCGTCCCCGCTCGACGTGCCGCCGGTACGCGGTGAGCACGAGGGCGAGGAACGGGAGCGCCCCGCCGACCCGGCGGCACCGCTCGCCGCGCTGGCGTTCAAGGTGCATGCCACCCCGACCGGGCGGCTGACGTTCCTGCGGCTGTACTCGGGCACGCTGGACAAGGGCGACACGGTGTGGGACCCGGGCACCCGGCGCACCGAGCGGATCGGGCGCATCCTGCGGGTGCAGGCCGACCGCCACGCTCCGCTGGACCAGGCCGTGGCCGGTGACATCGTGGCCGTGGTCGGGCTGAAGGCGGCCCGTCCGGGCTCGACGCTCTGCGCGCCGGACGCCCCGGTCGTCCTCGAACCGCCGGGTGTGGCCGACCCCGTCGTGTCCGTGGCCGTGGAGGCGCTCACCTCCCGTGACTCGGGCCGGCTGTCCGCCGCGCTGGCCCGGCTCGCCGAGGAGGACCCGTCCCTGCGGGTGCGCACCGATGCGGAGACGGGGCAGACGGTGCTGTCCGGCATGGGCGAACTGCATCTGGAGGTCGCGGTGGAGAAGATGCGCCGCGAACTGGGACTGGAGGTCAACGTGGGCCGTCCGAAGGTGAGTTACCGCGAGACCGTCGTGCGAGGCGTGTCCGGTTCGGTGTACCGGCACGTCAAACAGGACGGTGGCGCGGGCCAGTTCGCCCATGTCGTGCTGGACGTGGAGCCGCTGTCAGGTGAACCGGGCGGCACCGGCTTCGAGTTCCGCTCGGCGGTGGTCGGCGGCCGGGTGCCGCAGGAGTACGTCCGTGCCGTGGAGGCGGGCTGTCGTGACGCGCTCGCGGCGGGGCCGTTCGACGGGCATCAGGTCACCGGGCTGCGGGTCACGCTGACCGACGGGGCGACCCATGTGAAGGACTCCTCGGAGATGGCCTTCCGCACGGCGGGCCGGCTCGGGCTGCGCCAGGCCCTGCGCGCCTGCGACATGGTGCTGCTCGAACCCGTCGCCGAGGTGACCGTCACGGTCCCCGAGGACGCCGTCGGCGGTGTGCTCGGCGACCTCGCGGCGCGCCGCGGCCGGGTCACCGGCCAGGCGCAGCGCGGCGGGGCGGCGGTCGTGACCGCGACGGTGCCGCTGGCCGAACTGTTCGGCTACGCGACGCGTCTGCGCGGCCGCACCCAGGGCCGTGGCACGTTCACGGCCCGCCCGACCGGCTACGCACAGGCCCCGGCGACGGCCACCGCGACGCGTTAGCCCACAGCCGGGCAGGCGGCCCCACCCCCCAAGGAGAGGCCGCCATCGCCCCGGCACACCCGCGCATGGGCGGCGGCCCCACCCCCAAGGGCGGGGCCGCCACCCATACCCCAGCCGCCACCCATACCCCAGCCGCCACCCGTACCCCAGCCGCCACCCGTATCCGAGCCGCCACCCGTACCCCAGCCACCAGCCGTACCCGATCCACCACCCGCCCCCGAGCCACCGGCGGACCAGTCGGCCGTCACATCACGGGTAGGACACCACCGTCGACGGCACCGTGGACGTGCCCGAGGTCGGCGAGCCGATGCCGTTGATGACATGCGCGTACTGGCCGTTGCCGCCGAGGGACACGACCGACAGGCCGTGGAACCTCACACCGGGCCGCACCGGAGCGGCGAAGCCGTGCTCCTGCACGATCGTGGGGTCGACGTTGTAGTAGCAGTAACTGCCCAGTCCCCAGCCCTCGTGCGTGGTGACCCGGTCGCCGACCCGGTAGGCGGCGTAGCCGCGCACGGCGCCGTTCTGGATCGCGGCCTGGTCCGGGGCGTCGTACGCCTTCTCGTTCTGGAAGAAGACCGTGCGGCCGCGCTCGCCGAACCACTGCACGTCGTACTTGTTGAAGTGCTCCACGAACAGGCCGGTGGCGAGGACGTCGGAGCCGTTGACGACGACGCCGTAGTCGGCGCGGTTGGTCTCCCAGCCGACGCCCTCGCCGTGGTCGGCGCGCCAGACCCAGGTGTGGTCGACGATGGTGTGGCGGTTGTTGATCACCATGCTGGTGGTGGCCTTGCCGGGGCCGGCGCCGCCGATGCGGATGAACACGTCCTGGACGGTGGTGGGGTTGGCGGAGTGGTCGCGCTTGGCGCCGCGCGGGCCTACCTCCAGCAGGGTCGGGGAGTTGACCGGCCCCGCGTCGATCAGGAACCCGGCGAGCCGGACCCCGTCGACGTCGGCGACCTTGAGCGCGGTGACCCCGCCCTGGGGCACCAGGGTCGCGTAACCCAGGCCCAGCACCACGGTGTCGGCGCGGTCGACCCGGACCGTCCGGTCCAGGTGGTAGACGCCCGGTGTCAGCAGCAGGTGCAGCCCTTGCGCGAGCGCCTGGTTGAGCGTGGCGGCGGACACGCCGGGCCGGGCGACGTAGAACCGCGACAGCGGCAGCGAGGTCCCGCGCGGGGTGCCGTTCCCCCAGGACACCCCGCGTGCGTTCACCCGCTTCTCCGGCAGGAACACCCGGAACTCGTCGCGCTCGACGTACAGGAACGGCTTCTCCCGTGAGACGGGCGTGGTGTCCAGCGTGGTGTACGGCGGGTTCGGGAAGCTCTGCGCCGGAGCGCCCTCGACGCCGGAGAACACCATGTTCCACACGGCGTTGAGCCAGCTGCCGATCGAGCTGTCGCGGGTGTACCACTGCTGTTGCGAGTACGGGCCGATCTGGCCGTCGACGCGGCTGTCGGCGATGTAGCCGCCGCTGGCCCAGCCGTAGCCGGAGGGAGCGAGGTTCAGGCCGCCGCGGATGTGCATCCGGCGGAAGGGCGCGGCCTGGGCGACGGCCCAGCGGTTGGCGCCGTTCGCGGGCACGAGCGCGAGGTTCTCCGCGGAGCGCCAGAAGTTCTGCGTGGCGTTGCCGCCGAACCAGCCCGCGTCGACCGTCACGTCGCCGTTGATGGTGGTGTCGTCGGGGGAGAGGCCGAGTCCGGCGATCGAGGTGTAGAAGCCGAGTTGTGCGTTCAGGCCCTGGTAGGTGCCGGGCCTGAACAGCAGCGCGTAGCGGCCGGAGCCGAACTGCGCGGACTCCTGAAGGCGGAAGACCTCGTCCAGCCGGGCCTGGATGTCCGGTGTGGACGGGTCGAAGACCAGGACGTTGGGACCGAGGTCCCCGCCGCCGGGCAGGGCACGGCGGCGGGCGCGGGGGGCCGCCGAGGCGGGCGTGGTGACACCGGCGAGAACGGGTGCCGCGGCGGCCGCGGCGGCCAGCACGGCGCGGCGGCCGACGGTGGATCGGCGCAGGTCGTGCGGTTGCGGGGAGGCATCGGACATGGGACGGCTCCTGGTTCAGAAAGTGAACGGAGGGTGCTGTGAGAGCGCTCTCTCGCCGATGATGTTTCAACTGTTCGAACGCATCCGTCAAGGGCTGTGACGCGACCTCACGGATCCGCGCGGATCCTGTCGTAACCCTTGACGCGGCTGTTTCCGAGGGTTTAACTCACGTCCTAAATTAAGCCATGATGGCATTCGGGAGCCGAACCATGCGCAACCTCAGAGCCGCGGCCGCAGGTGCCGTCACCTTGTCTCTCGCTCTCGTCACCGCGGCCTGTGGGGGCGGTTCGTCCTCGGGCGGCGGGTCGGACGAT